>DASTUE010000192.1:0-8075 GCA_035759805.1 Lysobacter sp. | reverse complement strand
GCTCGCCGTCCTTGCCCACGCCCATGTCGCCGGTGGCCACGCCCATCACCGCGCCGGCCTCGTCGTAGAGCACTTCGGCGGCGGCGAAGCCGGGGAAGATCTCCACCCCGAGCGCCTCGGCCTGGGTTGCCAGCCAGCGGGTGAGCTCGCCCAGACTGGCGATGTAATGGCCGTGATTGTCGAAGCAGCCCGGCAGCAGGAAGCCGGGCGTTGCGCGCGATCCGGTCTCGCTCAGGAACAGGAACTCGTCGCGTGTCACCGGCTGGCGCAAGGGCGCGCCGCGCTCCTTCCAGTCCGGCAACAGCTCATCCAGCGCGCGGGTGTCGATGATCGCGCCCGACAGGATGTGCGCGCCGGGTTCGGAGCCTTTCTCCAGCACGCACACCGACAGCTCGCTGCCCTTGTCGGCGGCCAGCTGGCGCAGGCGGATTGCGGTGGCCAGTCCGGCCGGGCCGGCACCGACCACGACGATGTCGAACTCCATCGATTCGCGGGGGCCGTAGGTGGCGAGCAGTTGTTCCGGGGTCATGGCGGTTCCGTGTTGCAGGGAGACATTGGGCCCATTATCCCGCCCGCCCGCGAAACATGCAGGCGGGCCGGTCGCCGGCCCGGGTGGCCCGTCCGCACAGGCGCTGACGGGCCACTCCCCGGATTACTCCCGGCTCACTTCCTGATGGTCTGCTCGTGGCCCTTCAATGCCTCCACCAAGCCCGGCACGCCATCCGCACCGATCGGCACGCCAATGCTGGAGCCGGCGAAGTCGGTTCCGACCGGCTCGGCACGGCCGCCCAGGCACTGGCTCAGGAAGCCTTCGGTCACCGCATTGAACGCCTTGCTGTTCTCCGACCGGGCGAAGCCGTGGCCCTCGTCGGGGAACAGCACGTAGGTCACCGGGATGCCGTTGGCGGTCATCGCCCTGACGATCTGGTCGGACTCGTCCTGCTTCACGCGCGGGTCGTTGGCGCCCTGGCCGATCAGCAACGGCCTGGTGATCCGGTCGGCACGGGTCAACGGCGAGCGTTCGACCAGCCATTGCTTGCCTTCCTCGGTGCGCGGGTCGCCCATGCGCTTGGCCAGCTGCTCGTAGAAGCTGGCCCAGTACGGCGGCACGGTGCTGAGCAGGGTGTTGAGGTTGGACGGGCCGACGATGTCGACGCCGCAGGCGAACGTGTCGGGGGTGAAGGTCA
Organism: Lysobacter sp.; assembly: GCA_035759805.1. GTDB lineage: Bacteria > Pseudomonadota > Gammaproteobacteria > Xanthomonadales > Xanthomonadaceae > Novilysobacter. The sequence continues at coordinate 6,888 of DASTUE010000192.1, read as the reverse complement.
GCCCCACCAACGTCGCATAGCCGCCGTAGCTGCCGCCCATGATCGCCACCTGGTCGGCGGTGGTGATGCCCTGGTCGACCGCCCATTGCACCGCGTCGAGCAGGTCGTCGTGCATCTTGCCGGCCCACTCGCCGTTGCCGGCGTTGGTGAACGCCTTGCCGAAGCCGGTGGAGCCGCGGAAATTCACCGCCAGCGTGGCGTAGCCGCGGTTCGCCAGCCACTGGTCCGAGGCGGCATACCCGTAGACGTCGCGCCCCCATGGACCGCCGTGCACGAGCAGCACCAGCGGCACGGCGACGTCGACCTTGCCATCGTCGTCCGGGTCGGCGCTCTTGGGCAGCGAGAGGTAGCTGACCATCGTCTTGCCGTCGCGCGAGACGATTTCGTGCGCCCATTGCGAGACAAGGGGCTTGCCATCGAGTTTGGGCCGCGCCGAGAACAGCCGGGTCAGTCCGCCGCCCGCGCCACGGTCGTAACGGTAATAGACCACCGGGGCTTCGGCCGCCGAGTAGGTGACGATCCAGACGCTGTCGTCATGCGTACGGGCGTTGACGCCGATCTCGCCGGGGCCGATCGACTGCAGCTTTTCCAGATCGGCGGCGATGGCCGGATCGACCGGCTTCCATTCCTCGCGCAGGTAGTTGACCGCGACCGCCTGCACGACGCCCGTCTGCGGGTGCGTCAGCGATTGGCCGACGTCGGCGCGCGCGTCCTCCAGCACCAGCCGGCGCTCGCCGCTGGCCACGTCGATCGCGTACAGCGCCGCCGTGTTGCGGTCGCGCGAGTCGAGCATGTACAAGGTGCCGCCGTCGGTGGTCAGCCCGGCGGGCGTCGTGGTCAGCGAGTCCTCGAACGGAATGTCGGACCAGACCTCCCAGCCGCCATCGGCGGCCGGCTTGAGGATGTCGCTGCCGCCGTCCGGCCGCGCCCGCACCGCGTAGCGCACCGTGAGGCCGTCGTCGGCCAGGTAGGCGCCGATCTCGTCGTCGTTCTTCTGCACCAGCGTGCGCTCGCCGCTGGCCAGGTCGACCCGGTACAGGTCGTGCCACTTCGGGTCGCGGTCGTTCATGCCGACCAGGATCGCGCCCGGCTGCGAATGGCTGGCACCCACCACCTGCGCGGTGGTCTTCGGGTACGGCGTGAGATCGGTCTCCCTGCCGGTCGCCACGTTGACGCTGAACAGGTGGAAGTCCTCGTCACCGCCGCTGTCGCGCAGGTACAGCAAGGTGTCCGGCAGGTACGACCAGAAGTGGTTGCGGATGCCGCGCGCGCTGTCGCGGGTGACCGCGCGCGCCTCGCCGGGGTTGTCGGCCGGCGCCACCCACACGTTCAACACGCCATCGACCGGGGCGACCCAGCTCAGCGTCCTGCCATCGGGGCTGATCATGACCATCGCCCGTTCGGGATTGCCGAACAACGCATCGCGCGAGATCAACTCGGTGCCGGCAATGCGTTCGGCGGCGGTGGGCGGGGTTTGCGCAAAGGCGGTGGAAGGCAGCGCGGTGGACATCGACATCGCGAGGATCAGTACGGCAACGCGGGGCAGCTGGGAGTGCATGGGAGTCTCCAAGGGTGCGTGCTGCCGGGCTGGGAATGCGACCGGCGTCGCAGTAAAGCACCGATTCAGGGTGTGCAACAGTCCGCCTGCCGGCGCCGGCGAGGTCCTCCCGGGCCCCGCGCGCGCCTTCACCGTGGCCGAATCCGGTCGTGGCTACGCTGGATCCGTGCCGGCGCGCATCGTCGGTGTCACCAATCAGCGGAGTGCGGCCATGAACAACGACAGGAAGGACCACGAACTGGGCATCGGCGCGGGCGCGGTGGCCGGTGCCATTGCCGGTGCGGCCGTCGGTGCCGTTGGAGGCCCGGTCGGCATGGCGGTGGGTGCGGTGGCCGGCGGCCTGGTCGGCGGAAAGGCCGGTGACTCGGTCGCCGATTCCATCAACCTGGACAGCTACCGCGCGCATTTCCAGCGCGAGTACAGCAAGGCGCCCTACTACGTGTCCGGCCGCAGCTGGGAGGATTACGAGCCGGCCTACCGGTACGCCTTCGATGCCCATGACCGGTACCGGGGCCAGGAATTCGAGCAGGTCGAGGCACGACTGCAACAGGACTGGGACGCCAGCGGCCTGGGTTGGGAGGAGGCGCGGCCTGCCGTGCGCGATGGCTGGCGGTTCATCGAATCGGCCCTGCCGGGGGATGAGGATCGCGACGGTCTGTAGTCACAAACCGGTGGTCGGTCGCCGCGATGGCGCAGGGATCTCCACTGCCATCGCGCGATCGCCTGCAACAGCAGGGATCGCAACAGAAGAACGCCCGGCGCGGCCTTCGGAGGGCACCCTGGAAACCCCCCGGCCGGCCGGCTGGAGTAGCATGGCGGCCCCCGCAACACAGGTGCCGCCGACCATGGCCGATCCCGACAAACCGACCCGCGAGCAGGCCGAGGCGGCCGTGCGCACCCTGCTCAGCTGGGCCGGTGACGACCCCACCCGCGAGGGCCTGCTGGACACGCCCAAGCGCGTCGCCAAGGCCTACGCCGACTGGTTCAGCGGCTACGCGATGGATCCCGACGAGTACCTCGCGCGCACCTTCGAGGAGGTCGCCGGCTACGACGAGCTGATCGTGCTGCGCGACATCCGTTTCGAGAGCCATTGCGAGCACCACATGGCGCCGATCATCGGTCGCGCCCACGTCGGTTACCTGCCCGACGGCAAGGTGGTCGGGATCAGCAAGCTGGCGCGGGTGGTGGATGCGTACGCGCGTCGCCTGCAGGTGCAGGAAAAAATGACCGCGCAGATCGCCGACTGCATCCAGCGCGTGCTGAACCCGCGCGGCGTCGGCGTGGTGATCGAAGCCACCCACGGCTGCATGACCACCCGCGGCGTGCACAAGCGCGGCGTCAGCATGATCACCTCCAAGATGCTGGGCGGGTTCCGCGACGACGCCCGCACGCGCTCGGAGTTCCTGCAGTTCGTCGGCAGCGAACCGCGCCGCTGAGTTGAGGCCGGGGGCGTCCTTCATGGGCGCTCCCCCGCGGGCAGGCGTGCTTCATAACCTGCCGGACACAGCCTGGTTTGTATCGTCGGGCGATGCCCAGTCCCGCCGCTTCGCCGGATTCCCCGTCACCTGCCGACACCTTGGCGGCCCGCTATCGCGCGGTTCGCCAGCGCAGCCTGGCGCTGGCCGCGCCGCTGTCGGCCGAGGACGCGATGCTGCAGTCGATGGACGACGCCAGTCCGGCGAAGTGGCATCTGGCGCACACGACCTGGTTTTTTGAGCGCTTCGTGCTCGGCGCGCAGGCGGCCTATCGGCCGGTGAATGACGCCTGGGATTACCTGTTCAACAGTTACTACCAGAGCCTGGGCCCGATGCACGCGCGCAGCCGGCGCGGGGTGCTGTCGCGACCGACGCTGGCGCAGGTGATCGACTACCGCGCGCAGGTGGACGCGCATATGCAGCACGGCTTCGAGCACGGTAGCTTCGAACACAGTGGCCTCGATGCGGACCCGGCATTGCGACAGCGCATCGAACTCGGCCTCAACCACGAGCAGCAGCACCAGGAACTGCTGCTGACCGACATCAAGCACGCGTTCTGGTGCAATCCGCTCAAGCCCGCCTACCGCGACGACCTGCGCCCGTCGTCCGGCAACGCCGGTGCGCTGGAGTGGATCGGCCACGACGAGGCCATCGTCGAGATCGGCGCGGCGGCGTGGCCGTCGGCCGGCGACACGTTCGCCTTCGACAACGAATCCCCGCGACATCGCGTGCTGTTGCCGGCGCACGCACTGGCGAGCCGGCCGGTCAGCAACGCGGAGTACCGCGACTTTATCGACGATAGCGGTTATCGCACGCCGGGGCTGTGGCTCAGCGATGGCTGGGCGCGGATCCAGCAGGACGGGTGGACGCGGCCGCTGTACTGGGACGACGACCTGGTGCGTGAGTTCACCCTGGGCGGCCTGCGCACGATCGACCCGCAGGCGCCGGTCTGCCACCTGAGCTATTTCGAGGCCGACGCGTTCGCGCGCTGGGCCGGTGCGCGCCTGCCGACCGAGGCGGAGTGGGAGTGCGCGGCGGCGCAGGTGCCGGTGCGCGGAAATTTCGTCGAGGACGATCGGCTGCATCCGAGCGCACCAATCACCCCATGTCCGACTGGACCTGCTTCGCGCCGTAGGAGCGACGTGAGTCGCGATTTCACTGATATCCGGAGTCACCGTGCTATCGCGACTGACGTCGCTCCTGCATCGGATTCCGCCGCATCTCCAGCTCAACTGTTCGGCGATGTCTGGGAGTGGACGTCCAGCGCCTACGGCGCCTACCCGGGTTTCCGCGAAATGCCGGGCGCGCTGGGCGAGTACAACGGCAAGTTCATGTGCGGCCAACAGGTGCTGCGCGGCGGCAGTTGCGCCAGCCCGCGCGACCACCTGCGTGCGAGCTACCGCAACTTCTTCCATGCGCCCGACCGCTGGCAATTCACCGGCCTGCGCCTGGCGCGTGACGCTTGATGCGTGCGGCGGGCACGACTGTGATCCTCACCGACCTGCAGCCAACCGCCGACGACATCGCCGGCGACGTCCTGGCCGGCCTGTCGATGACGCCCAAGCGGCTGCCGTCGAAATACTTCTACGACGCGCGCGGCTCGCAGCTGTTCGAGCAGATCACCCGCCAGCCGGAGTACTACCTGACCCGGGTCGAGCTGGCCCTGCTGGACGCGTCGATGCCGGCGATCGCGGTGGCCGTCGCCGCGCACGCGCACGTGGTCGAGTACGGCAGCGGCAGCGGACGCAAGACCCACCGTCTGCTGGAAGGCCTGGACGACCCGGTCGCCTACACCCCGATCGAGATCTCCAGGACGACCTTGCTGGCCAGCGTCGGTCGCCTCGCCGACGCGTTTCCCGGCGTGGAGATGCTGCCGGTCTGCGCCGACTTCACCCACCCGGTGCCGCTGCCGCAGCCGTCGCGCGCGACCGGCCACACGCTGGTGTTTTTCCCCGGCTCGACGCTGGGGAATTTCCTCGCCGAGGACGCCAGGCGCCTGTTGCGTTCGATGCGCGTCACCATGGGCCCGCGCGGCCGCGCGCTGGTCGGGATCGACCTGGACAAGGACCCTGCGCTGATCGAGGCCGCCTACAACGACGCTGCCGGCGTCACCGCCGCGTTCACCCTCAACCTGCTGGTGCGCCTGAACCGGGATATCGGCAGCGACTTCGACGTGTCTGCCTTCGTCCACCGGGCAACCTACTCGCGCGAGCGGATGCGCATCGAGACCCACCTGGTCAGCCAGCGCGCCCAGGACGTGCATCTGGCCGGGCGCAGCTTCCACTTCGACGCCGGCGAGGCGATGCAGGTCGAATACAGCCACAAATACACCGACCACAGCTTCGCCACGTTGATCGCCGACGCCGGCCTGCGGGTGGTGGAGCGCTGGAACGACCCGCAGGACTGGTTCGGCCTGCGCCTGCTCGCGCCGGCCTGAGCGCCAGTTGCCGGCGTATGGCCTTCGCACGCTGGCGTCGGAGAATGTTGTTCAGGCACCGTGGACGCCTGCCCCGGTTTTCTTGACCCGCTCTTACAGCGGCAGGTCCAGCGTGGACCCACGCGAAGCTCCCCCTCGCTTCGTGCACGGGAGACCAACATGACCGCCAACACCCCGAAACAGAGCCCGCCCCCGATGCCGCCCCCGACCCCGATCGACGAGATCCGCGAACAGGACTACTGGAAGAACCAGTACGACAAGGAAGGCTATTACGAAGCCGGGAAGACCTACGACGAGTACGACCCGGCCTACCGCACCGGTTACCAGGGCCGCCAGCGCTACCCCGGCAAGACCTACGACGAGGCCGAGGGCGAGCTGAAGAAGGATTACGAGCGCGCCAGCGGTGAAACCAGGCTGGGTTGGGAGAAGGCCAAGCACGCGATCAAGGCCGCCTGGCACCGCATCGAGGACGCCTTGCCGGGTGATGCCGATCGCGACGGCCGCTGATCCTTGCAGCCCGTCCTCGCAACACGTCCTCGCAACACGTGCCCGGCTGGTGCGACGGTCGGCGGCGGCGTGTGAACCGGCCGTCTTCACCGGCCCTGCCAGTGCGCGGCGTGACACTCGATCACCCGTTCCGAGGAAAGCGCCATGGCCACCTGCGATGTCTGCGGCAACGACTACGACAAGAGCTTCACCGTGAAGACCCCGCGCGGCAGCGGCACGTTCGATTCGTTCGAGTGCGCCATCCACGCGCTGGCGCCCACCTGCGCGCATTGCCAGTGCAGGATCATCGGCCACGGCGCCGAGCACAACGGGACCTTCTACTGCTGCGCCCACTGCGCCAGGAAATCCGGCGTGCTCGGCCTCGACGACCGCGCCTGATGCGGGGCCGGCCTGATGCGGGGCGAGCTGCGCCGCGACGCAGCAGCTACACCGCGTTGCTGTCGCCGAAGTCCGGGTCTGGTGGCGGTTCCTGCTGCTCCAGCCGGGCCAACGCGTCCGCAGGCAGCGGCAGCAAGGCCCAGAACGCCACGTTGCGTTCGCGCCATTCCAGCGCGGCTTCGTTGAGGATCGCCAGCAGGGTGTCGAAGTCCTCGTTCTCCGCCGCCTGCCATTCGCCGCTGTTCTCGATCAGCAGCAGGTAGCCCGGCGCGAGCAGCCACGACAGGTCGCCCAGGCAGTCGGCCAGCGCGTCCCAGTTGGCACCGAACCAGCCGGGGAACTGCAGCGCCTTGCCGATCCGCGCCAGCGCGTCGGCCTTGTCGCGACAGCCGGCAAGGTCGACCCGGACGACCGCGAAATCCAGCGCCGCACCGGCCTTGGCCATCGCCTGGGTATCGCGCGCGTCGATGAAGAACGCGCTGGCCTGCAGCGGCTCGACCAGCAGCTCGCGGAGGTCGGCCGGGATCATCGCG
>DASTUE010000191.1:0-9899 GCA_035759805.1 Lysobacter sp. | reverse complement strand
CGGCTCCAGATCGCCCAGGTCTATTCGTGGTTTGGCGCCGGCGGCGATTCCGGCACCGTGGTGACCTTCAATGAAGGCGTGCCCGATGTCGGCGCGCTGGTGGAGGAGGTCCGCAAGGGCCTGCCGAAATCGGCCCGGGCGGACATCGGCATCGGCAACCAGGGCAATCAGGGCGGCGGCGGAACCGGCCAGAACGTGCAGGTCCAGCTGGTCGGCGATTCGGCGCAGACCCTTGCCGAACTCGGGAAGGACATCGTGCCCATGCTCGAGCGCCAGGCGGTCCTGCGCGATGTCCGGATCGACGCGGGCGACAGCAACAACGAGCTGAACGTGCGGGTCGATCGCGAGCGCGCTGCGGCCTTCGGCTTCAGCGCCGAGCAGGTGTCGCGCTTCGTCGGCCTGGCGTTGCGCGGTGCGCAGTTGCGCGACTTCAGCCGGGGCCAGACCGAAGTGCCGGTCTGGGTCCGCTTCGCCGGCGCCGAGCAGTTCGACGCCGCCGATATCGCCGCCTTCACCGTGCGATCACCCGACGGCCGCAACGTGCCGCTGCTGAGCATGGTCGACATCAATACCAGCCCGGCGGCGACCGAGATCCGGCGCACCAACCGGCAGACCTCGCTGATCATCCAGGCCAATCTGGCCGACAAGGCGACCATGCCCGAGGCGCGCAAGGCGATGGAGGAGACGCTGGACGGCGTCGCCTTCCCGGCCGGCTATGGCTACACCTTCGAGGGCAGCGCATTCCAGAACGATGCCGACGCCGCGAAACAGATGATGTTCAACCTCGTGATCGCGCTGGTGATGATCTATGTCGTGATGGCCGCCGTGTTCGAGTCGCTGCTGTTCCCCTCGGCGATCATGAGTTGCGTGCTGTTCTCGGTGTTCGGCGTGTTCTGGCTGTTCTGGATCACCGGCACGTCGTTCTCGGTGATGGCGTTCATCGGCATCCTGGTGCTGATGGGGGTGGTGGTGAACAACGGCATCGTGATGGTCGAGCACATCAACAACCTGCGCCGGCGGGGACTGTCGCGCACCGATGCGCTGGTGGAAGGCAGCCGCGAACGCCTGCGTCCGATCCTGATGACGATGGGCACGGCGATCCTGGCGATGGTGCCGATCTCGCTCAGCGATACCGTCGTGCTGGGCGGCTTGACCTACTCGCCGATGGCGCGTGCGGTTGCCGGTGGCCTGGCGTTCTCCACCGTGGTCAGCCTGCTGTTCCTGCCGACGATCTACGCGATGCTCGACGACCTGCGCAACAGCACCGCGCGGGTCGTGCGCAAGGCGCGTGGCGTTGGGCGCGACATGGGCGAGCCAGGCCCGACGGTCGCGCTGCAGGAGGCCTGAAACCACGACGCCCGCGAATCGGTTCGCGGGCTTCGTGGGAGGTATCGCTGATGGGCATTGCGCCGGTTGCGGCACTCAGCCGAACAGCGTCCCCAGCATTTTCAGGCCGCCGGTCCATACACCGATCGCGGTGCCCAGGCTGGTCAGGAAGAAGTTGAGCAGCACGCGCGAGACGCGGTTGCGCCACCAGCCACGCATGGTCTGGACGTCGGCGCGCAGGGCCATGAAATCGGCATAGGTCGGCTTGCGCAGCCACGCTTCGGTCAGCGCACTGAGCGTGCCCGACGCCAGCGCCGGATGCAGCGGGGTGATCGGGGATGCGACGAAAGCGACCAGGATGCTCAGTGGATGGCCGCCGGCAACCGCGCAGCCGATCGCGCCCAGCACGCCGGTGGCCAGGATCCACTGCAGAAGCAGGTCGGAATCGACATTGATGCCGCCCTGCCAGAAGCCCCAGGCAAAGCCGCCGATCACGACCGTCGCCAGCAGGATGGTGAACCACGGGATGCTGCTTTTCTCCGGCAGCAATTCCAGCGCCTCGCGAACCGTGGTTGCGGCAGCGGTTTCCTCGCGCAGGTGCCGGGCCAGGCCCTGCAGATGCCCGGCACCGACCACCGCGAGCACTTCGCGCTCGCCATCGTGGTTGGTGTCCTCGCGGATTTCGCGCAGGCGTGCGGCCATGTAGCGGTCGCGCTCGGCGATCACCGTCTCATAGACGACCGGGCTCTCGCTGGCAAACTCGTTGAAGCTCGCCTCCAGCATGTCGCCCTGCTTGAGCTTCTCGATCTCCTCCGGGCCCACTTCGTCGTCCGCGAGCAGGCCGGCGAGCAATCCGCCACCCAGTTTGGCCCGCCCCCAGAACCCGAGGCGGGCCGAAGCGCGCTTGAAGGTCAGGCCGACTTCGCGGTCGATCAGGTGGACCGGCAGCTCGCGGGCACGGGCTTCCAGTACCGCGCGCTTGAGCTCCGCACCGGGCTCCACGCCGAGTTGCTCGGCGAGTCGACGCTGATAGGCGGCCAGGGCCAGATTCGCGGCGAACATCGCCGTCTTGCCGGTGCGCAGGACCTGCACCAGATCCAGCTGGGCCATCGAGTCGGTATCGGTCAGGGCCAGCAGGCGGGGCGCGTCCAACTCGACGGCGACCGCGTCGTAGAGTCCGCTGCCGATCGCATCGCGCACTGCCGCCACGCTGGCCTGCGACACATGGGCGGTGCCGAGCAGGGTGTAGCGCACGCCATCGCGCTCGACGATCTCGTGCGGTTGGCCCAGGAGGTAATCGGGAATTGCATCCACGGTGGGTTCGGTCATCAAACGGCAGCCGGTTGGTGGAAAGAGGGGCGCCGCGAAACGCGGTGCCGGAGCGCGATCAATCGCGATAGCGCTTCAGCAGGTCGTCGTAGGCATCGATGCGGCGGTCGCGCAGGAACGGCCAGATGCGACGCACGTCCTCGCTGCGTTGCATGTCGACCTCGGCCATCAGGATTTCCGGCTCGCTGCCGGCCTCGGCAAGGAATTCGCCCTGTGGCCCCAGCACGTGGCTGTTGCCCCAGAAGTCCACTCCGGAGGCGCCGAGCGGTGACGGCTCGTGGCCCACGCGGTTGCAGCTGAGGACCGGCAGGCCGTTGGCGACCGCATGGCCGCGATGGCTGATGACCCAGGCATCACGCTGGCGGTCCTTTTCGGCCTGGTCGTCATCGGGGTCGTAGCCGATCGCGGTCGGATACAGCAGCACTTCCGCACCGGCCAGCGCCATCAGCCGCGCCGCTTCCGGGTACCACTGGTCCCAGCACACCAGCACGCCCAGTCGGCCGACCGATGTGTCGATCGGCTCGAAGCCCAGATCGCCCGGGGTGAAGTAGAACTTCTCGTAAAACCCAGGATCGTCCGGGATATGCATCTTGCGGTACTTGCCGGCAATGCTGCCATCGGCTTCCAGGACCACCGCGGTGTTGTGGTACAGCCCCGCCGCGCGGCGTTCGAACAGCGAGCTGACCAGCACCACGCCGTGCTGTTTCGCCAGTTTGCCCAGCCGATCGGTGCTGGGGCCGGGGATCGGCTCGGCCAGGTCGAACTCGTCCACCGATTCGTGCTGGCAGAAGTACGGGCCATTGTGGATTTCCTGCAGCAACACCAGCTTCGCGCCCTGCCGGGCGGCTTCGGCCACGCGCTGCTCGATGAGCGCCAGGTTGGCGTCGGCATTGCCGACGCCCTGGTCGATGATGGCGCGCTCCTGGATCAGCGCGACGGGAAGGGTCTTGTTCTTCATGGTGACTCCTGATGGTTGCAGCCGCTGTCACGCGGGGCAGCGGTGCCATGGTCATGCCCGCATTGACAACGACGGGCGATCAGTCGCCGCATCCGCGGGCCTGGACCGGATTGGACCGGATTGGACCGGACTGGGTCGCTCCGGACCGGGCCAAGGTCCGGAGTGCCGGCTGGATCCTGTCAAACCAGTCCGGCCGGCAATTGCATCGTGATGCAATGCAGGCTGCCGTTCTGCCAGATCAGCGGACGGCACGGCACCTGGACGATTTCACGTCCGGGGAACGCCTCGGCCAGCACGGCGGCGGCCTGTTCGTCGGTGCGGCGCTCGTACGGTGTGGTGCCGTAGGCCGGCATCAGCACTGCGCCGTTGACGATCAGGAAGTTGGCGTAGCTGGCGGCGAGACGGCGTTCGCCATCGGTGACCGGCTGCGGCCACGGCAGCGGAAACAGCCGGTAAGGCTGACCGTCACGGGTGCGCAATGCCGACAGCTCGGCCGCCATGGCCTGCAGTTCACTGAAATGCGAATCGCCGGGGTCATCGCAGGCCTGGTAGACGATGGCATCGACCGCCGCGAAGCGGGCGAGGGTATCGATATGGGCGTCGGTGTCGTCGCCCTCCAGATACCCGCGATCCAGCCAGAGTACGCGATCCTGCTGCAACCAGCGCTTCAATCCAGCCTCGATCTCGTCGCGGCCCAGGTCGGGATGACGCTCGTGCAGGCAGGTCCAGGTGGTCAGCAACGTGCCGGCACCGTCGGTTTCAATGGCTCCACCTTCCAATGCAAAATCAATGGCTTGCCGATCACTGTTAAAGAAGATTCCCTGCGTGAAAAGACCTTCCACCAGCCGGTCGTCACGGCTGGCTTCGAACTTGCCGCCCCAGCCGGTAAACCGGAAGTCGAGCAGGCGGAAGCCGTCGGCATCGTGCAGGCTGATCGGCCCGGAATCGCGCAACCAGGTGTCGTCGTAGGCGATCTCGATGAAGCGCACCCGGACCATGTCCACGCGCGCAGAGGCAAGCCGGGCGCGTGCATAGGCCTGCACATCGTCATCGGCCACGCACACGAGTACGGGCTGGAAACGGGTGATGGCCGCGACCAGGGCGATATAGGTCTCCTCCACCTCGCCCAGGCGATCGGCCCAGTCGGTGTCGGTGTGCGGCCAGGCAATCAGGATCGCGGATTGGGGTTCCCACTCCGCGGGGAAACGCAGGAATTCGGTCATCGGTCAGGCTGGAATTGGGGAGGAGGGCGGATCCTGGCTGAAAAACCTCAGCGAACCGGCGGCTTCGGGCCGATCTCGTCGGCGCTGGCGCGGTTGACCACCACGTCGATCACCCGGTTGTTCTCGAAGTACACCGTGAACGCCGGATACGCCCAGCGGTTGATCGTCGGCCACTGCTGCTTCTGGCCACCGCGAGGATCCAGCCGCTGGGCCGGCGCGCCATGGCGGGCTTCGACCTGGGCCATGCTCTGGCCGCGTGCGGGCAGGGCGGACGTATCGTGCTGCTGCACACGCTCGATCAACAGCGTCTCGGCCGATGCCGCGCCGGCCAGGAGTGGCAGGACGAGCAACGAAAGTGCGGCGATCCCCGTCTTGATGGTCAGGCTCTTGATCATGTCCGTTTTCCCTTTGGGCGATGAAGGCTGGGATTGTAAGCGCAAGCCCCTGACCGCGGCGTTTGAAGCCCGGCGGCCTCTGGCTGGGGTTGCCGGGGCATGATCCGGCCGCATCGCCGACGCCATAAGCAAGAAAGCCGCCCGGAGGCGGCTTTCGAACGAAGCGCAAGCAGCGCCGGGCAACTCAGCGCTGGCGCGCCTTGAAACGCGGGTTCGACTTGCAGATCACGAAGACCTTGCCACGACGGCGAACGACTTTGCAGTCGCGGTGACGGGTCTTCGCCGACTTCAGGGAGGACAGGACCTTCATGACAGACCTCGGCAACGGAAAAGAATGAGCAAGCCGGCAATTCTAGCGGCTCTTTGCAAGGCAGATCAAGTGCTTGCGCGAAATCCATTGAAAGTCGGGGGGCGCTGGACGAAAAGCACCGGGACCTGTGCGGCCGCCGACCATCGCGGACACCGCATAATACGCCGATGAACAGCCCCCTCCCGCTTTCCAATCCATCCAGTGCCGTGCCGGTACTGACCATCGATGGGCCGTCCGGCTCCGGCAAGGGAACCATCAGCCGCCTGGTTGCCCGCCGCCTGGAGTGGCATTACCTCGACTCGGGTGCGCTGTATCGCGCCATCGGCGTGGCCGCCGGCTGGGGTGACATCGATCTGGGCGACCCCGCCGCGCTGGTGCGCTGCACCTTCGACACCCGGATCGACTTCCGCGAGGATGACGGGGATCTGCGCGTGCTGGTGAACGGCACCGATGCCACGGATGAACTCCGGACGGAGACCGCCGGGGCGGCGGCGTCCGCCATTGCCGCGATCCCCGAGGTCCGCGCAGCGCTGAAAGACAGGCAGCGCGCGTTCCGGAGGCTGCCCGGACTGGTCGCCGACGGCCGGGACATGGGCACCGTGATCTTCCCGGATGCCGCGCACAAGGTGTTCCTGACCGCCAGTGCGGAGGAGAGGGCCCAGAGGCGCTATAAGCAGTTGAATGACAAGGGGGTTTCCGTTACATTTGCGGGTCTGCTACGGGAGATTCTGGCCCGTGATGCCCGCGACGCCAGTCGTGCGGTGGCGCCCTTGCGACCGGCCGAAGACGCCGTGACCATTGATACCACTGGAGTTGCCATCGACGAGGTGGTGACGCGTGTCCTGGGCCTGGTGGCCCCGTAACAGGTGTTTCGCCGTGCTATTTCGCTGTAATACGCCCGTCGCAATCCCGCGGCGGATCAACCAACCGACACATGGTGCGGCTCCATCGCACCACATCAACGGGTGGGTCGACCACGTGCTGCTTGCGTTTGCCCCTGCGGGAAACGATGCCAGCCGGTGCGGCCCGTGTGTTCAATCGGATATTTTCCAATGACCGAATCATTTGCAGAACTGTTCGAACAGAGCGAGCAATTCCTCGCGAAGCTGAAGCCTGGCTCCATCGTTGTTGGCACCGTCGTCGAGGTCCGTGGCGACGTGGTGGTGATCAACGCCGGCCTGAAGTCCGAAGGCATCGTGCCGATCGAACAGTTCCGTAACGACGACGGCGAGATCGACGTCGGTGTGGGCGACCAGGTCAAGGTTGCCCTGGACGCCATCGAAAATGGCTTTGGCGAGACCGTGCTGTCGCGCGAGAAGGCCAAGCGCGCGATGGTGTGGGACGAGCTTGAGGAAGCGCTCGAGAAGAACGAGACCATCACCGGCCGCATCAGCGGCAAGGTCAAGGGTGGTTTCACCGTCGACATCAAGGATGTCCGCGGCTTCCTGCCGGGTTCGCTGGTCGACGTGCGCCCGGTGCGCGACTCGACCTACCTGGAAGGCAAGGAACTCGAGTTCAAGCTGATCAAGCTGGACCGCAAGCGCAACAACATCGTCGTCTCCCGCCGTGCGGTGGTCGAGAGCGAGCACTCGGAAGAGCGCGAGCAGCTGATGGAGAAGCTGGTCGAGGGCGCGATCCTGAAGGGTGTGGTCAAGAACCTCACCGACTACGGCGCGTTCGTGGACCTGGGCGGCATCGACGGCCTGCTGCACATCACCGACATGGCCTGGAAGCGCGTGCGCCATCCGTCCGAAGTCGTGGAAGTGGGCGCCGAACTGGACGTGCGCGTGCTCAAGTACGACCGCGAGCGCAATCGCGTCAGCCTTGGCCTGAAGCAGCTGGGCGAGGATCCGTGGGACAACATCGCGCGCCGCTACCCGACCGGCGCCCGCCTGGTCGGCACGGTCTCCAACGTCACCGATTACGGCGCGTTCGTCGAGATCGAGCCGGGCGTGGAAGGCCTGGTGCACGTGTCCGAGATGGACTGGACCAACAAGAACGTCAACCCGTCCAAGATCGTGCAGGTCGGTGACGAGGTCCAGGTCATGGTGCTGGATGTCGACGAGGAGCGTCGCCGCATCTCGCTGGGCATGAAGCAGGTCTCGTCCAACCCGTGGGAGACCTTCGCGGTCCTGCACAAGAAGGGTGACAAGGTCGAAGGCCAGATCAAGTCGATCACCGACTTCGGCATCTTCATCGGCCTGGACGGCGGCATCGATGGCCTGGTCCACCTGTCCGACATCAGCTGGAACACCACCGGCGAAGATGTCGTGCGCAACTACAAGAAGGGCGACACGCTGGAAGCCGTTGTGCTGGCCGTCGACCCGGAGCGTGAGCGCATCAGCCTGGGCGTGAAGCAGATGGAGCAGGACCCGTTCGGCCAGTACATGGCGACGAACACCAAGGGTTCGATCGTCACCGGCACGGTCAAGGAAGTCGACGCCAAGGGTGCGACGATTGAACTGGCCGACGGCATCGAAGGCTACGTGGCCGCGCGCGACATCTCCAAGGATCGCGTCGAGGATGCCAGCAAGGTGCTCAAGGTCGGTGACGAGATCGAAGCGCGCTTCATCGGTATGGACCGCAAGGGCCGCACCATGCAGCTGTCGATCAAGGCGAAGGACGAGGCGGAGATGCAGGAAGCGGTGTCCGACTACAACCGCGCCAGTGCCGATGCCGCCAGCGGCACCACGAAGCTGGGCGCGCTGCTGCGTGAACAGCTCAACAGCAACAAGTCCGAGTAATCCCCTTCACTGCGTCGCCTGATCCGGGCGACGCAGTGGCTGCGGTTGCTGTTGTCAGCGCCATGTACCACGAGTACGGCCCGGCTTCGGCCGGGCCGTACTTCGTTTGCGCCGCAGATATCCTGCGTCCGAATCCGTCCTACGAGTGCCCGTATCGCCCATGACCAAGTCCGAGCTGATCGAGATCCTGTCCCGGCGCCAGCCCCATCTGAAGGGCGAGGACGTGGATCTGGCAGTGAAGGCACTGCTGGAGATGATGGGCGGCTCGCTGGCCGACGGCGAGCGCATCGAAATCCGCGGTTTCGGCAGCTTTTCCCTGCACTACCGTCCACCTCGCATGGGGCGCAACCCCAAGACGGGCGAATCCGTCGCGTTGTCGGGCAAGCACGTGCCCCATTTCAAGCCGGGCAAGGAGCTGCGTGAGCGCGTCAGCGATGTCATGCCGGTGGAAGAGGCGGACTGACGTCCATCCCGGATTTCCGCCATGCCGGCGGTATGCCTCACGAACCCGTTCAGATAAGCTGTCCGCCGAGCAGGGAGCAGCCCGGAGACTGTCATGCGCCTGATCCGAATCCTCATTGCATTTGCCTGTCTCGCCCTGGGCGCCGTTGTGGGTGCGCTCAATCGCCAACCCGTTTCCATCGATGTGGGTTTTGGCTACCTGCCATCGAATCTGGGAATCGCCTTGATTGTCAGTCTGCTGGTCGGTGTCCTGATAGGCGGCCTGGCCATCAGCGCCAGCCTGGTGCTGCCATTGCGCCGTCGTCTGGCGCGCGCCGAACGGGTGCAGAACGCGGTGCCGGCTGCGCCGACCGGGAACTGATCGATGGCCTTCATCAGCGAATGGTTCTGGTTTTTCCTGCTGCTGCCGATTGCCGCGGTCAGTGGCTGGGTGATCGGTCGTCGCGGTGGCGAGCGCCACAGCACCAACCAGGTCAGCCGCCTGTCGACGACGTATTTCCGCGGCCTCAACTATCTGCTCAACGAGCAGCCGGACAAGGCGATCGAACTGTTCCTGCATATCGCGGAGCTGGACAAGGATACCTTCGAGACCCAGGTCGCGCTTGGCCACCTGTTCCGTCGACGCGGGGAGGTCGACCGCGCCATCCGCCTGCATCAGGCGCTCGTGCAGCGACCCGGCCTGAACGACCAGCAGAAGGTCCAGGCCCTGCTCGCGCTGGGCGAGGACTACATGAAATCCGGCCTGCTGGACCGGGCCGAAACGGTCTTCAGCGACCTGGTCGACCTGGACATGCGCGCGCCGTTGGCGCTGCGCCACCTGATCAACATCTACCAGGCCGAGCGCGACTGGGACAAGGCGATCGAGAACGCCCAGCGCTACGAGGCGGCGACCGGCGAATCCATGGGCAGGTTGATCGGTCAGTTCGAATGCGAGCTGGCCGATCGTCATCGCGCTGCCGGTGATATGGATGCTGCCCGGGCGGCCGTTGCACGGGCCTACCAGGCCGATGCGAATTCGGTGCGCGCTGGCATGCTGGAGGGGCGGCTGGAGGTCGAGGCGGGCAACGATGCCGGGGCAATCCGCGCCTTCGAGCGCGTCGCCCGTACCGATCCGGATTACCTGCCCGAAGTGATGCCTGCGCTGTTGTCGTG
>DASTUE010000190.1:0-7575 GCA_035759805.1 Lysobacter sp. | reverse complement strand
TGGGGCTGGTGCTGGTGGATTGCGACCGCTTCAAGCGGATCAACGACGAGCACGGCCACCTCGTCGGCGACCGCGTGCTGCAGGCCGTGGCCAATCTGCTGCGGTCGGTGGCCGGCACCGGCGACATCGCCTGCCGGCTCGGTGGCGACGAGTTCTGCCTGCTGCTCAAGGCCGACAGCCGGGAGGAGCTGCTGTGTTACGCCGACTTCGTGGTCGGCACCGTGCAGGGACTGCTGAAGATGCCGCAGACCCCGCCGCGGATCTGCTCCCTGAGCGTCGGCGCTTGCCTGGTGGAGCCCGATACCGAATGGAACCACTGGTACGCGCGCGCCGATGCCGGCCTGTACCGGGCCAAGCAGCTCGGCGGCAACCGGGTAGAGTGGCAGGACGTTCCAGACGCCACGGTCTGAGCACCCCAGCCCCATGAGCGCATCGACCATCCCCGACGACCACGCCGCGGCTTCCGCCACCTCCGGCGGGGTGCCGCAGTTGCGCACGATCCTGCTGACCGACCTGGCCGATTCCACCGCGCTGGTCGAGCGGCTCGGCGACGGCACCGCCGCGGAACTGTTCCGCGCCCACGATGGCCTGGTGCTGCAATTGCAGCAGGCATGGCGGGGACGCCTGATCGACCGCTCCGACGGCATGCTGCTGTTGTTCGAACGCCCGATCGACGGCCTGGGTTTCGCCCTCGACTACCATCGCGGACTGGAGGAAATCGGCGCCTCGTATGGTGTGCATCCCAAGGCCCGCGCCGGGCTGCATGTCGGTGAAGTGCTGATCTGGCGCAACAGCGACGAGGCGGTGCGGGTGGGGGCCAAGCCGGTCGAGGTCGAAGGCCTCGCCAAGCCGATGGCGGCGCGGTTGATGACGATGGCGCGCCCGGGCCAGACGCTGCTGTCGGCGGTCGCCGAGCCGCTGGCCCAACGCGCCACGCGCGAGCTGGGCGAGCGCGGCCAGCACCTGCTGTGGAAGTCGCACGGCCGCTGGCGTTTCAAGGGCGTGCCGCAGACCCAGGAAATCTTCGAGGTGGGCGAGCCGGGGTTTGCCCCGCTGCGTCCGCCCCGCGGCAGCCAGAAGGCCTGGCGCGACATCCCGTTGTGGCGTCGGCCGGCCGCGCTGGTGGCCCAGTTCGCGCTGGTGCTCGCGCTGGCCGGTGCCGCGTGGTTTGTCAGCCGGCCGCTGCCGGCGCTCGCGTTCCACGAGCGCGACTGGGTGGTGCTGGCCGACCTGCGCAACCTCACCGGCCAGTCACTGCTCGACGACTCGCTGGAGCAGGCTTTCCGGATCAGCCTGGAGCAGTCGCGCCACGTCAACGTGCTCAGCGACCTCAAGACCCGCGACACCCTCGTGCGCATGCAGCGCGAGCCCGGCACCCGGCTCGATCGCGCCATCGCCTCCGAGATTGCCATCCGCGACGGCGCCCGCGCGGTGATCCTGCCGACCGTCGCCGAAGTCGGTGGCCGCGTCCGGATCAGCGCCGAGGTGATCGACCCGCACAACCAGACCACGGTGTATGCCGAATACGCCGACGGCAAGGGCGCGGCGTCGGCGCTGGCGTCGATTGACGAGGTGACGGCGGCGCTGCGCGGCAAGCTCGGCGAGACACTGGAGGTGGTGGAGCGGGATTCGATGCCATTGCCGGAGGTGACGACCAGCAATCTTGATGCGCTTCGGACCTATGCATTGGGCCAGAAGGCAACCGCGGAACACCGCTGGGAAGACGCCAAGCAGCTTTACCAGCATGCAATCGAGCTTGATGACGGGTTCGCGTTGGCCTACATGGGGCTGGTGCGATTGCATTGGTCATCGATCAATTACAGCGCGGCATTGCCCTATCTGGACAAGGCGCTGTCCCTGGGCACTGCGTTGCCACCGCGCGACCGTCTGTATCTGGAAGCATGGAAGGCGGAAACAGCCAGCACCGGCACGGCATTGGAGGCGTGGCGAATGTTGGCGTTGTTATATCCGGATTATTTTGCTGGCGCGGCGAACGCTTCCTGGTACCTGCTGGAAGCCAATCGATTCAAGGAGGCGCTGCCCTATGCAGAGGCGGCCGCCGTGCCGCAGGACCCATTGCGTGCATTTCCGATCCAGCATATCGGGCACGTACGGCTTGCGCTGGGGAATCCGGCGGCCGCGATCGAGCAGTACCGCCTTGCGGACAGACTCGGAGGACGCCAGCCCACCCGATACTCGGCGGCGGCGCTGGCGGCACTGGGGCGATACGACGAGGCCTGGCAGATTCTGGATGCCTTGAAACCCCGCGAAGGCGAGCCCTCGAGTTTCTACATGAACCTGGAGCGGGTATCTGTCGCACTCGATCAGCAGCGCTTCGAGGTTGCCCGCAAGAAAGCCGCCGAAGTGATTGCCGCGACCACCCAGTTGGATGAGTTCCATCAACACAACTTTGAATTGATCGCCCAATCGGCTGCATTGGCGGACAAGCCCGGTGAGGTGTCTATCCCGGATCTGAGGCGGATCGCACGCGCGGCCGAGGCAAGGTTGCTGGACGGGAATTCACCCGCGCGCCAAGGTGACGCTTTCCGATTGCTGATGGCGGCCTACCTGGCCCAGCGCAGCGGTGACAGCGCGCTTGCCGGGGAAGTCCTGCAGCATTCCGCAGCGGCGATCAGCGCGTTGGACGACTTCAATACGCGCAAGCTGCTGGCCATCGTCCAGGCAACCCAGCTGCGCTTGAAGGGGAACCACGATGCTGCGATCGCCTTGCTGGAACGCCAGATTGACGGATTCGAGCTGCTGCAGGCGCATTCGGCGTTGCTCGCAGCCTACGAGGCCGCGGGAAAGGAGCATCTGGCAAGTCAGCAAACGCGATGGCTGGCTGCCCACTTGGGCCGTGCCTACGTGGAGATCGGGCATAGCCAGCTGTTGCAGCCGATCAACGTCGCCGATGTCCGACGGGCCATCGATGCAAGTGATTGATCGAAGTCGAAGGCCCTGACGGGCCTTCGTGGCGTCGTTGCCCGGGTTATTTGCTGCGAAGAAACGAGGAGACCTTGCCCGCCTCGAAACAAAAAATCACGGTCAGCGGACCTGTCGCCGTGAGGTGCGATTTGAGCGCTTCGCGGGATTCGGCAACCTCGTCTTTCGAGGCCAGGTGCTCGACCTGGGTACAGCGCAAGGATGGTGCTCCGGCCGGTAGGAAGTAGCCGACCTGACTCAGCGCTTTCTCCGCGTCCTGCTTGAAGAGGGTGCGAAATTCATCGTCGGTGCTCAATAGTTCGAGAAGCTTGTCGGCGACATTGGGATCCAGCGGCGGGTGCCCTGATCCGTCGTGCAGGTTAGTCATGGTTTCCCCTTTCCTGAAAATCGTTGCTGGTGGCCGGCTTGAAGTCCTGGACGCGCTGTGGACGTTCGTATGGAGCCGGATTCATAACATACTTGGTGGATCTTGGATCCGGATGATTGCCGGGGAGGCGGGTGCATGCGGGTGCGGCGCTGCACAGTGCTGTTTTTTGAGTTGCGGGAGGAGGCCTGCTTCAGCCTGGCGTCGCTGCTGGCGGGGGGAGCGGGACTGAGCCGCGTATCGCGTTGGCTGGCAATAGCACCCCACCTCGATCACGAAGTCGAGGTGGATGCTGCGCAACGGGAATTGCTCGGCGACCTGAGTCCTGTCGAGTGGTTGGACACCGACGTCTTGTCGGACCATGCATCCGGCGATCTCGACCTTTTGCTGCGTGAGGGGTTGGTGTTTGCCGATGAGCAGCACACTGTGGACCGGGAGCGTGACGATGTGCTTCGCGCCTCTTACTGGTGGCCCTTGGCCGCGCTCATCCATCGGCAGAGTCGTTGGCACGGGATTGATGGCGTGCAGGCCATGCACGACAACGATCTGGTGACCGCGGAAAGATTGCGCCAACGATTCGGGGCACCTCCGGCGGAAGTGGGCGAGCACGTCTGTACCGTCCGACGTCTTTTTTTGCCGCGTGCTGCCCCGAACGACCTCGACGACCTCCTGGGCCGTCGCGCAACCTGCCGCAACTTCGATGATCGATCGCTGAGTCGGGAACTGTTCGCACAAATGCTGCAGCGCGTGTTCTCCGCGCAGGCGCAGGTACGGGTCAGCGACGACACGGTGTTCCTCAAGAAGACCAGCCCCTCCGGCGGTGGCCTGCACTCGACCGAGGCCTATCTGGTTGTGCAGAACGTCGAGGGCATTGCGCCCGGGCTATACCACTACCACCCCGTCGATCACGCGCTGGAGCCATTGCCGCCGCCCGAGTTGCCGTTGGCCGAGTTCGCCAGGCTCGCGCTGGCCGGTCAGCACTGGTTCGCCAACGCGCCAGCGCTGGTGGTGCTGACCCCGCGCTTCGCCCGCAGTTTCTGGAAATACCGCCACCACGCCAAGGCCTACCGCGCGCTGGTGCTCGACAGTGGGCATCTGTCGCAGACGCTGTACCTGTCGGCGACGGAACTGGGGCTGGGGGCGTTCGTGACCTCGGCGATCAACGAGGTCGACATCGAACGCGGTTTCGGCCTGGATCCCTTGGTGGAAGGGCCGCTGGCGATATGCGGCTTCGGCTGGCGCGCCCCGTCGATGGAGACCACCGAATTCGATCCCGCCGGTATGGTCTGGGAGAGCCGCCCGGAGCCGTAGATCGAGCCAGGCCCGGAACAGGAAGGTGCCGGGCGGGCTTTGTCGGCCAGCGACGGGAGGAAATGCGTCAGGCGGGCGATGCGTTGAACCGGCGAAAAAAACGGTTCATCTCCCGACTCCGGGGAAGTCGGGAAGACGGGCCGGGGCGCGACCTGCAGGCCTTCGCGGCGAATGTCCCCCGGCCCCCGCCCGCGGCGGACGCCTCCTCCTTTATTTCGCCACGAAGGCCTGCAGGTCACGTCGGTGCTGTCGGATCGCAGAGGTACGCGGACAGCCCGGCAGCCGGGGCTGTACTTCTGGAACCCCCGCCACGCTGGAACGACGGGGGCGAATGCCCTTGGGTGTGAACTAAAGGAGGAGGCACCGGCTTCGTCGGTGCCGGGGGACATTCGCACACAAGGGCATTCGCTCCCGGCACCCCGGCCACCCCGCAGATAACGCGCTTTCCTCTTGGATGGGAGAAGAACCAGAAAAACTGCACCGGTTGCATGCAGTTGCCGGCCAACCGGGCTGTCCGTGCGGCTGAGGCGCGCGCGTAGGGCGACGCGCCCGAAGGATCGGATCAGGCCGTCTGCAATGCCACGCCGCGGTCCATGCGCCGGTAGCCGATGGCTTCGGTCAGGTGCGAGGTGCGGATGTGCGGGCTGTCGGCAAGGTCGGCGATGGTACGGGCGACCCGCAGGATCCGGTGCATCGAGCGGGCCGACAGCTGCAGGGTGTCGATCGCGCGCTCCAGCAGCGCCTGGTCGGAATGGGAGAGCCGGCAGGTGGCCACCGTCTCCGGCTGGTTGAGCCGGGCGTTGGGCTTTCCGGCGCGGCTGGCCTGCAGGTTCCTTGCCCGCAGGACGCGTTCGCGCACGACCTGGCTGGACTCGCTGGGCGGCGCGTCCGGGCGCAGGGCCGAGGGCGGCAGGCGCGGCACTTCGACATGCAGGTCGATCCGGTCCATCAGCGGACCGGACAGGCGGGCTCGATAGCCCAACACCATGTCGGGGCTGCAGCGGCAGCGGCCACTGGCGTCGCCGGCCCAGCCGCACGGGCAGGGATTCATCGCCGCGACCAGCTGGAACCGGGCCGGGAATTCCGAGCTGCGCGCCGCGCGTGAGATCGTGACCACGCCCGATTCCAGCGGCTCGCGCAATACTTCCAGCGCGCGCCGGCCCCATTCGGGCAGCTCGTCGAGGAACAGCACGCCGTTGTGGGCCAGGGAAATCTCGCCGGGCCGTGGATCAGCGCCTCCGCCGACCAGTGCCACCGCGCTGGCGGTGTGGTGAGGAGTGCGGAACGGACGTTCGCGCCAGCGGGTCGGGTCCAGGCCGCGGCCACTGATGGAGGCGATTGCGGCGGACTCCAGGGCCTCCTCTTCGGAGGCTTCCGGCAGCAGGCCGGGCAGCCGCGATGCCAGCAGGGTCTTGCCGCAGCCGGGCGGTCCGACCAGCAACAGGTGGTGGCCGCCGGCCGCGGCGACTTCCAGCGCCCTGCGCGCGTGGGACTGCCCGCGCACGTCGCCCAGATCGGCGCTGCGATCGCGAACGGTCGGCAGCGCCACCGCCCGGGGCAGGGATTTGTGGCCGGTCAGCATCGCGCAGACTTCCAGCAAGGTACGCGCGGTGCGTGCCTCGACCCGGCTGGCAAGGGCGGCCTCGGCCCCATTGCCGAGCGGCACAATCAGATTGCGGCCGGCGTCGGCGGCGGCCAGCGCGGCCGGCAGCACGCCGTCGATCCCGCGCAACTCGCCGGTCAGGCCCAGTTCGCCGAGGAACTCATGCTCCGCCAATGCTTCCAGCGGGATCTGGCCGCTGGCGGCCAGGATGCCCAGCGCGATCGGCAGGTCGAACCGGCCGCCGCTCTTGGGCAGGTCGGCCGGCGCCAGGTTGACCGTGATCCGGCGCGGGGGGAATTCGAACTGGGCGCACTGGATCGCCGCCCGCACCCGGTCCTTGGCTTCGCGCACGGCGGCTTCGGGCAATCCGACGATCGACATCGTCGGCAAGCCGCCGGCGAGGTGGACCTCGACCCGGACCGCAGGCGCACGCACGCCCGACCGTGCACGGCTGTGCACGAGTGCGAGGTTCATCGGGGCGACTCAGTGGCGCGGTGTGGCGGAAGGCGTTGGCGCGGAAACGCCGGTCGTGGGCGACGGGCTGGCGGGCTGGGTCTGGGCTTCCAGCTCGGCGACCGTGCGCTGCAACTGCTCCAGCTTCTCGCGCGTGCGCAGCAGCACCGCGCGCTGCACCTCGAACTCCTCGCGGGTGACCAGATCCAGCCGCGACAGACCGGTCTGCAGTACCGACTTGAAGTTCTGCTGCAGCTCGTCGCGGCTTTCGCGCAGGCCCTGGGGTACCAGGCCGCTGAGGCGGCGGGCAAGCTCGTCGATGTGGTTCAGGTCGATCATGGCAACTCCTCCGGCAAGGATCCCAGCCTCGCGGGCTGTTCGGTCCGGCACCATAGGCGGCGGCCGCGATCGTCTGTCGGATAAATCCGGAGCGTCAGTCCGGCACGTGGGTACGGCGAAGCCGCTACTTTAGCCCAGACACCGGCGGGCTTCGCGTTATTCTCGCCTCGCCGCCGCTACCCGGCACCACGCACACAACCTCCCGGAGACAGCCGATGAAGATGGTCATGGCCGTGATCAAGCCGTTCAAGCTCGACGATGTCCGCGAGGCGCTGGCCGAGGCCGGCGTGGCGGGCATCACCGCCACCGAGGTCAAGGGCTTCGGTCGCCAGAAGGGCCACACCGAGCTGTACCGCGGCGCCGAGTACGTGGTCGACTTCCTGCCCAAGATCAAGCTGGAAGTCGCCATCACCGACGACCAGGTCGATGGCGTGGTGGAGGCGATCATGAAGGCCGCCGGCACCGGCAAGATCGGCGACGGCAAGATCTTCGTCTGGGACCTGGACCGGGTCGTGCGGATCCGCACCGGCGAGCTGGACGGCGATGCGCTCTGACGCGGCGG
>DASTUE010000189.1:0-5338 GCA_035759805.1 Lysobacter sp. | reverse complement strand
CGCACCGCGTCGCCGATGCCGGCGACCATGCGCCGGTATTCCTCGGCCAGCGGCGAGTGCCCGACCCAGCCCAGGTCCCAGTACTCCGGGTGGTGCAGGTCGGCGAACCCACCGTCGATCAGCGAGCGCACGAAGTTCATGGTCATCGCCGAGCGCGCATGCGCCTTGACCATGCGCCGCGGATCCGGCTGCCGCGCCGCTGCCTCGAACGCGGGCGCGTTGACGATGTCGCCGCGGTAGCTGGGCAACGTGGTGTCGCCGATGGTTTCGGTGTCGATGGAACGCGGCTTCGCGTACTGCCCCGCGAAGCGGCCCACCCGCACCACCGGCAGGCGCAGCCCGTGCACCAGCACCAGGCTCATCTGCAGCAGCACCTTGAGCCGGTTGGAAATCACGTCGGAGCTGCAGTCGTCGAAGTTCTCGGCGCAGTCGCCGCCCTGCAGCAGGAAGCGCCTGCCCTCCTGCGCGTCGGCCAGGTGCTGCTTGAGTGCCAGGATTTCCCACGACGTCACCAGCGGCGGCAGCGCGTGCAGTTCTCGCAGGACCTGGGCCAGCGCTTGCTGGTCGGGGTACGCGGGCTGCTGTGCCGAAGCGCGCGCGCGCCAGGAACGCGGCGACCAGCCGTCGTCCGGCGGCACCGGGGCGAGCTTGCGGTCGTTCATCGGCGTGCCCCGCGCCCGGCCGGCGCCCGGAACATCGTCGCCAGCACCCACGACGCCAGCAGCACGAACCACACCAGGCTCCAGGCCGGCATCGACAGGCCGAGGAAGGTCCAGTCGACGTTGGCGCACTCGCCGGAACCGGTGAGCACGGTGCGGATGACGCTGGTGACCGGCATCGCCTCCATCAGGAAGTCGAGGCTGGGTCCGCACATCGGCACCTGGTCCGGCGGGAGCTGTTGCATCCAGACGTGGCGCCAGGCGAGGCCGATGCCGGCGATCGCGGGCAACAACGCAAGCGCGCCCCAGGCGCGGCGCCCGCCGGCACCGCGCGGCGCGTGCAGGCCGGCAGCGAGCAGCACCACCCCCAGCGCGGCGAAGGCGATGCGCTGGAAGATGCACAGCGGGCACGGCAGCAACCCGCCATGGATCTGGGTGTACAGCGCAAAGCCGATCAGCAGTGCGCAGGTGGCGGTGCCAAGCAGGCACTGCGCGCGGAACGACCAGCGGAAGGGATTCGGGTTCATGGCCACATCTTAAAAGAAAAGCCCCGGGATGACCGGGGCTTTCTCGTGGCTTGTCAGCCGAGCATGGCTCGGCTCTGCACTACTCGGTGGCCGCCTGCGGGCGGTCGACCAGTTCGACGTAGGCCATCGGCGCGTTGTCGCCGGGGCGGAAGCCGCACTTGAGGATCCGCAGGTAACCGCCCGGGCGGGCGGCGTAGCGCGGGCCGAGCATGGTGAACAGGTTGCCGACCGCTTCCTTGTCGCGCAGGCGCGAGAAGGCGAGGCGGCGGTTGGCGACGCTGTCGGTCTTGGCCAGGGTGATCAGCGGCTCGGCGACCCGGCGCAGCTCCTTGGCCTTGGGCAGCGTGGTGCGGATCAGCTCGTGCTTGATCAGCGAGGCCGCCATGTTGGTGAACATCGCATCGCGATGCGCGCTGGTGCGGCTGAACTTGCGTCCGGATTTCTGGTGTCGCATCGTCGTATTTCCTAATTAACCCATCATGCCGTGCGAGGCGACGCCCGCCGGCGGCCAGTTCTCGAGCTTCATGCCGAGCGAAAGGCCGCGTTGGGCGAGCACTTCCTTGATCTCGGTGAGCGACTTCTTGCCCAGGTTCGGCGTCTTCAGCAGCTCGACCTCGGTCTTCTGGATCAGGTCGCCGATGTAGTAGATGCTCTCCGCCTTCAGGCAGTTGGCCGAACGCACGGTCAGCTCGAGGTCGTCGATCGGGCGCAGCAGCACCGGATCCACGCCGGCGGTGGCCGGCTTCGCCGCACCGCGGTCGCGATGGGTGAAATCGCCGAACACCGAGAGCTGCTCGCTGAGGATGTCGGCGGCGGTGCGCACCGCTTCCTCGGCGTCGATGGTGCCGTTGGTCTCGATGTCGATGACCAGCTTGTCCAGGTCGGTGCGCTGCTCGACGCGCGCGGCCTCGACCGCGTACGCGACGCGGCGGACCGGCGAGAACGAGGCATCCAGCATCAGCCGGCCGATCGCGCGGGTTTCCTCGTCAGGCTTGCGGCGCGCGGCGGCCGGCTGGTAGCCGAAGCCGCGCTCGATCTTCAGCCGCATGTTCAGCGCCGCGTCCTTGGTCAGGTGGGCGATGATGTGGTCGGGATTGAGGATCTCGACGTTGTGGTCGGTCTTGATGTCGCCGGCGGTGACCACGCCCGGGCCCTGCTTGGACAGGGTCAGGGTCGAGCTCTCGCCGGTGCCCATGCGGATGGCGATGTCCTTGAGGTTGAGCAGCACCTCGAGCACGTCTTCCTGCAGGCCTTCGATGGTGCTGTATTCATGCAGCACGCCGTCGATCTCGACCTCGGTGATCGCGAAGCCCGGGATCGAGGACAGCAGCACCCGGCGCAGGGCATTGCCCAGGGTATGGCCGTAGCCACGCTCCAGCGGCTCGATCACGACCTTGGCGCGGTTGCCGGCGAGGCGCTCGATCTGCGGCCCGCGGGGGCGCAGGACTTGGTTGGCGGTAACCGTCATTCGGAGTCTCCTGGATTACTTCGAGTACAGCTCGACGATCAGCGCTTCGTTGATGTCGGTCGGCAGGTCGGCACGGTCGGGGACGGCCTTGAACACGCCGGCGAACTTCTTCGCGTCGACCTCGATCCACGAGGGCGAGAGATCCATCTGCGAGGACACAGTCAGCGACTCCTGGACGCGGAGCTGCTTCTGGGCCTTCTCGGCAAGCGCGATCGCGTCGCCGGCCTTGACCTGGTAGGACGGCAGGTTCACCGGCTTGCCGTTCACGGTCACGCCGCGGTGGCTGACCAGCTGGCGCGCGGCCGGGCGGGTGACCGCGAAACCCATGCGGTAGACGACGTTGTCGAGACGGGTCTCCAGCATCTGCAGCAGGTTCTCGCCGGTGTTGCCCTTGCGGGTCGACGCCTTCTTGTAATAGTTGCGGAACTGGCGCTCGAGCAGACCGTAGATCCGCTTGACCTTCTGCTTCTCGCGAAGCTGCAGGGCATAGTCGGACAGCTTGCTGCGGCGGGCGCCGGTGCCGGCGCCGTGCTGGCCGGGCTTCTGTTCCAGCTTGCACTTGGAATCGAGCGCGCGCGCCGGCGACTTCAGACCGAGGTCGGCGCCTTCGCGGCGGGCGAGCTTGCAGGTGGGACCGATGTAACGAGCCATTTTCTATCGCCCCCTTAGACGCGACGCTTCTTCGGCGGACGGCACCCGTTGTGCGGGATTGGCGTCACGTCGATGATGTTGGTGATCTTGTAGCCGACGTTGTTGAGCGAACGCACGGCCGACTCGCGGCCCGGACCCGGACCCTTGATGCGCACTTCCAGCGACTTCACGCCGTAGTCGAGCGCGGCCTTGCCGGCCTTCTCGGCGGCGACCTGGGCTGCGAACGGGGTCGACTTGCGCGAACCGCGGAACCCCGCGCCGCCCGAAGTCGCCCACGACAGCGCGTTGCCCTGGCGGTCGGTGATGGTGATGATCGTGTTGTTGAACGACGCGTGCACGTGGGCGATGCCGTCGGTGATGACGCGCTTGATCTTCTTCTTGACTTTCGCTGCTGCTGGCTTGGCCATGTCTGTTCCTTACTTCCTGATGGCCTTGCGCGGACCCTTGCGGGTACGGGCGTTGGTCCGGGTGCGCTGGCCGCGAAGCGGCAGGCCACGGCGATGGCGCAGGCCGCGGTAGCAGGCCAGGTCCATCAGGCGCTTGATGGCAACGCCGATTTCGCGGCGCAGGTCGCCCTCGACCGGGTACTTGGCGATCTCGGTGCGGAGACGCTCGACCTCGGGCTCGGACAGGTCGCGGATCTTGGTCGACGGCAGCACGCCGGCGGCCTCGCAGACCTGGCGCGAACGGGTACGGCCAATGCCGTAGATGCTTTGCAGGCCCACCCAGACGTGCTTCTGGGCAGGCAGGTTGACGCCGGCAATACGCGCCATGACGCGGTCTCCAAACTGGTTGTCGGCCAGGGCACGTGTCCCCGGCGGAGTGAACTGGAAATTTTAACAGGATCTCGGGTTGTCTGGAAGCCTTGGCCCGTAACTGGCCATGACCCGGCATGGGGAGTGTGCCCATGCTCCGGCGAAAGCCCGGGGCCGGCCGGCCGGGGCGGAAATCCGCCCTGCCCGGCCCGCGCGCTACTCTGGCGCGCGGATCGGCCCCGGACCACCCGTGCGCGAGATCGCCGCCCGGGTCGCCCATTTGCCTCCAGCCGATGGCTGGAGGCGGTCAATTCGGCGGCTTCGCCGCCTGTGAAGCCGGGCGCTTCGCGCCCTGTAAATAGGTGAACAGTGTTTGCTCCCATTTACAGGCGGCGCAGCCGCCGACTTCCCTGTTTACCGTTTACCTCTTTACCTCTTGCCGCCCTTCAGGTTCGCCTTCTTCAGCAAACTGTCGTACTGGTGCGACATCAGGTGCGCCTGGATCTGGGCGATGAAGTCCATCACCACCACGACCACGATCAGCAGCGAGGTGCCGCCGAAGTAGAACGAGGTGCCCAGCTCCGTGCGCATGAATTCCGGCAGCAGGCAGACCGCCACCAGGTAGGTCGCGCCGGCCGCCGTCAGGCGGGTCAGCACGCCGTCCACGTAATCGGCGGTGGCCTTGCCCGGGCGGATGCCCGGGATCAGCGCGCCCGACTTCTTCAGGTTGTCCGCGGTCTCCTGCGAGTTGAACACCAGCGCCGTGTAGAAGAAGGTGAACCCGGCGATCAGGCCGCCGTAGATCAGGATGTACAGCGGCTCGCCGGGCGACAGCGCCTGGCTCGCGCGCTGCAGCCAGGTGGCCGAGCCGGCCTGGCCGAACCAGGTCGAGGCGGTGGCCGGGAACATGATGATCGACGACGCGAAGATCGGCGGGATCACACCGGCCATGTTGAGCTTGAGCGGCAGGAACGAGGTCTGGTTCATGTACGCGTTGCGGCCACCTTGGCGGCGCGCGTAGTTCACCGTGATCCTGCGCTGCCCGCGTTCCACGAAGACCACCAGGAACGTGAAGCCCAGCACCACCACCGCAATGACCAGCAGCGAGATGAAGCTCAGCGTGCCGTCGCGGAAGGCGCCCACGGTCTGGATGACCGCACCCGGCAGGCCTGCCACGAGGCCCGCGAAGATGATCAGCGAAACACCGTTGCCGATGCCGCGCTCGGTCACCTGCTCGCCCAGCCACATCAGGAAGATGGTGCCTGCCGTCAACGCGAC
>DASTUE010000188.1:0-2965 GCA_035759805.1 Lysobacter sp. | reverse complement strand
TGAACCGCACCGGATAACGTCAGCAAGCCCAGGCCCAGCGCCAGCAGCCCGGCGGCGGCCTGGGTGTAGAGCAGCAACTTGCGCCGATCCCAGTGATCGGCGGCGTAGCCGGTCAGCGGCAACAGCAGCAGCGGCGGCCCGAACTGCAGCGCCATCACCGTCCCCACCGCCGTCGCGCTGTGATCGGTCAGCACCGTCAACACCAGCCAGTCCTGCCCGATGCGCTGCATCCAGGTGCCCACGTTGGACACCAGTGCGCCACCGGCCCACAGCCGGTAGTTGTAGCTCCCGAGCGACTGGAACATGGTGCTCAAGTGATGCCTGGCGCCTCGGCAGAACGTTTTGCCGCCGAGGCGACCGGAGTCCTCATGCTAACGCGACGACTGTCGATTCCCGCCCCCACCGTTCGTCGATGAAGACAAGCGGGCACTTCGGTCCGCGTCGGCAACCCAAAGGAGACCCACCGCATGACCCCCAAAAACACGATCTGCCTGTGGTACGACGGCGACGCGCTCGAGGCCGCGACGTTCTATGCCGAAACCTTCCCCGACAGCTCGGTCGACGCCATCCACCACGCGCCCGGCGACTACCCGGACGGCCAGCAGGGCGACGTCCTCGTCGTCGACTTCACCGTGATGGGCATCCCCTGCATGGGGCTGAACGGCGGCCCGATGTTCAAGCACAGCGAGGCGTTCTCGTTCCAGGTGGCGACCGATGACCAGGAAGAAACCGACCGCCTGTGGAACGCGATCGTCGGCAATGGCGGCCAGGAAAGCGAGTGCGGCTGGTGCAAGGACAAGTGGGGCCTGTCGTGGCAGATCACCCCGCGCGCGCTGATCGACGCGTGGACCGACCCCGACCGCGCCGCAGCCAAGCGTGCGTTCGACGCCATGATGACGATGCGCAAGATCGACATCGCCACGATCGAAGCGGCACGGCGCGGCTGACCGTCCCCATGAACGGCGTGCCCCCCGTCATCACCGCCTTCGAAAGTTCGCCGGACCGCGGCCGCGGCCTGGCCCGCGACATGCGCGTGCGCTGGGCGCTCGAAGAAACGGGCCAGCCCTACGACGTGCGCCTGCTGTCGTTCGAGGCGATGAAGCAGCCGGCGCACCTGGCCCTGCACCCGTTCGGGCAGATCCCGACGTTCGAGGAAGGCGAGCTCGCCCTGTTCGAATCCGGCGCGATCGTGCTGCACCTCGCCGGCCGCCATGCCGGCCTGCTGCCGGACGACGCCAACGCCCGTGCCCGCGCGATCGCCTGGATGCTCGCCGCGGTCAACACGGTGGAGCCGCCGATCGTCGAACTGAGCATGGCCGGCATCGTCGAACGCGGCAAACCCTGGTACGAAGCGCGCCTGCCGATGCTGCAGGATCGCGTCCGCACACGGCTGGACCAACTGTCCAGCCGCCTGGGCGACGCCGAGTGGCTCGACGGCGCGTTCAGCGCGGGCGACCTGATGATGGTCTCGGTGCTGCTCAGGCTGCGCAGCTCGGGACTGCTGGACGACTACCCGAAGCTGTCCGCCTATGTCACCCGCGGCGAAGCGCGGCCTGGGTACAGGCGCGCGTTCGCAGCGCAGCTGGCGGTGTTCACCGGCAAGCCGGCCGGTTAGCAGCCCTCCGCTGCATCCTGCAGCCCCAAAAAAGACGCCCCGGCGAACCGGGGCGTCTTTCGACAATCATCCGCACCTGATCAGTTAGTCACCAGACTCAGGTTGTAGGTCTGCAGGATCGGCAGCAGCGGTTGGAAGAAGCTGCGGGTGCGCCGGTTGGGCTGCTTGCCCTTGCAGCTGCCGCTTCCGCCCGACAACACGCCCTGGGCCTGGCCGGGACCGGTGATGAACGAGCCGCCCGAGTCGCCGCCCTCCGAACACGCGGTCGTGCGCGTCAGGTTGAGGATCGTTTCGCCACTGCTGTAATTGACCGTCTGGTTCTTGGCCTCGATCGTGCCGCAGCGCCAGCCCGACGTGCGGCCGGAACGGCAGATCGCGGCGCCGACGGCGGCTTCGGTGCTGCCGTTGACGGTGGCATCACCGCTGCCCCAACCGTAGACCGTCGGCAACAGCGGGTTGCCGGGATCCACGCTGACCCAGGCGTAGTCGTTGCCGGTCTGCCCGGGCTGCGGGAAGCTGGACGCGGCGAACGAACCGATCTTCGGCCCCGGCGTCCACTGCGACGGCTCGTAGTACACCGGCTCGCCGGCATCGCCGCAGTGGCCCGCGGTGACGAAGGCCGGGGCGCCATTGCGGGTGACGTTGAACCCGATCGAGCAGGCGTAGAGATAGCCGTCTCCCGGATCGCGAAGGTAGCCGAAACCGCCCTTCAGGTCGGTACGCAGGGTCGGCTGTTCGGCCGCGGTGACCAGGCGCACGGTCTGCGCATCGGCGCCGCTGGCGGCGACGTAATCGATGCCCGCCTGCTGCTGGCCCTTGCCGACGGTCACCACGACCGTATTGCTCGGCAGGTCGACGTACCACCCGTACACGCCCTTGGGCACCTTGGCGCCATGCGCGAGCAGGCTGTCGAGCCGCGCCTTGGACGCGTCGAGCTTCGCCTTGGCGTGGCGCACGCTGCGGAACTCGACATCGCCGGCGCCCTTCTGCGGACGCATCGACGTGGTCGCGACGACCAGCTGGAAGCTGCCGTCCGGCTTGCGCTCGATCCAGCTGCCGCCATAGCTGCGACCTTGCGCCTTGGCGAGCTGCTCCTGCTGCAGCGCCGACAGGCGTTCGACCTTGAGGTACTGCGCCAACTGGGCCGTACTCAGCCCGAGGTCACGCTGCATCGCGGCGCGCACCGATGGCGAAACATCGGACGGTGCCGCGGCATGCGCCGACATGGCGAGAACGAGCGGAAGCGAAGAAAGGACGTACAGGCCGCGCTTGGCCAGGGAAGAGAACTTGCGCATCGAGTGACCCCTTTTTGCAGATGGAGTGGACTTGCCCGAGCCGGATTCCTGACTG
>DASTUE010000187.1:0-7170 GCA_035759805.1 Lysobacter sp. | reverse complement strand
GTGCGAGAGGACAACGACATCGATGTCCTCGGGTGTGAAGCCGGTGGCGGCGAGCGAGTCGAGCAGCACGTGGCGGTCCTCGACCACACCGTAGCGCTCACGCAGCTTCGGCTCGAAGAATGCACCGATACCCGACTCGAACAGCACCGTCTTGCCGGCCAGCGGACTGGCCAGCAGCGCGCGACAGGCCAGATCGACGCGGTTCTGCCCGTCCGGCGGCATCCACTGGCTCCACATCGCCCGCGGCGCGTTGCCGAACATCGCCCCGCCATCGAGCTTCTGGCTGTTGCCCAGCAGCGACCAGAGTTTCATCGTCTACTCCAACGTACCGCAGCCGTGGCTGCACCGCTGGTCATGATGGGCGATCGGGCAAGCGAGGGAAACCGCCATGCGCGCGGATCGTCCTGGTTTGGGGCGGCGGTTCAGTTGCGGATACGCGTCAGCTCAGGGCGTGTCCAGCACCACATCGGCTTCGCCGACCGGATTGCGCGGGTCGGTACCACCCGACAACTCGTTGGTGCGTTTGTCCCAGGCGACGGTCTGCAGGTTGCCCCAGGTGCCTTCGCCGGCGTTGACCGTATGGCCCATCTGGTTGAGCGCCTTGACCGTCGCCGCGTCCAGCGCGCCGGGCTCGGCGGAGATCACGTCGGGCAGCCACTGATGGTGGATGCGCGGCTCGGCGGCGACCTGTTGGGCCGTCATGCCGGCGTCGTAACCCAGGATGCCGATCATCACCTCGGTGATGATGCGGCTGCCGCCGGGCGCGCCGAGCACGGCGAGCTGGTCGGGCGATGCGATGTAGGTCGGCGTCATCGAGCTGAGCATGCGCTTGCCGGGTTCCACCGCGTTGGCGGCAAATCCCATCACGCCGAACGCGTTGGGCGTGCCGGGCCTGAGCGCGAAGTCGTCCATCTCGTTGTTGAGCAGCACGCCGGTGCCCGGCGCGATCATCCCCGAGCCGTACAGCAGGTTGACGGTCTGGGTCGCCGACACGATGTTGCCGTCGGTGTCGATGATCGAAAAATGGGTGGTCTCGTCGTCTTCCATCGGCACCGGGTGGCCGGACAGCAGGTCGCTCGGGGTCGCCTTGTCGGGGTGGATCGTCGCGCGCAGGCCGGCGGCGTAGTCAGGAGCGGTCAGCAGCGCGATCGGCATCTCGACGAAGTCCGGGTCGCCCAGGTAGATGGTGCGGTCGCGGTAGGCGCGGCGCATCGCCTCGACGATCAGGTGGGTACGCTCGGCATCGCCGAGCCTGGCCAGGTTCCAGGGCTGCAGGATCTGCAGCATTTCCGCCAGCGCGACGCCGCCCGACGACGGTGGCGGCGCGGTGACCACGCGCCAGCCGCGGTAGTCGAATTCGATCGGGGCGCGCTCGCGCACTTCGTACCCGGCCAGGTCCTCGGCGGTCCAGCGGCCGCCCTCCTCCTTCACCGCCGCCAGCAGCTTCCCGGCGACTTCGCCGCGGTAGAAGCCGTCGTGGCCGTGCTCGGCCAGCAGCTCCAGGGTGCGGGCCAGGTCGGGCTGCCTGAGGATCTCGCCGACCTTGGGCGGGTCGCCGTCGGCAAGAAACACCTCGCGCGTGCCGCGGTAGCGCTCCATCACCTTGCCGCGGGTGGCGTAGCCCTTCTCCAGCCGCCCGTAGATCGGGAAGCCGTCGCGGGCGATGCGGATCGCCGGTGCCAGCGAGGTCGCCAGCGGCAACGTGCCGTAGTCGTCCGCCAGATGGACCAGCGCGGCGGGCAAACCGGGAATGCCGGCCGACCACGGACCGTTGGTCGCGCGGTCGCGGTCGAGGTCGCCGTTCTTGTCGAGGTATTCGGCGGGCGTGGCGGACTCCGGCGCGGTCTCGCGCGCATCGATGAACACGTCGCGACCGCTCCTGGCGTCATGCAGCAGGAAGAAGCCGCCGCCACCGATGCCCGAGCTGATCGGCTCCACCACCGATAGCACCGCCGACACCGCAATGGCCGCGTCGAAGGCGTTGCCGCCCTGGCTGATGATGTCGAAGCCGGCCTGGGTGGCCAGCGAATGCGCGCTGGCGATCGCCGTGCCCGGCGGCGTGAGGGTTGGCGATGCGTTTGCGGCCGCGACATCTGCTGCCTGTCCGGATGTCGCGCAACCGGTAATTGCCAAGGAAAGCGTCGTGGAGACCAGGAAGCCGGCCAGCATTACCTTGCGCATCGCAATTCGCATCACTTACTCCTGTTCTTTCAGCAGCCTCGCCAACTTGGCCAGCAACTGCCCGTGGGTTTCGGGAAAATCGGGATCCGGGTCTATGCATTCCACCGGACAGACGACCACGCATTGCGGCTCGTCGAAGTGGCCCACGCACTGGGTGCAGCGGGCCGGGTCGATCACGTAGATGATTTCGCCCTGCGAGATGGCGTCGTTAGGGCACGCCGGCTCGCAGACGTCGCAGTTGACGCAAAGCTCGTTGATCTTGAGGGACATGGGGTTGGTCGTGCGCGGCGGGAACCCGGTTGCAGGTTCCCGCCGCGTGCACTCGTCAAATCGGCTGTGTGGTCAGCCGCGGATCACTTGGCTTCGACGAACTGGTAGTTGACGCCGGAGGCTTCCACCGCCGCCTTGACCCGCTCGTTGTCGGCCGCATCGCCGATGAACAGCAAGCGCACGCCCTTCATCGAGCCCGGATCGACCTTGGCGAAGGCACCGACCACGATGTCGGCCATCATCGACGACTCCGGCGAGCCGAACGCCACCAGGTTGCCTTCGACGATACCGCGCTGCATCGCGATCTCGATCTCCTCCCGCAGCCGCTCGTGCGCGCCTTCGAAGCCTTCGCTGTCGCTGGCGGGCAGGTAGTACAGGTACGGGCTGTTGGTGACGTCGCCCATGTTGCGGGTCACCACCTGGGACAGGTAGCTGCCCCAGGCGTTGTCGTCGGTGGTGGTCGGCGCGGTCAGCGGCGCGAGCGCCACGGCGGCGTCTTCGGTGGCGTCTTCCCTGGTCTTGTCACAGGCCGCAAGCAGCGGCAGCGAAAGCAGGGCGATCAGGATCAGGCGGGTGGTGGTTTTCATGGAGGTACGTTCCCCTTTCAGTCGGAAATAGCGCCGGCATGGGTGCCGGCGGTCAAGCATGGGTGCGTTGCCACTGCGCCTGCAGCGCATCGGCGACCGCTGGCGGCACGAAGCCGGAGACGTCGCCGCCGAGGCGGGCAATCTCGCGGACCAGCGACGAGGAGATGAAGCTGTATTGCTCGGCCGGCGTGAGGAACAGGGTCTCCACGTCCGGGATCAAGTGGCGATTCATGCTCGCCATCTGGAACTCGTATTCGAAATCCGACACCGCGCGCAGGCCGCGCAACAGCACGCCCGCGCCGAGTTTCGCGACGAAGTGGGCCAGCAGCGAGTCGAAACCGCACACCTCCACATTCGGATGGTGGCCGAGCGCATCCCGTGCCAGCTCGACGCGCAGCGCCAGCGGCAATGCGGGGCTCTTGGTCGGGCTTTCCGCCACACCGACCACGAGCCGCTCGAACAATGGCGCGGCACGATCGACCAGGTCGATGTGACCGTTGGTGACGGGATCGAAGGTGCCGGGATAAACGGCGATGCGGTGGCGGGCCGGGGTCATGGGGCAATGGGCTCGTGAGGGCGGAGGCCCGGGATTTCCGGGTCAGCGCGGAGTGTATCAACCGCAGCCGGGGTGTCGCTGCCCTGGGCCTGTCCCACGCCTGTCGCGGTCAGTGGCGATGCGCGGTGGCGATACAGGGCGTAACGCACTTCGCGGGTGTGGCCTTCGCGATGCAGGGACCAGTCCGGCGGCAGAACCACCGATTCGGCCAGTGGCGCCTCCACATACAGCCATGCGCCTTCGGCGAGCAGGGGCAGCAACGCCGCCAGCACCGGTTCCCACAAGCCGGAAGCGAATGGCGGATCGACAAAGGCGATGTCGAAACCGGCGCGCGGCTGCGTCGGCAACCAGGACAGCGCATCGGCCTGGACCACCGTCGCCGCCTCACCACCGGGCAGCCGCCGGGTAGTTGCCAGCAAGCTCACGGCGAGCCGGGAATCGCGCTCGACCAGTACCGCCGACGCCGCGCCGCGGGAAAGCGCTTCCAGCCCGAGCGCGCCGCTGCCGGCGAACAGGTCCAGCACGCGCGCGTCGTGCAAGACCGGCATCAGCCAGTTGAACAGGGTTTCACGGACGCGGTCGGAGGTCGGGCGCAAGCCGGGAGCATCGCCCACCGCCAGCTTGCTGCCGCGCCAGCGACCGGCGATCACGCGGACCTGGCCGGGGCCGCGGAGCGTGGCTGGCAGGGGGTTTCGGGCGGGTTTCTTCATCGGTCGGGAAAACAGGCCAGTGCTAGCATGTGCGCCATTCTCGCGCATTCGTGAAACCTACTGTCGATGGTCAGTTTTTTCCGCCGCAAAAAACCCGCGACCGCGCCGTCCGAGCGTCGCTACAGCACCGAGGAACTGGCCGCGGCGTTTCCGGATGCGCCGCCTGTGGCGAGCCCCGCAGTCATCGAACCTGAGCCTGCCGCCGACAAGGCGACAACGGTGGCGCCGCCCGCGCCTGCCGTCACCGGGCACTTGGTCGCAGAGCACCTTGGCGTCGAGCCTGCTGTCACAGCACCCGCCCTTGTCGAGCCGACCCACGCTGCACCCGCCGCGGTCGAGCCGGCCGCCAGCACCGAAAAACCCACGCTCCCGGCGGAAGCCCGGGCCGCCGCGCCCGTGGCCAGGCACGTGGCGGTGGTGGCTCCGGCCCCGATCCCAACACCGGAACCGAAGCCGGAACCGGTCATCGCGCCCATTCCGGCCCCTGCCGAAGACCTCTCCGCATCCACGCCCGCACCGACGCCGCCTGTCGCCGCCTCCATCGACAAGCCCGCCGCACTGCCCGGCAAGATGGGCTGGCGCGAGCGCCTGCGCGGCACCGCGTTCGCGCGCAGCTTCGGCGGCCTGTTCCACGGCAATCCCAAGCTCGACGACGCGCTGCTGGACGAGATCGAGACCGCGTTGATCATCGCCGACGTCGGCGTGACCGCAACCGCCGATCTGGTCGAAGACCTCCGCAAGCGCATGAAGGCGCGCGAGTTCGCCGATGCCAACGCCCTGCTCAAGGCGTTGCGTGCCGACCTGATCGCGCTGCTCGCACCGGTCGCCCTGCCCCTGCACATCGACCCCGATGCCAAGCCCTTCGTGATACTTACAGTCGGCGTCAACGGCGTCGGCAAGACCACCACCATCGGCAAGCTGGCGCGCCGCCTCAAGGGCGAAGGGCGCTCGCTGATGCTGGCTGCCGGCGACACCTTCCGCGCCGCCGCGGTCGCCCAGCTGCAATCCTGGGGCGAGCGCAACGGCGTGCCGGTGATCGCCCAGGGGCAGAACGCGGACGCCGCTTCGGTGGCGTTCGATGCGCTGCAGGCCGCCAAGGCGCGCGGCACCCAGGTGCTGATCGCCGACACCGCCGGCCGGCTGCACACCCAGCAGGGCCTGATGGCCGAACTGGGCAAGATCAAGCGGGTGATCCGCAAGCTCGACGACAACGCACCGCACGAGGTGCTGATGGTGATCGACGGCACCACCGGCCAGAACGCGCTGTCGCAGTTGCGCCAGTTCCATGCCGCGGTCGAGGTGACCGGGCTGGTGGTGACCAAGCTGGACGGCACCGCGAAGGGCGGCGTGGTGTTCGCGCTGGCACGCGAGTTCGGCATCCCGATCCGCTTTGCCGGCATCGGCGAACGCCCGGAAGACCTGCGCGTGTTCGATGCCGAGGCCTTCGTCGACGCGTTGCTGCCGGAGACGCTCGGCGCCTAGCGCCGACGGCACGCGCGTGGGCGCCCCACCAGCGCCAAGCGGAGCACCGGACGCGGGCACGCCGGACGCGAGCGTCCGCGTCTGGCGGAAAACCATCGCCAAGGGCGCCGGCGCGTTCCTGCTGCTGATGCTGGCGCTGAGCCTGGGCTGGATCACCCGCCCCAGCCAGGTCGCCGACCTGATCCTCGACCGGGTCGGCAATGCGCTCGGCCTGGAGATCACCTCCAGCGGCGCGAGCGAATACCACCTGCGCGGGACGCCGCGGCTGGTCGTGCGCGATCTGGTCGCCCGCCAGCCCGGCGCGGACACCCCGCTGCTGACCGCCGAGCGCGTCTACCTGTCGTTGCCCTGGAAAACCCTGCGCGCGGCCGGCGATGACCTGACCGTGAAGCGGGTGGAACTGGACGCGCCCCGCCTGGACATCGCCGCCCTGCAGCGGTGGCTGGACAGCCGGCCGGCCGGCGGGGAGATCCGCATCCCGACGCTCACCGACGGCTTGCAGATCCTGCGCGGCGAGATCATCGGCCCGAGCTGGTTGATCGACCGTCTGGGTATCGACCTGGCATCGCTGCACCCCGACCAGCCGCTCGCGGCCCGGCTCGGCGGGCGCTTCCGCAACGACGTCGTCTCCGCCCCGTTTGACCTGCAGTTGGCCCTGACCCGACCGGCCGCCGATGCCGGTCTGGGTGTCGCCGGCATCGCCACGATGATCGCCTCCGGCTGGCGCCTGCCGATGCGATTGCAGCTGTCGGGCCGGCTGCACGATGGCGACGACGGCCTCGGCCTGGATCGCGCCAGACTGGGCGTGGATGGGAGTTGGGTCGGCAGCGCTCCCGGCGACAAGCGTCTGGCATTCGTGCTCGGACTGGCCGGCACCGCGCGTTATCGCGACGGCCGCCTGTCGGTCGCACCGCTGGGTGCGGTCGTGCGAGGAAAAGACGCGGTCCCCGACATCGATGCACGCGGCCGGCTCGAGCTGCATGAGGCGCTGTCGGCGCACCTCGATGGCGTCATTGCCGGATGGCCCGATGCCTGGCCGGCCTTGCCATCACCGCTGGACCAGTCGGATGCGCCGCTGCCGTTCGTGCTGGACTACGCCGGCCCGACCAACCTGGGAGGCGATATCGCGTTGCAGTTGCAGCGCGATGCGCTCCGCTTCGACGGCCGCTTCCGGCTGCCGGCAATCCTCGGCTGGCGCGACCAGCTCGCGTCCGGCACCCCGCTGCCGCCACTGGACGGGAAGTTGACCGTGCCGACCATCGAGATTGCCGGCGCCACCCTGACCGGCGTCGAGATCGAATTCGACGACAGCGACGACGAACCGCCGCAATGATCACTCCGCCGGACCCCTTCGCCGCGCGCCTGCTGGCCTGGTTCGACCACA
>DASTUE010000186.1:0-7765 GCA_035759805.1 Lysobacter sp. | reverse complement strand
TACGCCGACCACGGGCTGGTCGTGATCGGCGTGCACGCGCCGGAGTTCGCGTTCGAGAAGGACGTCGGCAATGTCGGGAAGGCGGTGCGCGAGCTGGACATCCGGTATCCGGTTGCGATCGACAACGACTATGCAATCTGGCGCGCCTTCCGCAACCAGTACTGGCCCGCGCATTACTTCATCGATGCGCAGGGCAGGATCCGCCACCACCATTTCGGCGAGGGCGACTACGCGCGCAGCGAGGCGGTGATCCGCGAGCTGCTGGTGGAAGCGGGCCAGACCGGCCTGCCGGCCGGCGAGGTCGAGCCGGCGGCCCGCGGGGCGATGGCGCCGGGCTCCGACGACCGCCGGCAGTCGCCGGAAACCTACCTCGGCTACGAGCGCATGGCGGGCTTCGCCGGTGGCCGGCGGGTGTTCGATGACGCGTGGACTTACCAGGCTCCGCGCCTGTTGCAACCGGGCCAGTGGGCGCTGGACGGCCGCTGGACGCTGCGGCCGCAGTTCGCCGCCTCGGCCAGCGCCGGGGCGCGCATCGTGTACCGGTTCCGCGGCCGCGACCTGCACCTGGTGCTGGGGCCGGCGGCAGATGGCAAGCCGGTGCGATTCCGCGTCCGGCTGGATGGCCATCCGCCGGGGGCCGACCACGGCATCGACGTGGATGCCGATGGCCATGGCATGGTGACCGGGTACCGGCTGTACCAGCTCGTGCGGCAGCAGGGCGGCAGTGGCGAACGGAAGTTCGAGATCGAGTTCCTCGACCCCGGTGTGCAGGCGTATGCCTTCACCTTTGGCTGAGGACGCATGTGCAATGGCCCCCGATGCCTCTCCCGTTCCGTTGCCTGCCGAGCTTCGTCGCGGGCGACGGGCGCTGCCCGTCCTGTTCAGCCTGGGCATCCTCGCGTTGGCCCTGCACGCCCTGGCGCGGGAGTTTCCACCGCAGGGCTATGCGGCGGTGCGGACCGCCATCGCGCAACTGGATGTCAGTCGGATCGCGCTGGCGTTGCTGTGCGGGCTGGGCAGCCATACCTGTCTGATCGGGTTCGACATGATCGGTCTGCGCCGCAGCGGTCGGCAAGTGCCGCCGCTGCGGCTGGTCAGCACGGCGTTTCTCGCCAACTCGGTCGGGCATCTGCTCGGCTTTGCCACGTTGACCGGCGGTGCGGTGCGTTGGCGCGGTTATGGCGGCGCCGGACTGGGGACTTCCGATATCGGCCAGGTGGTATTGACCAGCACGCTGGGGTTCGTGTTCGGCGGCTGGGTGCTGCTGACATTGGCGCTGACGTTCGAGCCCGCCGCTGCCGCGCTGGCGCTGCCGGTCAGCGCGGCGGTCGCACGCATCGTGGGCCTGCTGTTGGCCGTGGCCTACGCCGTGCTGCTGGTGCTGGCCGGGCGCGCTGGCCGCAACCTGCATCTGGGGCGGCACAGGTTATGGCTGCCGGATCGGCGCTCGATCCTGCAGGTGTCGCTGTTGAGCGTGGTGGAGCTGAGCTTCGCCAGCGCAGCCTTGTATGTGCTGTTGGCGCCGCTGCCGGGAACGGGCTTCGTCGGTTTCGTCGGCCTGTGGCTGATCGCGGTCATGGCCGGGCTGGTGTCGACCGTGCCCGCTGGCCTGGGTGTGTTCGAGTGGAGCCTGCTGAAACTGCTGCCTGGCGTTGCACCGGCAACCCTGCTCGCCGCGGCGCTGGTGTACCGGGTCACGTATTACCTGGTGCCGCTGGCGTTGGCGGCATCCCTGGCCACGGTGGCGACGGTGGCCGGATCGCTGGCAAAAGGCGCCGGGCCGGCAACGGCGGCCTGGCGGGTGGTGCGGCCGTGGTTGCCACAGGTGGTGGCGCTGGCGGTATTCGCGGTCGGCGCGGCGCTGGTGATCGACGGCACGTTGCCCACGCCGCGGCACCGCTTGGTCGGCACCGCGCTGCCGGTGGTCGAGACCTCGCACCTGCTGGCCAGTCTGGGCGGTGTGGTGCTGGTGTTGATCGGGCAGGGGCTGCAGCGGCGCAGCCATGCGGCCTGGCTGCTGTCGCTGACGCTGTGCGTTGTGTTGCCGGTGCCGATGTGGTTCCGCGGCAGTCATCTGCTGGTGTGGCTGTCGGTGCTGCTGGTCGCCGTGGTGCTATGGGTGGCGCGGCGCGAGTTCTACCGCGAGGGTGCGCTGCTGGACGAGGCGTGGTCGTGGCCCTGGCTGCGCAATCTGGGACTGGTGTTGGTGGCGACTTCGTGGCTGTTGTTTTTTGCCTACAGCCATGTGGAGTACCAGCAGGAGCTGTGGTGGCGGTTCGCGCTGTCGGACGATGCGCCGCGTGCCTTGCGCGCCTGGCTGATGGTGGCAATCGCGGTGATGGTGTTCGGTCTGGCGCGTCTGCTTCGCAGCGTACGCGCGCCACTGCCGGCGGCCGATGAGCAGGCCTTGTCGGCGCTGGCTCC
The DNA here is from genome assembly GCA_035759805.1 of Lysobacter sp. Taxonomy (GTDB): domain Bacteria; phylum Pseudomonadota; class Gammaproteobacteria; order Xanthomonadales; family Xanthomonadaceae; genus Novilysobacter. The sequence continues at coordinate 5,341 of DASTUE010000186.1, read as the reverse complement.
GGTGCTTGCCGCCGCCGAGGATGTGCAGGCGAACCTGGTGCTGGTCGGCGACAAGGCCCTGCTGCGGGATGACGCCGGTGCGGGCTTCGTAATGATGCAGCGCCATGGCGGGTCGTTGATTGCGATGGGCGATCCGGTCGGCCCGCCGGAGGTGGTGCGCGCGCTGGTCTGGCGTTTCCGCGAACACGCCGATCGGCTCGGCCTGCGGCCGGTGTTCTACCAGGTCGGCGAGCGTTACTGGCAGACCTATCTCGACATGGGACTGAGCCTGGTCAAGCTGGGCGAGGAGGCACTGGTGCCGTTGGCGGACTTCGATCTGCAGGGACGGTCGCGTGCGGAGTTGCGGCAGGCCTGGAACCGCGGCAAGCGCAGTGGGCTGGTGTTCCGTATGGCCGCCGCCAGCGAAGTGGACGCGCTGATGCCTGCCCTGGCGGCGATCTCCAACGACTGGCTGGAGGAAAAGTCCGGCAGTGAGAAGGGCTTTTCGCTGGGTAATTTCGATCCCGCCTACCTGCGTCGCTTTCCCATCGCCCTGATCGAGGTGGAAGGGCGGGTCGTCGCGTTCGCCAATCTGTGGCTGGCACCGGTCGGTAGCGATTTTTCGGTGGACCTGATGCGCTACCTCGCCGATGCGCCGAAGGGAACGATGGATTTCCTGTTCATCGAACTGCTGCTGTGGGGCAGGGCCAATGGCTATGCGCGGTTCTCGCTGGGCATGGCGCCGCTGTCGGGCCTGAATCCCCATCGCCTTGCCGGTCGCTGGAACCGCGTCGGCAACCTGATCGCACGACACGGCGAGCGGTTCTACGGCTTCGGCGGCCTGCGCCATTTCAAGGCGAAGTTCGATCCGGTGTGGAAGCCGCGTTACCTGGCCACGCCGGGCGGCATGCACCTGCCGGCCGCGCTGCTGGATGTGACCCGGTTGATCTCCCGCGATCCGCGCGACCGGGACGAGCGTCCGATGCGGGGCGGGTTACAGGGCGGGTAATGCTCCCGGCCGGCCTGCATGGCCGATGCCGGGGTCAGCTTTCCTGCGCCAATCCCAGTGTCGATGTCAGCTCTGTTTCGGGAACGTTCGCGCACAGCGCCCGTTTGCGTGCCGGGGACAACTGCTTGATCGCGTACTCGGCGCGGCTGGCGGTGCTGCGGTCGGGGCACGGGAACCGCGCCAGCAGTCGCGCCGGCGGATGCGAACGCGTGTAGCGCGCGCCCTTGCCGGCCACGTGCTCGGCATAGCGCCGCTCGACATCGGTCGCGATGCCGGTGTACAGGCTGCCGTCGCGGCATTCCAGCAGATAGACGTACCAGCAGGGCATCGCGGCAGTGTACCGGCCGGCAGATCGGCGAAGAATATTCATCCGCCGTTGAGCCGTTGCGGCCGCTTGGCCCCTAGACTGTCGATTGTCCCCAGGACCCCGGCTGCACACATGTCCCCACCTTGGCGTATCGCCGCCATCTGCCTGACGCTGTTGCTCGCGGCTTGCGCACCGCAGCACGCGGACGTGGCTGGAACGGGCACCCGGACCCATGCCGATGCGCAGGTCGAGACGGCCAGCGGCGCGGTATCGGACGCGGATGCCGCCGCCGTCGTGGAGCCGGAACTGCCCCGTGTGACCAGCGAGCGTGCGGAGACGGACTGGCAGCCGATGGGGCTGGATTCCGGCAAGGCCTGGATCAGTTGCGATCATGATTACGCCGAGGGCGAAGGCGTGGTCCTGTCCGCGCTGGGCTATTCGGAGATGCACGCCGCCCTGCTGCCATGCCGTGAGGACGGCCTGCTGCGGCTGCGTTACCAGGGCAAGATTTCCGCCGAGTTCACCGCCTTGATCGAGCGGGTGGCGGAACTGGCCGACACGCTCGGCATCCGCAAGCGCATCCTCGACATCGACTCCACCGGCGGCCAGATCGAGGAGGCGATCCGCGCCGGCGACAAGATCGGCGAGTCGGGCTGGACCCTCTGGGTCCGCGAGGACGCCGTCTGCCACAGCTCCTGCGTGCTGGTGCTGGCCGCCGGCGACATGCGCATGATCGCCGGCAAGGTCGGCATCCACCGCATGATCCGCATCAGTTCCAAGGCCACCTCGCGCGCCGAACTGCAGCAGGAGCTGCAGGCCGTCCACGCCGACGTGCGCGAGTACCTGCAACGCAACGGCGTCGCCTTCGCCATCGCCGACCTGATGATGACCGTGCCCAACCGCAGCCTGCGCCTGCTGACGCCCGAGGAGATGGACCTGTACGGGCTGGACGGGCAGAACGCGGTGGAGGACGACCTGCAGCGGATCGAGCTGACCCGCAAGTGCGGGGCGGCGTTCGTGCAGCGCAAGGATGCGTTCTTCCGCGCCTTCGACCGCGAATGCCAGAAGCCGGGGGAAGACCTCGGCGTGATGGGCGACTGCGGGCTGGAGCTGCGGCAGCGTTTCGGCTTCCCCGACCCGGAATGCCCCGCGCAAAGCCCGCTGTCGGAGTTCGACTCGGCACTGCAGATGCCGCGTGGCGCGGGCAGCGACCGCCCGACGTCCTGAGCGGGGCCCGCGGCCAAGAGGCCGGTGGTGCTGGTGTGCCGGTGTCGGATCACACCGTGACCACGCTGTACGCACACCGCGTTAATGCGCGACGGCGCAGTCTCCCGCATTGAGTTGGTCGCGTATCAACGGTAAGGAGGCTTCGTCGTGAGAGACAAGATGGGTGACAAGGGCGTTGGAAACGATCTCCGGGCCATGGCCCAGGATGTCGTGGACCTGGGCGCGCAGTACATCCGCATCGGACGGCATTGGCTGGATGCGCAGCGCGACGAGGTGAGCCGCGGTTATCGACAGGCCCGTTATCGGGACGCGCCGCCCCCGCCCCCGCCCGGTGGACCGGCCCATCGCGGAACTCCAGAGCCGGAGCCGGCGGTGTGGCGGGGCGGTTATGGCGCCGGCATGGAGAGCTATCTGGACGAGAGCCCCATGCCCGACTACGTCAATCCGGCCGACACCCAGTCGGCGTATCCGCCGCCATCGGCGGGCTCCACGTCGGACTACCTGCCCCGTGGTTATTCCACCGGCGGGCGCAGAAGCTACAGCGGTATCGGCCCGAAGAACTACGCGCGTTCCGACGAGCGCATCACCGAGGACCTGTGCGAACGGCTGACCCATGACGACCACGTCGACCCGAGCGATATCGAGGTCAACGTGTCCGGAGGCGTGGTGGTCCTGGGCGGCACCGTGCGCAACCGCTGGATGAAGCACCGGGTCGAGGACCTGGCGGCGGAATGCAACGGCGTGCGCAACGTCGAAAACAACATCCAGGTGGAGCCACCGACGCCACCGCCGACAGGTGCCGGCAGCGCGGGAGATGCTGCGGACGGATGATGGATGCGGTGTTTCGATGACCGTCACCGCAATGAAGAAAGCCCGGGCTGGTCGGTCCGGGCTTTTTCGTGGCAGCTCGTTGCGGCAACCGTTGCGTCGTGCCGCGGGAAGCATCCGGGTGATGGCGCGCTGGCTGACATTGCGTGTTGGCGGCCGCTTGCCGCGGATCATCCGCCCGCAACCACCCGGATCACCACGTCGTCGAGGGTGACCGTCTGGCCTGCGCGGATCTTGCAGGTCTTGCGCAGCTCGGTCGTGCCATCCACCGCCACCGCGCCGCTGGCGACGATGAGCTTGCCGACACCGCCGCTGTCGCAGAGGCCGACGAGCTTCAGCAACTGGTTGAGTTCGACATGCTCGTGGGGCGGGTCGAGTTCGAAAACGAGTGATTGCATCGGCGGGCTGGCGAAAGTGGGGGCGGTCAGGGTCGCAGCCGGCCCAATCGCGCGCAAGACAGGCGTGCCACCGACATGCCGGGCGGAAGTGCGGTCAGCGGGATTCGACCGGAGAACCCGGGCTGGCTGAGTCGACCAAAGCAGCCAACAACCAGCCTGCCAGGTCAGCGCGCCCGCCGAACCTGCGATCATGGCGCATGACCCAGACCGCCCCCGACCTTTCCTTCGCGTCATTGCCGTTGCCGCCCGCCCTGTTGCAGGGTGTCGAGGCGCTTGGCTATCAGCAACTCACCCCGGTGCAGGCGCAGGCATTGCCCGCGATCCTCGCCGGTCGCGACGTGATCGCGCAGGCGCCCACCGGCAGCGGCAAGACCGCGGCCTTCGGGCTCGGCCTGCTGCACCGGATCGACCCGGCAAAAATCCAGACCCAGGCACTGGTGCTGTGCCCGACCCGGGAGCTGGCCGATCAGGTCGGCAGGCAATTGCGCAAGCTCGCGCTCGGCATCCCGAACCTGAAGGTGTCGGTGCTGTGCGGCGGCATGGCGCTGGGCCCGCAACTGGCCTCGTTGGCCACCCACGATCCGCAGGTCGTGGTCGGCACGCCGGGACGACTGCAGGAACTGCTGCGCAAGAAGGCGCTGCACCTGCGTGGCGTGCGCACCCTGGTGCTGGACGAGGCCGACCGCATGCTCGACATGGGCTTCGAGGAGCCGATCAGGGAGATCGTCGGCAAGACCCCGAAGGAGCGCCAGAGCCTGCTGTTCTCGGCCACTTTCCCCGATACCATCCGCACGCTGGCCAATGCGATGCTGCGCGATCCGCTGGAAGTCACGGTGGAAGCGGCGGACAGCCAGGCGCCCATCCAGCAGTTTTTCTACGAGGTCGAACCGGTCCGCAAGACGCCGTTGCTGGCCGCGCTGCTGCTCGAGTTCCGTCCCGAGTCCTGCGTGGTGTTCTGCAACATGCGCCGCGACACCGAGGAGGTGGTGACCTCGCTGGAGCATTACGGCTTCACCGCGCTGGCCCTGCACGGCGACATGGAGCAGCGCGACCGCGACGAGATCCTGCTGCGTTTCGCCAACCGCAGCTGCAGCGTGCTGGTCGCCAGCGACGTCGCCGCGCGCGGGCTCGATGTCGATGACCTCGCGGCGGTCGTGAACTACGAACTGCCGACCGATGCCGACACCTACGTACACCGCATCGGCCGGACCGGGCGTGCGGGCAAGACCGGCCTGGCGCTGAGCCTGTGCGCGCCGCGCGAAGTGGCGCGTGCCAAGGCCATCGAGGAACACACGGGCATCCAGCTGGAGTGGCGACGCGCCACCCCGCTGGCCGGCAAGGCGGCCGGCGTGAAGCCCGCGGCGATGGTCACCCTGCGCATCGACGCCGGCCGCACCGACAAGTTGCGTCCCGGCGACATCGTCGGCGCGTTGACCGGCGACGCCGGCCTGCCGGTGGCGGCGATCGGCAAGATCGACGTGTTCGCCACCCGCTCCTACGTCGCCATCGCTCGCGACAAGGCCAACTTCGCACTGGCGCGCCTGCGCGAAGGCAAGATCAAGGGCCGCCGCTTTCGCGTCAACCGGATCTGAG
>DASTUE010000185.1:0-25291 GCA_035759805.1 Lysobacter sp. | reverse complement strand
TGCGGCACTCCTGGATCAGGTCGAGCGTGTGGTGGCTTGCGTCCGCGCTCCTTCGCCCGACGTGTTCGAGGCGTGCGCAGGCTTCCGGTAGCGAGCCGCCATCGGCCACGCTGGCGCCATTGCCCATCGCCTGGTCGAGTTCGCGCGCGAGCTTCGCCAGGCCCTGCACCAGTGGTTGCGTGCGCCACTGGATCAGCTCGTCGACATGCGTGCGCCACGCGACCGAATTGTCGGCTTCCAGCGCGTCGAGCGCGGCATGCAGGCAGGCGATCACGGCCTGGCGGTCGCCCAGGCGTCCGTCCAGCGCCGGAATCGCATTCACGCCGCCGCTCCCAGCCGCTCGAAGATCTTGCCGAGCTTGTCGCCGAGCGTGGCAGCGGTGAACGGCTTGATGACATAGCCGTTAACGCCGGCCTGCGCGGCTTCGATGATCTGCTCGCGCTTGGCTTCGGCCGTGACCATCAGTACCGGGATCTTCGACAGCTGCGCGTCCGCGCGGATCGCCTTGAGCAGGTCGATGCCAGGCATGCCGGGCATGTTCCAGTCGGTGATCACCAGGTCGAAGCTGGCCTTGTTCAACTCCACCAGCGCGGTGGTGCCGTCGTCGGCTTCGGTGGTGTTGTGGAAGCCCAGGTCGTTGAGCAGGTTCTTGACGATGCGGCGCATCGTGGAGAAGTCGTCGACGATCAGGATGCGGATGTTCTTGTCCATGGATGCTCGTTGGTAGTCGTGGAGGGCGGGCTTTCACCGCGGTGGTGCTGATAAGTGGGGTCGGCGGCGCTCAGTCGGCGTCCAGTGCGGTGTCGCGCCATTCGCCCAGGCGCGCGCGCAGGCGCAGCATCGACTGGCCGTGGATCTGGCACACGCGCGATTCGCTGATCGACAGCACCGCGCCGATCTCGCGCAGGTTCAGTTCCTGCTCGTAGTACAGCGACAGCACCAGTTGTTCGCGCTCGGGCAGCTCGCCGATCGCGCTGCCCAGCGATTCGCGGAACTCGCCGTAGTCGAACGCGCTGGCCGGGGTGGCGTCGGGGGCGGCGACGCGCGGCTCGCCGTCGTGCTCCTCGGTATGCGCGTCCAGGCTGATCAACTGGCCGCGCGAGGCTTCCTCCAGCATGCGGTAGTACTCGTCGAGGCTGATCTCCAGCTCGGCGGCGACTTCCTGCGCGGTGGCGGAGCGGCCGGTGGCCTGCTCGATCCGGCGGGTTGCCGCGACCACGTCGCGGTAGCGGCGGTGGACCGAGCGCGGCACCCAGTCGCCACGGCGGATCTCGTCGATCATCGAGCCGCGGATGCGGATCGATGCATAGGTCTCGAAGGCCGCGCCCTGGTCGTCCTGGAAATTGCGGGCGGCGTCCAGCAGGCCGAGCATGCCGGCCTGGATCAGGTCGTCGACCTCGACGCTGGACGGCAGGCGCGCGGCAAGGTGGTGGGCGATGCGGCGGACCAGCTCGCCGTGGCGTTCAACCACGTCGGCGGCGTCGTGGCGCGGCATCGAGGCGCGGTAGGCAGCGGCGGCGTGGCTCATGCGACGGCACTCCTGGCGGGAGTGATGAGGCGTTCCATGTAGAACTCCACGTGTCCGCTCGGGCCCTGCGGGGACTGCCACTGGCCGGCCCGGCGGGCGATGTCGCGGAAAGCGATCGCGGACGGGCTGGAGGGAAATGCCTCGATCACCGATTCCTGGCGCTGGATCGCCCGGCGCAGCCACTCGTCGCGCGGGATCGCGCCCAGGTAGTTCAGGGTGACGTCGAGGAAGCGCGATGCGACCCGCTCCAGCTTGCCGAACAGCTGCCGGCCTTCGGCCGCGTCCTGCACCTGGTTGGCCAGCACCTGGATCCGGCTGACGCCGCGGTCGCGGTTGAGCACCTTGATCAGCGCGTAAGCGTCGGTGACCGAGGCGGGCTCGTCGCAGACCACCACGATCACGTCCTGGGCGGCCTGGCAGAAGGTCAGTACGCCATCGGCGATGCCGGCTGCGTTGTCGACCACCATCGTGTCGATCGGCAGGTCCAGCTGGCTGAAGGCATGCACCAGACCGACGTGCTGCTGCGGCAGCAGTTCGGTCATGTGGCGCTTGCCCGAAGCGGCCGGTACCACCCACAGCCCGCCGGGGCCTTCCAGCAGGGTGTCGCGCAGCTCGCAGCGGCCGGCGAACACGTCGGCCAGGGTGAAGCGTGGCGACAGGCCCAGCATCACGTCGACGTTGGCCAGGCCCAGGTCGGTGTCCAGCAGCAGGGTGCGCTGGCCGGCATTGACCATCGCCATCGCCAGATTGACCGACACGCTGGTCTTGCCCACGCCGCCCTTGCCGCTGGCGACGGCAATGACGCGCACGGGCGCCACCGGCGCTGCGGCAACGGGCTGCGCCGGGGTCGGCGATGCGGATTGGAAGTCAGGCGATGGCATGGTGGTCCTCGGTGACAAAGGGGTTATCGGCCGCACGTCGCAGTTTCTCCAGCTGCAGCACCAGATTCGATGCATCCGCCGCTTCCAGGTCGCTGGGAACCTGCTGGCCGTGGGCGGTGTAGGCCAGGCTCAAACCGTTGCGGACCGCCACCGACAGGGCCGCGCCGAGGCGGCCGGTCTCGTCGGTCTTGGTCAGCACCACGCCCTCGGGGCTGGCCATCCGGTAACGGCGGACGAGTTCGTTGAGGTCGTGCGGGTGGGCGTTGGCGGGCAGCACCAGCAGGCTGCGCAGCTGACGGGTCGCGCGCAGCCAGGTGATCTGGCCGAGCAGGGCGCGGTCGCGGGCGCCGTAGCCGGCGGTGTCGACCAGCACCAGCGGGTAGTCCTGCAGCTGTTCCAGGGTCTGCGCCAGGCTTTCCGCGCCGTGGGCCTCGCACACGGTGATGCCGAGGCGGCGGCCGTGCGCGTGCAACTGCTCGACCGCACCGACGCGTTCGCTGTCGGTGGTGACCATGGCGACATCGCGGGCGCGGTGGCGGGCGGCGAAGCGCGCGGCCAGCTTGGCGACGGTGGTGGTCTTGCCGGCACCGGTGGGGCCGATCAGGGCGATCACGCCGCCACCGTCGATCGGTTCGCTGCGCATGATCGTCAGCATCCGCGCCAGCTCGTCCAGCATCGGTGCGCGCACCTTGTCGGGCGGCAGTGCCGGGTTGAGCCTGGCGACCACCGACTGCGCCAGCGGTTCGCCGCAGCCGTAGCCCAGCAGCATGTCGTAGGCCGCCGCGCGCCCGGGCGAGCCGCGCAGACGCTCGGCGGTGAACTGGCCCATCTCGCGCTCGATCATCCGCCGCATCGAGGTCAACTCCTCGCGCATCGCGGAGATGCCCGGATCGGGCTCGGCGACGACCTGCAGCAGGGGGGCGGTGATTTCGTGGGAAGGCGGCGGGGCGGGTTCGGCCTGCGCTTCGATGATTGCGGCCGAAGCGACGGGTGCGGGCGGGGTAGGCACGACCGGCGCGGGCTGTGTCCAGGTCGGTGCCACCGCGTCCATGACCGCTTCGCTGGCGGGCGTGCCAACGGCCGGGCCGGACAGCACGGCCATCATGGCCTCGAAATGGGATGGCGCCGGCGGCCCGGAACGTGGTGCGGAAGCGGGCACGGTTGCGGTCGGCGGGACGCCGCCGGTCAGTTCGGCCAGCGTCGGCTCGGCGATGGCCCCGGTGCTTTTGACCGATGCCGGCGCATCGCCGATGCGGAACGCGGCGCGGGCGCGGCTGGCGAAACTGTCGCGCGGCGCGGTGGCCGACGCGGGCCTCGGGGTGGCGGCAGATGCGTCATGAGGGCTTGCCGCGGCGCCGCTGGCGTCCGGCGCAGCAGAAGGGGCATCCGTGGTGGCCGGAGGCAACCCCGGCACGGCGGCGCGCAGGGCCTGGTGCACCAGCGCCTCGTCGTAATCGGTCGCGGCGACCACTTCGATGCCGTCGGCGGTCGTGCGGCTGGACAGGATCACGGCGTCCGGGCCCTGCTCCTCGCGGACCATGCCCAGGGCGCTGCGCATGTCGGTGGCGATGAAACGCTTGATTCTCATGACGATGTTTCCCTGCTGGGGGTTTCCGTTGTTGCCCGTTACTGCCAGTTATTCCGTACCCGGACCGATCACCCGATCGAGCCCACCAACCGCAAACGCTTGTCTTCCGGTACTTCGGTGTAGGCCAGTACCGACAGGGCCGGCACGCTATGGCGCACCAGGCGCGCGATGGTCGCGCGGATCCCGCCGGGCACCAGCAGGACGGCGGGTTCACCGCGGCCTTCCTGCTGGGTCACGCAATCGCTGAGGTTCTGGTGCAGCCGCTCAGCCAATCCGGGTTCCAACGCGGCACCTGCGCCGTTGACCGACTCCTGCAATACCCGTTCCAGAGCCGGCGCCAGGGTGTAGATGGGCAATTCCGGTTTAAGCCCATTGAGTTCCTGGACGATGAAGCGGCCCAGCGCGGTGCGTACCGCAGCGGTCAGCGCGGCCGGGTCCTGGGTGTGCGCGCCATGCTCCAGCAGGGCCTCGACGATCTGCCGCATCTGCCGCAGTGGCACCTTCTCGATCAACAACGATTGCAGCACCCGCACCACCACCGACAGCGGCAGCAGCTTGGGCGTCAAATCCTCGACGAGCTTCGGCGTCGCCTTGCCGACGCTGGCCAGCAGCTGCTGCACCTCATCGTGGCCGAGCAGTTCGGACGCGCGCTCGCGCACCACATGGGAAAGATGGGTGGCGACCACGGTGGAGGCATCCACCACCGTGTAGCCGAGCGATTCGGCATGCGCGCGCTGGCTGGGCGGGATCCACACCGCATCCAGTCCAAACGCCGGGTCCTTGCCGGGAATGCCGTCCAGCGTGCCGAACACCTGGCCCGGATCCAGCGCCAGATCGCGGTCAGGATGCAGCTCGCCGGTGGCCATCGGCACGCCGTGCACGAGGATCCGGTACTGGCCCGGCGCGAGTTCCAGGTTGTCGCGCACATGCACGGCCGGAATCAGGAAGCCCAGGTCCTGGGTCAGCTTGCGGCGGATGCCCTTGAGCCGCGCCAGCAGCTCGCCGCCCTGGGTCTTGTCGACCAGCGCGATCAGCTTGTAGCCGACCTCCAGTCCGAGCGGTTCCACCGGGCGCACTTCGTCCCAGCTCAGCTCGGCCATGGCCTGGTTGACGCTGCCCATGCCGGTGACGGGATCGGCGTCCTCGGTCTCCGTCGCGGCGCTCGCCTCGCGCTTGTGCAACTGCCAGGCGGCGTAGCCGATCGTCGCCGACAGCACCAGGAACGGCAGGTTCGGCATCCCCGGCACCACGCCGATCAGCCCCAGCAGCAGGGCGGCCACGATCAGTGCGCGCTTCTGCCCGAACACCTGTCTGGAGATCGCCGGCCCCATGTCCTGCTCGCGGGTCGCGCGCGTGACGAGCATCGCCACCGCGGTGGACACCAGCAGCGCCGGCAGCTGCGCGACCAGGCCGTCGCCGATGGTCAGCAGTGCGTACACCTCGGCAGCGCTGGAGAACGGCATCCCGTGCGCGAGCACCCCGATCAGGATGCCGCCGACCAGGTTGATGACCAGGATCAGCAGGCCGGCGATCGCATCGCCGCGCACGAACTTGCTGGCGCCGTCCATCGAGCCGTAGAAGTCGGCTTCCTCGGCGACTTCCTGGCGGCGCGCCTTGGCGTCCTCGCGGCTCAGCAGGCCGGCGTTGAGGTCGGCGTCGATCGCCATCTGCTTGCCGGGCATCGCGTCCAGGATGAAGCGCGCCGAGACCTCCGCGATGCGTCCGGAGCCCTTGGTCACCACGATGAAGTTGACGATCGTCAGGATCGCGAAAACGATGATGCCGACCGCGTAGCTGCCGCCGATCACGAAGTTGCCGAACGACTCGATCACGTGGCCGGCCGCGCCGGGGCCTTCGTGGCCGTGCAGCAGCACCACCCGGGTCGAGGCGACGTTCAGCGCCAGCCGCAGCAGGGTGACCATCAGCAGCACCGACGGGAACACCGAGAATTCCAGTGGGCGCTTGACGTACACCACCGCCAGCAGCACGACCAGCGACAGCGCGATGTTGATCGTGAACAGCGCATCCAGCACCAGCGGCGACAGCGGCACCACCACCATCGCCAGCATCGCCAGCACCACCACCGGCGCGGCGGCGCCGTTGCGCAGCGAGCGGGCGATGCCGCCGAAGTTCATCGGAGCGGGCTGGGCACTCACGGTGCCGGGATTCCGTCGGCGGCGCCCATCGAGCCATGCCCGCCAAGATCGGCATCGACCGCGCCATCGGGGCCGACATCCGGCAGTTCCAGCGCTGGCGCCGGCCCATGCGCCGGGTGCCAGCGCTTGAGCTGGTAGACGTAGGACAGGACCTGGGCGACGGCGGCGTAAAGCTTCACGGGGATCTCCTGATCAACCTTCGCCTGCCTATACAAGGCGCGTGCCAGCGGCGGCGCCTCGATCACGCTGATGCGGTGTTTCCCGGCCACGTCGCGGATCATCAGCGCGGTTTCGTCCACGCCCTTGGCGACCACCCGGGGCGCGCGCATCTTGTCGGCGTCGTACTTCAGTGCGACCGCGTAGTGGGTCGGGTTCATCACGATCACGTCGGCGGTCGGCACCGCCTCCATCGTCTGCCGCTGCGACAACTGCCGGGCGACCTGGCGCACGCGCGCCTTGATCTCCGGGTTGCCCTCGGTCTGCTTCATCTCGTCGCGGATTTCCTGCTTGGTCATCTTCAACTTGGCGTTGTGCTGGTAGCGCTGCCAGGGCACGTCGATGGCGGCGATCACCGCCAGCGAGCCGGCCATCGCCAGCAGGGCGGTCATCGCGGTGTGCAGGCCGGTGCCGATGGCAACGTCCAGCGCCATCCGCGGCATCGCCAGGATCTCGTCGATCGCGCCGGTGATGACCAGCGCGCCGGTGCCGACCACCAGCACCACACGCATCAGCGAGCGCAGCAGTTCGGCGAAGCCTTCCTTGCCGTAGATGCGCTTGAGTCCGGAGGCGGGATTGAGGCGTTTGACGTCGAACTTCAACGACTTGCCGGAAAAGCGGATGCCGCTCATCAGCGCCGGCGCGATCAGGCAGGCGGCCAGCGACGCGGCCAGGATCGGCAGGATCGACAGCACCAGGCTGATGACCAGCAGCACTGCGTGGGTGATCAGCCGGTCGGGCTTGCCGAGGATCGCCGGGTCGACCGTGAGCGCGCCGCCCAACCAGGTCTGGGCATCCACCCCGATGCCCGGCGCCAGCAGCATCACCGCGACCGCGGTCGCGCCCAGGATCGAGACATTGGCCAGTTCGCGCGAGCGCGGAACGTCGCCCTTTTCGCGGGCTTCGCGCTTGCGCTTTTCGGTCGGTTGTTCGGTGCGGTCTTCCTGGTCGCCGGACATCGCTCGCTTCCGTGGCTGGCGGCCGCAGGGCCTGCCGGGTGGGCGCGCTGTCCGGGGTAATTGTTCAGCCGGTCAACGCGCGCGCCGCGAGGAAGGCATCCTCGAACAGTCGCTGCACCGGCTCCTGCAGTTCCCGTGCCAGCAGCGTCATCAGGGTCATGCCGACCAGCAACGCGACCGGCAGGCCGATCGCGATCGGATTCAGTGCCGCGGCCGCGCGCGACAGCACGCCGAAGGCGAGGTTGGAGGCGAGCAGCGCCATCATCACCGGCAGCGCCAGCAGCAGGCCCGCGCGCAGGCAACTGGCGAAGAACGTCGGCAGCGCGGCGAGGAACCCGTCCACGTCCACCAGCGGCGCGCCGATCGGCAGGGCCTGGTAGCTGTCGGCCAGCAGGCCCACCAGCGCGAGGTGCCCGTCGAGGGTGAAGAACAGCAGGCCGAAAATCAGGAAGAACCACTGCGACAGCACGGTCGACGAGGCACCGCTGAGCGGGTCGGCCAGGGTCGCGAACGACAGCGCCATGCCCTGGCTGATCAGCTCGCCGGCCAGCTGGCCGGCCTCGAACGCGAGCCGCAGCACCAGCCCGATCGAGATGCCCACCGCCATCTCGCGGAACACCGTGAGCACCGTCGCCGCATCCACCGCCGCGATCGGTGCGGCCGGCAGCACGGTGGACATCGTGGCCGACAGCGCGATGGCGATGATCATGCGCGCGCGCACCGGCATGCCACGGCCGCCGATCATGGGCATCGCCTGCAGCGCCGCGCCGATGCGCAGCAGGTACCACAGCACCTGGCCGAGCATGCCGAACAGGTTGAGCCCGTCGACGGTGGTGGCGGTGACGGGGTCCATCAGTCCGCCATGCTTGAGGACGACATGCCCGTGTAAAGCATGTCGGCGTGCAGCCCGGCAGACCCCCCGAAGCACTGCGTATGAGCGGACATCCCGCTAGCCGATCAGGTGCGGGATGCGCTGGAACAGATCGGTCGTGAAGGCGACCATCTTGCCCAGCAGGAAGTGCCCGGTCAGCGCCAGCGTGGTGGCCAGCGCGATGGCCTTCATCACGAACGCGATGGTCTGCTCGTTGATCTGGGTGGCCGCCTGCAGGATGCCCACGACCACGCCGACCACCAGCACCGCCAGCAGCGGCGGCGCGCCCATCATCAGCGCCATCTGCAGGCCGCGGCCGATCTCGGTGATGGCGGTTTCCGGGGTCATCGCCTCATACCCCGTTGAAGCTGGCGGCGAGCGAGCCGACGACGAGGATCCAGCCGTCCACCAGCACGAACAGCAGGATCTTGAACGGCGCGGAGATCAGCATCGGCGACAGCATCATCATGCCCATCGACATCAATACACTGGCGACCACCAGGTCGATGATCACGAACGGGATGTAGACCAGGAACGCGATCTCGAACGCGGTCTTCAGCTCGCTGGTCAGGAACGACGCCGCCAAGACGCCGAACGGTACGTCCGCCGCGGTCGCATACGGCCCGCTGTTGGACAGCCCGGCGAAGGTCATCAGGTCGTTCTCGCGCACCTGCGCCAGCATGAAGCCGCGGAACGGCTCGATCGAGGCGGTCCACGCGCTGCGGAAGTCCATCTGGTCGTTGAGGTACGGCGAGATGCCCGCAGCCCAGGATTGGTCGAACACCGGCATCATGATCATCGCGGTGAGGAACAGCGCCAGCGCCAGCAGCACCTGATTGCCCGGCGTCTGTCCCGTGCCCAGCGCCTGTCGCAGCAGCCCCAGCACGATGATGATGCGGGTGAACGCGGTCAGCCCGAGCAGCGCCGCCGGCAGCAGGGTGATGCCGGTCATCAGCAGCAGGACCTGCAGCGGCATGCTGACCGGCTCGCCGCCGATGTTGCCGACGTTGAGGTTGGGCAGCGCGGGAGCCGACGCCGGCGTGGCGGGGCCCGGCACGGTCTGCGCCATGGCGTCGGGGGCCAGCATCAGCGTGATGGCGACCAGCAGCAGGGCGGCCATACCGCGCAGCGCCCAGCGGTTCCGGACACATGTCTTCGCTGCATGGCTGCGGCAGACGGTGCGGTTCACGACTTCTTTCCGAAGTGTTGAGCGAGCAGGCTCGCGAAAGGTGAGGGCGTGGCGTCGGTGGCCGGCAACGGCTCGGCCAGGGTGTGCAGGGCGCGGGTGCCGCCGGCGCCGACGCTGAGCAGCAGCTGGGTCTGGCCGACCTCGACCACCACCACGCGCTCGCGCGGCCCCAGCGCCAGCAAAGCCACCACCCGCAACGCCGGATTGCCGACGGTGGCGGCGCCGACGCCGGGCATGCGTCTGGCCAGCCACGCCAGCGCGAGAATCAGGCCGACCACCAGCAGCAGTGCCATGACGCCGCCGCCGACCGCGCCCGCACCGCTGGACGGTGGCGCGAATACCGGTGCTGACGCTTGTGTCACCGCAGCTGTGTTCGCGCGTGCCAGCGGTATCGCGACGAACTCGGCCGTGCTGTCGACCCTGGCGGTGACCTGCGAAAAGGCGTCGGCGGATTCCGCCGTGGCGGTGTCGGTGTCGATTGCGGTGTCGGTCGTGGTCGCGTTTGGCGCAGTGGCAGGTGCCAACGTCCCTGGATCCCCGCCTGCGCGGGGATGACGGCTGGAAACGTCGGCATCATCCACACCGCCGTCGTTCCCGCGCAGGCGGGAACCCATGGACGTGGCTTCCGTCGCGACG
The DNA here is from genome assembly GCA_035759805.1 of Lysobacter sp. Lineage (GTDB taxonomy): Bacteria > Pseudomonadota > Gammaproteobacteria > Xanthomonadales > Xanthomonadaceae > Novilysobacter. Next base: position 15,267 of record DASTUE010000185.1, on the reverse strand, counting down.
TCGCCCGACGGTGCCGCAACCGCAGTGCTGGCCGCACTGCCCACATCCCCGTCATTCCCGCGAAAGCGGGAACCCAGCGCCGTGGCTTCCATTGCCGCATCGCTCGATGGCGGCACGACCGCGACGCCGGCTGCATTGCCCGCACCGTCATTGCCGCGCAGGCGGGAATCCATGGAAGTGGCCACAGCGGCATCCACGATGTCGAGCGCCTCGCTCATCGCAGCCGCTTGATGCGTTCGGCCGGGCTGACCACGTCGGTCAGGCGCACACCGAAGCGGTCGTTGACCACCACAACCTCGCCCTGGGCGATCAGGGTGCCGTTGACGAACACGTCCAGCGGCTCACCGGCGCCGCGTTCCAGCTCCACCACCGAGCCCTGGTTGAGCTGCAACAGATTGCGAATGGGAATCCGCGTGCGTCCGACCTCCAGCGACAGCGATACCGAGACATCCAGGATCACGTCCAGGTTGAGGTCGGCTCCCTGTCCGCCGGTGTCGGCGGTCAGGGTGTCGAACGCGGCGCGCGGGGTGTCGTTTTCGAGGATGGCGGTGTCGGATGGGTTCATGGCGTCGTCAGGCTTTCGAAAGTGGGAAGGGTGCGCGCAGCGTGCACGGTGGTGACCTTGATCGCGTTGCGGCCGTTGTGGGTGCCGAACTCGCCGGAAAACAGCGGCGTCTGCTCGACCTTCAGGGTCACCGTGTCGGGCAGGTCGATCGGGATCACGTCGCCGACCTTGAGCTGGCTCAGCTGGCGCAGGGTGATCTGGCGCTGCGCCAGCGAACTGCTCAGCTCGACCTGGGCGTCCTGCAACTGCTCGCGCATCGCGCGGGTCCAGCTCTCGTCGCGCTCGACCCGGTCGCTCTGCACGCCGGCATCGAGTTGCTCGCGGATCGGTTCGAGCATCGAGTACGGGATGGACACGTGGAACTCGCCGCCACCGCCTTCCAGCTCGACATGGAAGCGGCTGACCACGATGTACTCGCGCGGGCTGATGATGTTGGCGAAGTGCGGGTTGACCTCGGAGTTGAGGTACTCGAACTCCACCGGCATCACCGGCGCCCAGGCTTCGACCAGGTCGGCGAAGGTCTGCTTGAGCAGCAACTGGATGACGCGCATCTCGGTCGGGGTGAACTCGCGGCCCTCGATGCGGGTGTGGTACTTGCCGTTGCCGCCGAAGAAGTTGTCGACCACGGTGAACACCAGCCGCGGTTCGTACACCACCAGCGCGGTGCCGCGCAGCGGCTTCATCTTCACCATGTTGAGGTTGTTGGGCACCTGCAGCGAGTGCATGTACTCGCCGAAGCGCATCAGGTCGACGCCCCGCACCGACAGGTCGGCCGAGCGGCGCAGCAGGTTGAACAGGCCGATCCGCCAGGTGCGGGCGAAACGCTCGTTGATCATCTCCAGCGTCGGCAGCCGGCCACGGACGATGCGGTCCTGGCTGGCGAAGTCGTAGCTGCGCGCCTCGTCGGGGGCGGGCGGGGCATCCTCGACATCGACCGCGCCGCTGTCGACGCCATGCAGCAGGGCATCGATCTCGTCCTGGGAAAGCAGGTCCATGCTCATCGCCGGCGTCCCTACTGGGTCACGAAGCTGGTGAAGTAGACGGCATCGACCTTGCTCGCAGCCCCTTCGGCCTTCAGCAACGCGCGCACTTCATCGCGCGACTTGTCCTGCAGGCGTTCCTTGGCGCTGCGCAGCGCCAGCTGGCTGGCCGAGTGCTGGCCGAACAGCAGCAGCAGGCGGTTGCGCACCGCCGGTGCGTGCAGTTCCAGCGCCTTGGCGGTGGCATCGTCGCGGGTCATCAACTGCACGTCGGCCTGCAGGTAGCGCACCGAGTCGGCGTCGATCAGGTTGACCACGAAGGAAGGTTCCAGCGCGAAATAGATCGCCGGCTTGCGCGCCGCGGTCGCCGGGCCTTCGACCTGTTCCGCCGCTTCGGCCGCGGCCGCCTTGGAGTACCACAGCCAGCCACCACCCGCGGCCAGGGCCACGACCAGCACGGTGGCAATGATCCAGGGCATCTTTCTGGACGGGGGTGGGGACTTGGGAGGCACTCGAAAACTCCGGCAGGCAAGGGTTGCCGGAACAGTGCAAGGGGCGTGCCGCAGGAAGAAGGCCCGCCTGCGACGGGGAATTGACGCCGTGCCGGATGACGCGGGTGCCGGTGATTTGACGAGGCCGGGGGTGCAATACGTACCTTCCCCCGCACCGCCAACAGCCCACCCTTAGAAGTGGCTTCAGCCGCGACCCGCCGAACCCGGTCACGTCACCCAGGCTTTTGCTTTGGTAGGAGCGGCTTCAGCCGCGAACGCGCAGAAGCCGCACGCGCCGGGTGCGTCCACCGGGTAGACGGAAAACGGTGCCGATGTTGCCGCCGTCGCATGCGAGGGCGGCGCAATCGAGGGAGTGGATGGTCAGGTCGCGGCTGAAGCCGCTCCTACAACTGTAGGGAGTCCGGTGGGACGATCCCGGGAAGTCCAGTCGGACCACGGAAGGAAATTCAGGTGGACAACGGAAGGTAATGCCGGTGGGGCAATACGGTCAGGCGTATTCGTCCAGCAGCCCGCGGCGCATGAGGGCCGGCGCCGGCAGGTTGTCGCTGATGCTGCCGCCATCAGCGAATCCCGGTGCATCCGAGCTGTCGCTCGCGGCGCGCTCGCCGGAGGTGCCCGATTGCCCGCTGCCGACATCGCTGTGGGCCAGTTGCAGGCCTTGCTGGTCGAGCAGGTCGCGCAGGCGGCCGACGCTGGCTTCCAGGGCCTGGCGGACATCGGCGTTGGCGGAGACGAACTCGGCGCTGACGCGGGTGCCATCCAGCTGCAGGCGGACCTCGATCGGGCCGACGTGGTCCGGGCTGACGCGGATCCGGGCATGGCCGATGCGCTGTTCGGCCATCCAGCCGATGCGCGCGCCGAAGCTGTCGTCGAAGCCGGCGCCCGGGTCGGCGGGCATCGCAACGGGGGCGCTGGTCAGTACCGGTGCGGCGTTGCGAGCCGGGCTGACGGCCATCGTCTGCTGGCCGGGCAGGGTGAACTCGACCGGGTCCGCACCTTCCGCGGCGCTGGCTGGTGATTTGACGGCGGCATCGGCGTCGATGGCCTGGCCGATGGCCAGGGCCAGCTCGCCCGCCGCATCGGCACCGTCGATGGCGCCGGCCTGGGCCAACGGCAACGCCGGGCCGGTCGTCGTGGCGACGGGAAACGGCAGGCCGCCGGCCTGACCGGCAACCGGTCCGGTCGTTGCCGCGCCGGCCTGGACCAGTGGCAACGCCGGGCCGGTCGTCGCAGTGACGGGAACCGTCAGGCCGCCGGTCTGGCCGGCAACCGGTCCGGCGCTGCTGGCAGTGGTTGCGTTGATCGGCAGGAGGGGCGTCGGGAGTTCGGCGTCCGTCAACGGATCGCCGGCCATCCCGCCCGACGGGAGAGCGTCGGCGACGGTCGGTGGAGTCGTCACCGGCCAGCCGCCGCCGATCAGGTTCAGGATCTGCTCGGGAAGCGCACCGTCGATGACGGCTTCTTCCGGCGACGTGTCGCTGGCAGGCACTGCCGCGCTGACCGGCGTGGTCGCCGCTGCGGTGTCAGCGGCCGGCACGGCACCGGCCAGCAGACCGGCAAACGTGTCCTGCTGACGGCCGCCGCCGCGCCGGTTGCCTGATGGGGCGGTGGCCTGCGGCGACGACGCGGGGGCGATGCCGGGACTCGCCCCCGCGCCGCCGCCGAGACCGGACGCCATCACGTCGCCGGCTCCGGGTCGCGGGTCTGGGCCCCGTTCAACGCCCGGCGTGCGCCCAGATCATCCATTTCGCGCTGGCTGCGCTGCTCGTCCACGCGCGATTCCTCGGCGCGGTAACTGGCCGACAGTTTTTCCAGCACGTGGGTCTCGCGGCTGGCCAGCAACAGGCGGGTGCGTTCGACATCGCTCTGCTGGCGGGTGTCGGTGACCACGCGGCTCTGCTGGGCGATGGCGACGTCCAGGCGCTCGCGGAACGCCAGGCGGTTGGCCAGCAAGGCCGGGCTGGTGAGGTTGGAATTGCCGGGCGCGGCATATTCCAGCGCATACCGGCGCAGAGCCTCCAGCCGCGCCTCCTGCTCGGCCACCGCGCGGTCGCGCTCGGCGACTTCGCGGGCGACGTCGTCCTGGTGGCGTTGCTTCACTTTCAACAGTGGATCCAGTCGTTGCGATCGCATGTCGGTCACGTCTCCTGCGCAGTGGGGGTTGCGGATTGCCGGGTGTCGGCGGTGTTATCGGGGGTGATGTCGGGGGTGTCGTCGAGCAGCCGGGCGAGGGCGGCGCGGCTGGCTTCGACATCGGCCGCCTCGCTGACGTCCTGGCCGAGGAAGGCCTGGATCGCGGGCCAACGGGCGACGGCCTCGTCGACCGCCGGATCGCTGCCGCGCTGGTAGGCACCGATCGCGATCAAATCGCGCTGGGCCGAGTACGCGGCCAGCAGTCGGCGCAGCTTGCGGATGCGCTCGCGCCATGGTGCATCGGTGATGTCCTGCATCACCCGGCTGACCGAGACCTCCACGTCGATGGCCGGGTACTGGCCGGCGTCGGCGATGCGGCGGGTCAGCACGATGTGGCCGTCGAGGATCGCGCGGGCGGCGTCGGCGATCGGCTCCTGCTGGTCGTCGCCCTCGGTCAGCACGGTGTAGAACGCGGTGATCGAGCCGCGGCCGTCGGCGCCGTTGCCGGCGCGCTCCACCAGTTGCGGCAGCTTGGCGAACACCGACGGCGGGTAGCCGCGGGTGGTCGGCGGCTCGCCCACCGACAGGCCGATCTCGCGCTGGGCCTGGGCGAAGCGGGTCAGCGAATCCATCAGCAGCAGCACGTGCAGGCCCTGGTCGCGGTACCACTCGGCGATGGCCGTGGCCCGCAACGCGCCGTGCAGGCGCGCCAGTGGCGGCCGGTCGGCGGGAGCCGCCACCACCACCGCGCGGCGCATGCCTTCCTCGCCGAGGGTGGCCTCGACGAAATCGCGTACCTCGCGGCCACGCTCGCCGACCAGGCCGACCACGATCACGTCGGCGGCGGTGTAGCGGGTCATCATGCCCAGCAGCGTCGACTTGCCGACGCCGGAGCCGGCGAACAGGCCGATGCGCTGGCCACGGCCGATTGGCAGCAGGGCGTTGATCGCGCGCACGCCGACGTCCAGCGAGCGGGTGATCGGCTCGCGCGTCAGCGGGTTGATGATCTGTCCGCCGAGCCCGACCCAGCTTTCCGGCCGCAGCGGACCGCGGCCGTCCAGCGGCACGCCGTCGCTGTCGATCACCCGGCCGAGCAGGCCGTCGCCGACAGCCACTTCGCCGTGCTGGCGGGTGGTCACCACGCGTGCGTTGGGCAGCAGGCCAGCGAGGTCGGCGGTGGGCATCAGGAAGGTGCGGTCGCCGGAGAAACCGACCACTTCGGCATCGACCCAGCGGCCGCCGGAGGTTTCCACCCGGCAGCGCGAGCCCAGCGGGGCGCTGCAGCCGGAGGCCTCCAGGGTCAGTCCGACCGCGCGCCGCAACACACCTTCGCGGGCCAGACCCAACGACGGCGGTTGCGGGTTGATGGTGGCCAGACGCGCTGAAAGGCGCAGGTTGCGCATGGCTTCCCACTGGTCGGCGGCGATGCGGCTCATGGGGTGATCTCCATGTTCGCATCGGTGTCCACATCGGCGTCCACGGCCGCGTCCAGGCAGGCCTGCAGGCGCGCGGCGAGGGTGCCGTCGATGCGCACGCTCTCGCTGTGCAGGCGCAGTTCGCCGCGGGCCAGGCTGCTGTCCTCGCTCAGGCGCACGCCGCTCAGCCCCATCAGGTGCGGTGCCAGCACGCCCAGGTCATCGGGGTGCAGGCGCAGTTCGATCTCGCGCGAGCTGGTGCCGACGGCGTCGAGCGCCTCGCGCACCAGGTCGGCCAGCAGGGTCGGGTCGGCCTGGTAGGTGCGTCCGAGCAGGTTGCCGGCGATGCGCACCGCCAGTTCGCCCAGCGCATCGGCGACTTCGTTGTCCAGCCGCGCCAGCGGACGGGTGAAGCCGTCCAGGATGCCTTCCATCTGCGCGATCATGCGGCGCACCTCGGATTGCCCGCTGGCCAGCCCTTCGGCGTGGCCGTTGGCGTAACCCTCCTCGCGCGCGGCCTGCTCCAGCGCCTGCAACTCCTCGACGCTGGGCAGCATCGGGTTGGGCTCGGCCTGGGGCGTGCCCGGCGGCGTTGCCGCGACCGGGTCCAGATCGGGTGCCAGCCAGCGGATCGCCCGCGCGCTGTCGGTGTCGGTCATGGCGATCAAACGAAGGCCTCACTCTTGGCGGACAGCTGGATGACGCCGTTGTCGGCCATCTTGCGGACCTCGGCGAGGATCTCCTTCTGCGCCGCCTCGACCTCGGCCAGGCGCACCGGGCCGCGTGCCTCCATGTCCTCGATCAGGATCTCGGCTGCGCGCTGGGACATGTTGCCGGTGATCTTGGCGCGGACCTTCTGGTCGGCACCGCGCAGCGCCAGCGCCAGTTTGTCGGTGGAGATCTCGCGCAGCACGGTCTGGATTGCGCGGTCCTCGAGTTCGACCAGGTTGTCGAACACGAACATCAGGTCTCGGATCTGCGCGCTGAGCGGCTCGTCGATCTGGCGGATGTTCTCCAGGATCGTCTCGTCCTGGCCGGTGTCCATGAAGTTCAGGATGTTGGCCGCCACCCGCACACCGCCGACGGTGGAGGACTTGAGGTTCTGGCTGCCGGCGAACTGGCGCGCCATCACGTCGTTGAGTTCGTTGAGCGCGTTGGGCGGGATGCCGTCCAGGGTGGCGATGCGCAGCAGCACGTCGGCGCGCACGCGTTCGGACAGGCACTTGAGCACTTCGGCGGCCTGGTCCTCGTCCAGGTGGGACATCACGATCGCGATGATCTGCGGGTGCTCGTTGCGCACCAACTCGGAGATCGCCCGCGGCTCCATCCATTTCAGGGTGTCCAGGCCGGAGGTGTTGCGGCCGGCCAGGATGCGGTCGATCAGGCTGCCGGCGCGCTCCTCGCCGAGCGCCTGGTTGAGCACGGCGCGGATGTATTCGTCCGCGCCGGCTCCCAGCGCGCTGGGCTGGGCCAGGGTCTCCACGAACGCCTCGAACACCTGGCCGACGGTCGCGCGCGAGACGCCGCCCACGGACGCCATCGCCATGCCGAGCTTCTGCACTTCCTTCGCGCCCATGTGCTTGAGCACCTCGGCGGCCTGTGCCTCGCCCAGCGACAGCAGCACCACGGCGGCGCGCTGCACGCCGGTCAGCGCTTCCTTCGACTCAGCCATCGACTTCCACCCAGTTGCGGATGACGTTGGCGACCCGCTTGGGGTCGTTGGCGACCGCTGTGCGCGCCACCTGCAGTTTTTCGTCGAAGTCCATCGGCGCTTCCCTGGCATCGTTTCTCAATCGGACCGGGGCGGCAGGGGCGGACAGCGTGACCGGCACCTCGTCTTCCTCGATCAGGGTCGCCACCGCGGTGCGCGGCTTGACCGGCCCCATCAGCTGGCGCAGGGCGGGCCGCAGCACGGTGAAGATCAGCGCCAGCACCGCCAGACCGCCCAGGGCGATGCGCAACAGTTCCTTGACGCGCGGGTTTTCCCACAACGGCGTGCCGGCCGGCTCGTCCACCAGGTCGCGGGCGAACGGTGCGTTCACCACGGTGACCATGTCGCCACGCTGCGCATCGAAGCCCACGGCCTGCTGCACCAGCGATTCGATGCGGCCCAGCTCGGCCGCGGTGAGGGTGCGGCTGACCGCCTTGCCATCCTGGCCCGGCGCGCCGGGAATGTTGTCCACCAGCACCGCCGCCGTGACCCGGGTGATCCGGCCGGGCGCTTGCCGGGTATGGGTCAGGGTGCGGTCGATCTCGTAGTTGCGCACCGCGGTGCGCGCGCCGTTGCTGTTCTGCGGCGCGGCGGGTGCCGGTGCCGGGCCGGTACCCGCCGTGGCCGCTGCGGCTGCCGCATCGGGCGTGTTGCTGGCGCTGCCGGGTACGCCTTGCGGCGGCTGGGCGGCGGCAAGGTTGCCGGACTCGGAAATCTGTTCGCTGCGGACGATCGCCGGGTCCGGCCCGTAGACCTCGCGCGCCTGCTCGGTCTGGGCGAAGTCCATGTCCACGCTGACCTGGGTGCTGACCCGGCCGGGGCCGGTCATCGGTGCCAGCAGTTCCTGGATGCGCTGCACGTAGACCGCTTCCTGGCGGCGCTGCTGTTCGAAACGCTTCGCGCCGATCGCCGCGTCGCTGTCCGGATCGGTCTCCGACAGCATGCGGCCGAACTGGTCGACCACGGTGATGCTCTCCAGCGGCAACTGCGGGATGCTGTTGGACACCAGATGTACGATCGCGTTGACCTGGCCGGTCTCCAGCACGCTGCCGTTGCGCAGGTGCAGCACCACCGACGCGCTGGCCGGCTCCTTCTGGCGGGTGAAGGCGCTGGGCTTGGGGATCGCCAGGTGCACGCGCGCTTCCAGCACCGGCCGCAGGTTGGCGATGGTGCGGGCCAGCTCGGTCTCCAGCGCGTGCTGGTAACGCGCGTTCTCCACGAACTGGCTGGTGCCGAAGCCCTGGTCGCCCTGCAGCGACTCGAAGCCGCCGCCGTTGCCCGCCGGCAACCCGGCGGAGGCAAGGGCCAGCTTCGCCTGCCCGCTCTGGTCGGTCGGCACCGCCAGCGCGCCGCTGACCGGATCGACGCGGAACGGGATGCGTGCGGTGCGCAGCAGGTCGGATGCCTCGCTGGTGGATTTCGCGTCCAGTCCGGCGAACACCGGCACGTAGTCGGGGCGCTGGGTCCAGAAGAACAGCCACAGCCCGATCGCGATCGCCGCCGCGACCAGCGCGAACGTGCCCATCTGGCGCACCACCGGAATGTCCTGCAATGGTCCCATCTCGCGCAGGCCGGCCAGGGGGTTCTTGGGAAGAATGGCGCTCATCGGTGCGTTCTCGGGAATGCTGGTCTGCGGCGTGCCGGGTTACGGAGGCCATGTGGCAAAAGCGTGCGGGCCCGTCGCCCGCCCAAGGCGATCGGCGCCGTCATATCGGCATGTTCATCACGTCCTGGTACGCCTGCACCAGACGGTTGCGCACTTCGGCGGTGGCCTTGAACGCCACTGATGACTGCTGCATTGCGACCATCACCCGCGCCAGGTCCGCGCGCGGGTCGCCCATCTCGAACGCCTGCTGCATCCGCCCCGTGTGGTTCTGCGCACGGCTGACGTTGTCGAGTGCGTTGTTCAGCGTTTCCGAGAACCCCGACCCCTTTGTCCCCTCGGCCTGCCCGATGCCGCCGGGGTTGATCGCACCGGGATTGATCGCGTTGCCCGCCGGTGCATCGCCCAGACGGCCACCCGCGTGCATCTGGTGCGCACGGATCTGGGAGAGGATCGAGGAAATCGCGTCGGTCATGGCCGGGTTTCAGGCTGTCAGGTCAACTGCGCCTGACGATGCAAGCGGTGTGCCAGTGGCGCGCCGGGATCTTGTCGCGGCCGAACAGCCGGCTTCGATGACTTCCCGGAGCTGGAGGCGCCCTGCGGGGTAGTTGCTCCTCCCCTCGATCGGCCATCCATGGCCGACTCGGGGCCGCGGGCATCCATGCCCGCTCTACGCAACCACCCCGCAGGACGCCTTCAGCGGATCGTTGCGCTGGCTTCGGAAACATGGGGCGTCAGTTCAGACTGTGGTGGCAGCGCTTTGGTATCGGGGTTTTACCGGAGGGCATTTCGTTGTTTGACCCATTCCCCGGCAAGCTCAGATGGCAAGGCTTCGAAAAAGGCATTCCGCTTTGACCCTTGCCTCAAAAGTTCGGATATCTACGCGGGAGGCCGGTGCCGGGGGTATTGCGGAAAGCAGGCCAAGGGTGAGCGTGGCCCGTTTGCGCGGCGTTGCCGCGCGGGTCGCGTGAACGCCCGGCGTGCTGCGCCGGGCCGGACCGCGGAGCGGGTCTGCGTCCCCGAGTCAGGGCAGGACGCCCTGACCGAGGGGTGAGCAATCGCCCCCGACACGGGCCTCCCTTCGCGCAACCAGCCGAAGTTGTTTGTCGAGCATCCTGCAGAGCGCGATTCATCGCCATGCAATCGTTGAAAGCAAAGCCGCTGGGTTCCCGCCTTCGCGGGAATGACGGACAAAATCAAATCGCCCGACCCCAGTTCAGTTGACGCTTCAGCGCTCGATGCCGTACTTGCGCAGTTTTTCCACCAGGGTGGTGCGCCGCAGGCCCAGCAGCGGGGCGGCGTGGGCGACCACGCCATCGGCCTGCTCCAGGGCAGCGCGGATCAGTTCCAGCTCGACATCCGCGATGTGCGAACGCAGGTCCATGCCTTCCGCCGGCAACGTGGTACGCGGCGACAGGGTCGCGGCGGGGTGGGGCTCGTCCACTGGCTTGTCGTCCGTCGGGTTCCGGGTCGGCTCGACGGCGACGGCCTTCGGCGCGGGCTCCTCCGGCAGCTCCGGCATCCCGGCGCGGTAGCGCGCGGGCAGGTCGGTGGCGCGGACGATTTCTGCGGGATGCAGCACCGCCAGCCGTTCCAGCAGGTTGCTCAACTCGCGCACGTTGCCCGGCCAGGCGTAATGGCGCAGCACCTCCACCGCGCCCTCGCTCAGGGTGACCCGGCCGCGGCCGGCCTCGGCCAGCTGGCGGGTGATCGCGGCGATCAGGTCGGGCAGGTCGCCGCTGCGCTCACGCAGCGGCGGCATCTCGATCGGGAACACGTTGAGCCGGTAGAACAGGTCCTCGCGGAACTTGCCCTCGGCGATGTGCGATTCCAGATCGCGGTGGGTCGCGGCGATGACGCGCACGTCGCACTGGATGGTCTGGTTGCCGCCGACGCGCTCGAAGGTGCGCTCCTGCAGCACGCGCAGCAGCTTGACCTGCATCGGCATGCTCATGTCGCCGATCTCGTCCAGCAGCAGGGTGCCGCCGTCGGCCATCTCGAAGCGGCCCTTGCGCTGGGTCAGGGCGCCGGTGAAGGCGCCTTTTTCGTGGCCGAACAGTTCGCTCTCCAGCAGCTCGGCCGGGATCGCGCCGCAGTTCATCGCCACGAACGGTCGGTCGTGACGCCGCGAACGCGCATGCACGGTGCGCGCGGCAACTTCCTTGCCGGTGCCGGATTCGCCCAGGATCAGCACGGTGGTATCGAACGGCGCGACCTGGTCGATCATCCGCGACAGCCGCAGCGTCGCCGGGCTGCGGCCGGTCGGGCCACCGGTGGAGTGCTCGCGTTGTTCGTCTTCGTTGATGCGCTTCAGGCTGGCCCGGCGCAGGGCTTCCTGCAATTGGGTGCGGCGGATCGGGTAGTCCAGCGGCCACAGCGTTTCCGGGTGCAGCGCGGCCCGCCAGGGCGCGTCGTCGGCGTGGCCTGTCAGCAGCATCAACGGCGGATGCAGCGGCTGGGCGGCGATCCACTGGACGAAGTCCGGCCAGACCGGGTCGTCGGCGACATCGCCGACCACCACCGCGACCCAGTCGCCCGGACGCGCGCGCTTGAGGTCGATGTCGCCGGGTTCGGCCAGCCGCGGGGTGAAGTCCATGAACTCCAGCAACGTGGCGACGCGCTCGGCGCGCTCCATGTCGCTGTCGAGCACCAGGATGCGCGATTCGCTCATGGTGAAACCTTGGTGGCCGGCTCGATGCCGAGGGTGCCGGCAAGCGTTTCAAGCAAGGGCACCACGTCGTGGAGGTAGGACAGCTTGCTGACGAACGCATCCGCGCCGGCGCGCTGGGCGTGCTCGCGGTGTTCGGCGTCGTCGAAATGGCTGGCGATCACCACATAGGGCGGCTCGTCCTGGGCCTTGATCAGCCGCGTGGCCTGCAGCCCGCCCATCTCCGGCATGGCCAGGTCCATCAGCACCGCGTCGGGGTGCAGCGCCTCGCACTGGGCGATCGCCTCGATGCCGTTGCCGGCCGAGCCGACCACGGTGATCCATTCCAGTCGCCGCAGGTGGCGTTTGGCCGCGTTGATGAAACCTTCGTGATCGTCGACCAGCAGGACGTTGAGATTGCGCATCAGGTGCTACTCCGGGTCAGCCGGTGATGGCGGAAGGGGCCGGGCGCTGGCGTGAGCGCGCGGGGCCGATGGAAAGCTGGTCGCGGTATTTGGCCACGGTGCGCCGCGCGATGCGCACGCCCTGGCGCTCGAGCAGACCGGCGATGGTGTCGTCGGCCAGCGGCGCGTGCGATGGCTCGGCGTCGATCAGGCGCTTGACCATCGCCTTGACCGCCGCGCCGGATACCGTCGCGCCGTCCAGCCGTACCGCGAACAGGCGCTTGAGTTCGAACGTGCCGCGCGGGGTCTGGATGTACTTGCCGGTGGTGATGCGCGAGACGGTGGACTCGTGCATGTCGATCGCGTCGGCGACCTCGCGCAGGGTCAGCGGCGCGATCGCCTCGTCGCCGCGTTCGAGGAAGCCGCGCTGGCGCTCGGCCAGCACCTGCGCGGTGCGCAGCAGGGTGTCGTTGCGCATCGCCACGCCGCGCACCAGCCAGCGGGCCTCGTCGAGCAGGCCGCGCAGCGCGCTCTGGTCGCCCGGCGCACCGGCCAGCGCGCGCTCGCAATGGGTGGCGATGCGGACGCGCGGGGTGGCGCGACCGTTCAGCGCCACCCGCCATTGCCCGCCAAGAAAGCGCACCACCACGTCGGGGGTGATGTAGGCCGCGACGGCATCGGCGGGTTTCTCGACCGCGCTGGGGCTCAGGGTGAGGATCAGGCCGGCCGCGCGGTCGATCGCATCACGGGCCACGCCCAGCGCCTTGGCCAGCGCGGCATGGTCGTGCGCGGCCAGCAGGTCGATGTGGCGCGACAGGATGCGGTCGGCAAGGTCGTAAGTGGCGGCCGCGTCGGCATCGGTGCGTCGCGCCTGCTGGCGTTGCTGGGCCAGCTGCGCGCGCAGGCACTCGGCCGCGTCGACGGCGGCCATGCCCGGCCAGGGGCCATGGAGCAGGCGCAGGCGCACGGTCTGCATGTCCTGTCGCGGGACGGACAGGGCATGCGCGCCGGCGAGGATCAACTCGTCCAGCGGCTGCTCCAGATAGCCGTGGTCGTCGCAGTGGTCCAGCCACCACTGGGCCAGGCGCAGGTCGGCCAGGTCCCAGTCCAGCGCCAGTTCCTGCAGCAGGCGCACGCGCGGATCGGTGGAGCTGCCGGCGGCGATGCGCGCGATGCCGTCGTCGTCGTTGCTGCTGGCACTGGACAATGGCGCGGTGTGCATCGGCTCGGGCAGCTCGTCCCAAGCCGCGGCTTCCAGCGCGGCCTGGTCGTCGTGGGCGTCGCGCGCGTCGATGTCGGTCTCGCCCGCCTCGTTGTCCTCGTCCTGCTCCAGCATCGGATTGAGCGCGAGCGCCTGCAGCAGTTCCTGCTCCAGTTGCGGCGCCGTCAACTGCAGCAGCCGGATCGACTGCAGCAGCTGCGGCGTGAGATTGACGGTCTGCGCAAGCTGCGCACGAGCGACCTGTTTCACAGCTTCCCCCCCTTCACCCATTCATATGCCGGGCCATGTCCGGTTTCCGGCACGGCGCGTGGTATGAATCATGCATGAAGTAAGAGTGCCCTGTCCGTGACCTCGGTCCGTTGAGGGCCGGAAAAGGGCATTGCGGCGGAAGCTTCGGCCAGACGTCGGGTTTCCGTCGTTCCGGTATGGGGCATTTCGCGCGGGGACGCATTCGTCGCCTGGGTGGTCGCGTTTGCCCTCATCCGCCCTTCGGGCACCCCGGATCGGGTCCGGGGCAGGCTCTTCTCCCGCAGGCGGGAGAAGGGAGGCCGGAGCCAAGACCGGGTTGGTGGCGATGCAATCCGGACCGGTCGCTCAGCGCGGGCGGCGGGACTCGGCGATCGCACGCCGGTGCACGCGGAACAGGTGGCGTTCCAGCGCGGCGGACAGTGTGGGCGGCAGTGACTGGAAGCGCAGCCACAGGTGGTGGCCGTCGCCGTCGGCGACGCTGGCCAGCACGGTCGCGGGCAATTGCAGTGCTTCCGGCAACCAGTCGCAGGGTTGCACCCGGAACATGCCGACGGTGCCCGGCGTCGCCGTGCGTGCGGTGGCGGTGTCCACGGCCAGGCACACGCCCAGCGCCGACCAGCGGATCGGTTGCGGCGGGTCGTGCGGCTCCTGGCTGTTGACCAGGGTGGCGACCAGTGCGGTCAGCAGGTCGAGTTTGGCTTCCACCCGCTGCATCGCCAGGTCCTGCGCGCTGCGCTCCTCGCCGTCCTCGTTGCGGCTGTCCTCGACCACCGCGATCGCGCGCAGCAGGGCGTCGCTGCGCAGGCAGGCCAAGCGCAGGGCGTTGGCATCCAGTGCGCCGGGGACGAAGGTCGCCGGCCGGGTTTCCTCGCACGCCAGGGTGTCGCCAAACACCAGCGCGCGGGCGTTGTCGGCGTTCATCGTGCGCTGCCGGTCTGGTAGGCCTGCACGCTGCGGCGGTTGCCTTTCAGTCGTTGCAGCGCATCGGATGCGTCGGTGCGCGCCGCCTGCAGTTGTTCCAGCAGCGCGCGTTGCTCGGCCAGCAGCGCCTGCCAGCCGGGATAGTCGTGGGCGGCGGCGCCTGCCTTCTCCAGCGCGGCACGGACGTCGCGCTCGTGGTGGGAAATCAGGCCCATCGCGGTTTCCAGGTCGTCGGCATCCAGCGCTTCCCGGATGGCGGCGGTCGGCAGGGTCGGGGTCACCGTCGTGGTCACTGCGGGGTGCCGGCCACGGCCGCGGGCTGGCCGGGGGCAATCGCGCACCACGCGGACTCGATGTCGCCCAGCAGGCTGTCGATCTCCTCCAGCGGTGCGCGGTCGTTGCCGATGTTGGCCTCCAGCAGGCGGCGCTGCGCGTAGTCGTACAGCGCCTGCAGGCCATCGGCGATCTCGCCGCCCGCCTTCATGTCGAGCGCGCCGTTGAGGCCACCGATGATCGCGCTGGCGTCGCTGATGGCCTGCGACTTGCGTGGCAGGTCGCCGCGTTCCAGGCAGGCGATGGCCAGGCGCGCGCGTTCGCGCGCACCGGCCAGCATCAGGGCGACCAGCTGGTGCGGACTGGCATCCAGCACCGCGCTGTTGACGCTGGTCTGGCGGTACTGGTTGGCGTAGTTGCGGGCGCTATGCATGGCGGTCTCAGGATGGTTTGAGCTGACTGATCTGGCTCAGCTGCTGGGTGAGGAAGCTGCTGGTGCTCTGCATCTGCGACACCATCATGTCCAGCGCCGTGAACTGGCGCGTGTAGCGGGCTTCGACGTCGTTGATGCGGCGGTCGAACATCTCGCGCTCCGTCTTGAGCGATTTCAGCCGCGAGTTGAGCGCATCGGT
>DASTUE010000184.1:0-14659 GCA_035759805.1 Lysobacter sp. | reverse complement strand
CCAGCTTGAGCAGCCCGTAACCCTGCAGCGCCGTGTTCATTGCGTCGCTGCCCAGCGCCATGCGCGAATCGGACACCCGCTCGGACAACCGCTGCAGGCGCGCGGCGATGGGACGCAGCTGATCCATCGCCCGCAGGTCCGCCTGCGCCTCGGACAGGTTGATCGCAGCGGGCACGATGTCGGGGTTCTGCTCCAGCACCATCAGCGTCTGCCGCACGAAGGCCTCGGACTTGTCACCCATCTTGGTCAGTCCCCGGCGCGCGTTGTTATCCAGCGCGACGAGCTGGATCAAGCGGGATTCGATGTCGCCCAGCGCCGTGTTGATGGCGGCGATGTCCTCGTCGGACAGGGCAATGGACAGCAGGTTCTGGCTCATTTCGACTTTCTCCATGTCATGAATGCGACCGGCGTGGTGCCGGGCGCAGGGATGCTCCGCCGCTTCCGTGTGGCGTGAGGTTGGCCGATGGGGCGGCCGGAGCGAGGGGGATTGTGGCAGAAGCGAGTGCTGATTGGGCCAGATTCCATGCGACGGTGCGAACGCCGGATTTCGCGCCCTGCGCCCGAACAGTCGCTCGAGGTTTCCCTCGATTTGGATCAGCGAGGGCTTCAGACGCGATGCTCTGGACCGGCCAACGTATTAGAGAGACGCCTGACGTACTCTCGGAATATGGTCTATGACCTCAACGACCTCGTAGCCGTGATTCATGTAAATTCCAGAGTCCTTGTCTTGGCGTTGCGTGATTCTCACTGCAGCCTTGAGTACATCTCCAGGCGCTATCTTGACCTCGTGCGCAAAGAACTTATCGTAGAAACGATCGTCGGTAACCGGAGCGGAAATTTTCACGCCCCTCCAGAAGAATTCCCACTTTCTTCTCCCGCGGGCAAGAATGGCGCGAGATATTTCAAGATTCGCGTACTCGACAACCACTCTGTCGCCATTCTCATCGACGATACGCATATCGAAACGAGAGAACATACCCCGCAGAACCTCGGGTCCTCGCCCGCCCCTATCTGGAGGATCAATTCTCACCGCAGTGATTGTCGTATCCGATTCCGCACCGCGAAAAATTTGCCCCACAGCGTTCTCGAAGCGCTTTGATTTTTCTACCTGCTTTTGTGCTTCATAGACGTCGCGCGGGACGATCACCTTCGTGTCGCCATACTCAACGATGACAGATCCGTCATTGACGATGATGGTCGGGTCCGCCGGGCCCATCATCTTCGTGACTATGTACCCGGCGATGACCCCGTAGATGATCGCCTTTGGTGCCTCGTGCGAGAAGACACTCTGGGTCTTCTCGAAAATTGTCTTCACAACGGCCTCGAAGCTTCCTTCTTCGAGTGCCTCTACAACGACCTCAACGGAGTATCCTGGATTTACTATTGAGCTGGCTTCGCGGACAGCCTCAGCAAGACCTGTAAGGGAGGTTGCCAATGCAAAAGCATTGATCTGGTGCCTGTCAGTCTCGAAGTGGAGGACAAAACGATCCACTTCACTTCCAATCTCGATAATAGCCATAAACTCCCCCAAGCCCTTTTAACGCCTGAATTAAGCCGCGCCACGAAGGGGCGTCGGCTTGAATGAATTGTTAGAACTCAGCCGAGAAGATCCGCTAGCTGATAGCCAGGCTCAGTCACTTCAAAGACCTGCCCCTTGTCTCCGCGCGCAACAACCAAACCTGCGGAAACAAGCTGGTCGAGAGCATACTCCCAACGCATTGAGGCTCTGTGGTCTCCACCGCCGCCAAATGATTTGTTATTAGTTTGGATGAATCGGCCACCGAGAGTGGCAAGTTTGAGGATGTCGCCGCGTCCAGCTACTGCCTCTGCTAGAAGCTGACGCGCTTCCTCAGTCAAAGAGTCTGCCAGCTGCCGAAGCGGGTTTGGTGCTGAGCCCGCGACCGTGGGTGTTCCGACGCCGGCAACAGACTGAC
The DNA here is from genome assembly GCA_035759805.1 of Lysobacter sp. Lineage (GTDB taxonomy): Bacteria > Pseudomonadota > Gammaproteobacteria > Xanthomonadales > Xanthomonadaceae > Novilysobacter. The sequence goes on along the minus strand of DASTUE010000184.1, from coordinate 12,725 downwards.
CTACCAAGGCTTGAAGATGTGGGTTCTTCAGTATTGCAATTTGGAGTTGCCTGCGCAGCTTTGTCTGCAGGTCAAGTCCATGATCAAAGAACTCAATGAGCCCTTGGGACTTACACCACTCCCGAAACTCCTTCAACGCTGCGTATTGAGCAGGATCGACTGTATCTAGGGCGGCGGGGGCTGATGAAAAATAGACCATGGCGGGTTTGCCGGACTTAACGTGTCGTTGGACTTCTTCTACCGTTCCGCTCGCAGCCGCCGAGGTGGGTGTCCCGAGTCGCGTCCAGAAGATCCCAATGAGAAGATCGCATTCTTCCAATACTCGATCGTTGATCAGTTCTTGCGGTTCTGCTCCAAGTTCAGGAGAGGAGTGGGTTTCCCACCCAACCGGCATCAGAACGGTATTCGAAGCAACTGAATTGATGTAGTTCCACTCGTGAAGTACGTCGCGAACAACACCCCGATATTCATGTACGTCTCCTGGGGAGGCGATCATTACCGGGATGACAGCTGCTTGATATGCCATGGACTTCACCTGAGTTCTAACTACAGTTATCAACAAATTCCGCCTGACAACACAACTCAAGCGGCTCCGATCTTTCCGTCCTGCTCTTGCGCCCTTCCCAAAGCGACAAGCATCTCAACCAACTTCGGCAGCCGTTTCTTCCACGGGCCACGGGCAGTAAACCTTGCGGCGATCTCATCAAGTGAGAGCGGGACGGGGCTGGCTGCTAGGAGGTCGGCGACGGCGCGGACTTGTTCGAAGGTGTCTTTGGGCCAGGGCATGGGCTTGGTCGCGGCGGCGGCAATGGGGGCGGATTCCGGGGTGTCGCTGTCGGTGTCCAGGTCGCTCTGTTCCGGGGCGTGTTCGGCGCTGGGGTTCTGGTACTCGGGGCGGAGCCAGAGGATTTCGCCGCGGGCTTCGGCGGCGGCGCGTTGGGCGTTGAGGGCGACGAGGCGTTCGAGGACGGCTTCGTCGAAGGCGCGCTTGGCGTCGTCGCGGGTCTGGCCTTCGCTCGGGGTGTCGTTGCCGTGGTCGATGCGCAGCAGGGGCAGGAGGTCGCCCCAGCCGTAGGCGTACAGGACGGCTTCGTCGAGTTCGTCGTGGAGTTGGCGCAGGACGGAGACGAGGCCTTGTTCGTGGATGGTGCGTTCCTTGGTGGTCAGGACGTCGCCGCTGCGCAGTTTTTCGAGGACGTTGTACATGCCGGTCAGGGTCAGGCCGGGGTGGGCGGCCTGCTGGCGCTTGCGGTGGGCGTCGAGTTGTTCGGCGAGGTGGCGGATGCGGTCGGAGGGATATTCGCCGTAGGTCTGCGGCTGCCCTGCCCGGCCGGTTTCGTCGACGAGGGCGACGCCGATGGGGCCGCCGAATTTGTCGGCTGCTTGGAGGTTGGGAAAAGGAAACGGCTCGAAACAGGTGGTGTTGTTGTAGACAAGATCGTTCCCTACGCCCATACGTGCGCCAGCGGCGGACGCCCACCGCTCGTGTACCACAGACGAGAGAATGCCTAATGTCTCGCCCTTGTCGTCGGCGATGACTCGAACCTTCTGATCGGGAAGGAATTCCGCATCGATAAATAGGAACGTACGGAATTTGGAAGTTTCAGTCGTACCGATAAACCGCCGCAGGCCCGTAAGAGCCTCGCGCATATCCGGTCGGGCACGGCCAAAGAGCCACCAGTTCTCTCGAAACAATTTGTCGCGACTGGAATCACGCTCTGGCTTTACGCGCGTGAGTATGCGGTGGAAGGAGACGGGGAATTTTGTTCTAGCCGCCTCTTCACTGAGTCCATAGAAATCGATGACCCATACATTTCGCGGCGTCTGGACGAGATCCTTACCGTTCAGGTAACGCCTCACGGCATTCGGTTCCGTGGCGAGTAGCGAGTCATCGGAATCCAGAACGAAACCACTGCCAACCAAGATGACTCCCATAAAGGACACACCCCGATTAGCCGTCAGGCGGGTGGCTCCCGCTACATTCGCGCCGGAGGACAAATCCGAGTGGAGCAATCCTCTCTGTTCACGGAGGACAACTTGCATCTCGTGATCCGTTCCCGGGCGTTCGCGCACCACCTTCACCAGACGTCCAAATGCCGTGTCGCCTCGCGTCTTTCGCTCGCCGACGGTCATGCTGATACGGACTGCTGCCCCATCAGTTGCGTCCACCCACGGGTGGTCAGGTATCGCAAAAACAAGTTGTAACGGAGCCTTTTTGTCCGTCAGGTGGGAGCTAATCACCTTCCGGTTGAAGGTCATCCCGATCGAGTTGGTTGTAATCAGGCCAAACCGTTCTGTAGCACCTGAGCGTGTGAGCGCGGCGGCGTGGTGCCACCAATACATCACGAAATCAGAAGTTTCTGGCACCTCTGGCCATGCGCCACGCAGCGCTTCCACGTAGCCATCGCCGAGGGCGGTGCGCATGCGCTTGTTGCCAATAAACGGCGGATTCCCCACCACGAAATCCGCCTCCGGCCACGTCGCCTTCCTCGGATTGACATACCGCTCCACCGGCTTGCGGGCGGTGTCGTCGGGGACGTTCTCGCCGGTCACGGGTGAGGGCTTCATGGTCTCGCCGTCCCAGCGGGTGACGGGGATGCCGCGTTCGTCCAGCTCGAACTCGACGCGGTCGTAGGCGAGCACGGCGTCGCGGTTCTCGATGTTGCGGAAGTCGCGGATCACCGGTTGCGGGGGGTGCACGTCGCCGCGGGTGCGGAAGTGCCATTGCAGGTAGCCGATCCACAGCACGACTTCGGCGATGGCGGCGGCGCGGGGGTTGAGTTCGATGCCCAGCAGGTTGTGCGGGTCGACGGTTTCACCGGCGGCGGCGTCGGCGCGTTCGCCACCCAGGGCCAGGCCGGTCTGGCGGTAGCCGAGTTCGTCCAGGGCCAGCAGCACCTCGCCTTCCAGCCGCTTGAGGTGCTCCAGGGTGACGTACAGGAAGTTGCCGCTGCCGCAGGCGGGGTCGAGCACGCGCACGGTGCACAGGCGGTGGTGGAAGCGGCGCAGTTCCTTCACCGCGTCGTCGGGCTTGTCCTCGGCAGCGAGGGTCATCGCGGCGGCCTGGGCTTCGCCCCATTCCTTGCGCAGCGGCTCGATCACGGTCGGCAGGACGAGGCGCTCGACGTAGGCGCGCGGGGTGTAGTGGGCACCGAGTTTGTGGCGCTCGCCGGGGCTGAGGGCGCGCTCCAGCAGGGTGCCGAAGATGGCCGGTTCGACGTGCTTCCAGTCGGCGCGGGCGGCCTCGATCAGCAGGGTGAGCTGGGCGGTGTCCAGCGGCAGGGTGTCGGGCTGCTTGAACAGCTTGCCGTTGAAGCGCAGCACGTTGCCGGCGATCACCGCCGAGAAGCCGCCGGCGTCCATGTCGCGCCAGAGCTGGGCGAGCATGCGCATGGCGATGTCGGGCTGCTCGGCGTGGCGGGTCAGCAGTTCGCGGAAGCTGTCGTGCGGCAGCAGCTTCACGTCCTCGGCAAACATGGTGAACAGGCAGCGCATCAGGAACTGGGCGACGGCTTCGGCGTCGTGGCCGGCCTGCTCCAGGCTGCGGGCGAGCCGGGCCAGGCGGGTGGCGATCTCGCGGGTGACGCGGGCGGACTCGCGGCTGGGGTCCAGGCCAAGCGGGTCGGTCCAGAGGCGGCGCAGGCGGTCGCGGACCTCGGGCTGGCGCAGGTCGGCCAGGGCGATGCGGTGGCTGCGCGGGTCCGGGAACGGGGTGTAGGTGGCGCCGGAGCGGCTGAACTCGGAATACAGCTCGATGCGGTGGCCGACATCGACCACCACCACGAACGGCGGCCGGCCCTCGCTGGCCGGCAAGGCGCGGGCGTAGGCCTCGGCCTGGCTGCGGGCGCGCAGCATGGCGTCGTCGAAGCCCCTGGTGTGCGCGCCCTGGCGGAGCTTCTTGGACTCCAGCACGAACGCGCCGCGCCGGTACAGGTCGATGCGCCCGGCGCTGCTGCTGCCGTCGCCGTGGGCGAAGGTAATCGGCCGCTCGAACATGTAGTCCTGCTCGGCGGTGGCGTGCGGCATGTCGACGCCGAGCAGCGCGCACAGGTCGATCAGGAAGGATTGCGAGGTGGACAGCTCGGAGGCGGTGATGCCTTGCCATTTGGTGATGAAGGCAAGAGCGCCCTCATCCGCCCCGTTCTTGTTCAAGGCCGGGGCACCTTCTCCCGCGAGCGGGAGAAGGGAAGCGTTCCCGTCCGCGGGTGGGAGAAGGGGAGCATTGCCGCCCGCGAGCGGGAGAAGGGAAGCACGGTTATCTGCGTCGTCTGCCACGTATGGGTCCCCTACCCTGCGGTTTTGTGATGCCGTTGGCAGGATACGCGATGGGGCAGACGGGGCAGTCCGGTCAGTATTTCTGCTTCTTGCGCTTGGCCGGTTCGGCGCGCGGAGGCGGTTGCACGCCGCCTTTCTCGCCCGCCAGGCGGAAGTCGATCTTGCGTTCTTCCAGGCTGGCCTTCATCACGATGATGCTGGCGCGGTCGCCGAGGCGGAATTCACGGCCGGTCTTTTCGCCGGTGAGGGCTTTGCGGATCGGGTCGAAGCGGTAGTAGTCGTTCGGCAGCTGGGTGACGTGGATCAGGCCGTTGACCTTGGAGTCGTCGAGCTCGACGAACAGGCCGAAGCTGGTCACGCCGCTGACCACGCCGTCGAACTGGCTGCCGACGTGCTGCTCCATCCAGGCGGCGCGGTAGCGCTCGTCGACCTCGCGCGAGGCTTCGTCGGCACGGCGTCCGCGCTCGGAACTCTGCAACGAGAGCTGGGCCATGTCGCTGGGCGAATAGCGGAATTTCTCCGGCCGGGCGCCGCTGAGCGCGTGCTTGATCGCGCGGTGCACCAGCAGGTCGGGATAGCGGCGGATCGGCGAGGTGAAATGGGCGTAGGCCTCCAGCGCGAGGCCGAAGTGGCCGATGTTCTCGGGCTGGTACACGGCCAGGCTCTGGCTGCGCAGCAGGACCGACTCGATCAATGGCGCCTCGGCACGCTCGCGGATGTTGCGCAGCAGCTGGGTGTAGTCGCGCGGCTGCACTTTCGACCACGACGGCATGCGCAGCTGGAACTCCTTCAGGAACTCCAGCAGGTCTTCGTATTTCTGTTCCGGCGGGCGGTCGTGGGTGCGGTACGGCGCGACCACTTCGACTTCGATCAGGAACTTCGCCGCCTCCACGTTGGCGGCGATCATGCATTCCTCGATCAGCTTGTGGGCGTCGTTGCGCACCAGCATGCCGGCCTGCACCACCTCGCCGCGCTCGCCGAGCACGAAGCGCACCTCGCTGGTCTCGAACTCGATCGCGCCGCGCTTGGCGCGGGCCTTGGCCAGCACCTGGTAGAGCTGGTGCAGGCGCTGCAGGTTCGGCAACAGGGAGCCGACCTGCTGCAGCGCCTCCTCGCGCGCGTGGTCCTCGATGCCGTCGCCGATCGCGTTCCAGACCTGGTTGTAGGTCAGGCGCGCGTGCGAGTTCATCACCGCTTCGTAGAACTTCGAGCCGGTGACCTGGCCGCTGCGGTCGACCTGCATGTCGCAGACGAAGCACAGACGGTCGACCTTGGGCTTGAGCGAGCAGATGCCGTTGGACAGCACCTCGGGCAGCATCGGCACCACGAAGCCGGGGAAGTACACCGAGGTGGCGCGCTTCTGCGCCTCCTCGTCCAGCGACTGGCCCGGGCGCACGTAGTGGGACACGTCGGCGATCGCCACCACCAGGCGGAAGCCGTCGCGGTTGGGTTCGCACCACACCGCGTCGTCGAAATCCTTCGCGTCCTCACCATCGATGGTGACCAGCGGCAGTTCGCGCAGGTCGACGCGCGATGCGATCTCGGCCGGCTGCACCTCGACCGGTATCGCGGCGGCCTGGTCGAGCACTTCGGGCGGGAACTCGTGCGGGATGTCGTGGCCGTGGATCGCGGCCTGCACGGCCAGCGAGGCGGTCAGGCGGTCGCCCAGCACGGTCAGGATGCGGCCCAGCGGCGGCCGGCGCGCATCCGGCGAGCGGGTCAGCTCGCACACCACCAGGTGGCCGGGCTGCGCGTCGCCGCGCGCCTCGGGCGGAATCAGGATGTTGCGCTGGATGCGGCGGTCGTCCGGCTCGACGTAGGACACGCCGTCTTCGAGGATGAAGCGGCCGATCATGCGGCTGAGGCGGCGCTCGAGCACCTCCACGATCACGCCTTCCTGGCGGCCGCGATGGTCCACGCCGGTGACGCTGGCGAGCACGCGGTCGCCGTGCATCACCTTCCGCATCTCGTAGGGCGGCAGGAACATGTCGTCGCCGCCGGCTTCGGGGCGGAGGAAGCCGAAGCCGTCCGGGTTGGCGATCACACTGCCGGCAACCAGGTCCAGCTGCTCGGCGGGCACGTAGCCGCCACGACGGTTCTGCAGCACCTGCCCGTCGCGGACCATCGCCCGCAGGCGCGCGGTCATCGCGTCGAAGCGCTCCGGTTCGGTCAGGCCCAGCTTCCCGGCCAGCGCATCGGCGTCCAGCGGTCCATCGGCGGCGACCAGCAGTTGCAGGATCATTTCGCGGCTGGCGATGGGCTGCTCGTAGCGGGCGGCCTCGCGCGCGGCGTAGGGATCGCGCAGTCCGCCCCCGCCCTGCGCCGGGTCGCCATGCAGCGGCGCCAACGGCGGCTGGCGGGTGCCGCGCGGCGGCGGCTCGGGCAGCCAGCCGGGCTTCTTCGCGGCGGATTTGGCGGGGCCGCGGCCACCTTTTCCGGGCCTGGAACTGCCGGCTGGTGGGGGGGTTCCGGTCTTGCCGGTCGATTTGCTGCCGCTGCGGCGCTTGCTGGGAGGCTTGTTCATCGCAGGGATGTTACAGGTGCGGCGTCAACAGGCCGTAGGCAAACCGGCTGCCACGCGATGGTTTCCTCATCCCACGTCGGGGTCGCCGACCAGCCGGCGCCTGCGGATCAGGTGCAGGTTGCGCAGGTAGATCGCCAGGCCGGATGCCTGGCCGACGATGAACACCGGATCGGCGCGGTGGATCGCATACGCCAGCAGCACCGAGCTGCCCGCCAGGCTGAAATACCAGAACGCCGTGGGCACGATGCTGCGCCGGGCGCGCTCGGAGGCCAGCCATTGCAGGATGAAACGCGAGGCGAACAGCGCCTGGCCGATAAACCCCACCACCAGCCACAGGGACAGGTTGTTCATGACGTGCTCCCGAAAACGCTTGCGGATGATTCCCTGCTGCTGACGGTTACGCTGCTGACGGCCACCACGTGACTGCGACGGATCAGCCAGGCCACTCCGCACAGGTCGGACAGGCCGACCCACGCCCGGCCCAGGTTGGTGTAGTTGGATACGCCGCTGCCGCGCTCGCGGTGGTTGACCGGAACGCTCAGGGTGCGCCAGCCGGCGCGCTGCATCAGCGCAGGCAGGTACCGGTGCATGTGGTCGAAATACGGCAGGTCCAGGAACGCCTCGCGCTCGAACAGCTTGATCCCGCAACCGGTGTCCGGGGTCGCATCGTGCAGCAGCGAACGCCGGATCGCGCTGGCCAGGCGCGAGGCGATGCGCTTGCTCCAGCGGTCGCGCCGATGGACCCGCCAGCCGCCCACCAGCTTCAGCCGCGCATCCGCACCGTCGCGGACCGCCAGCAGCCGCGGCAGGTCGGCCGGGTCGTTCTGGCCGTCGCCGTCGAGCGTCGCCACCCACGGCGCACGCGCCGCCTTGACGCCGTGGCGGATCGCGGCGCTCTGGCCGGCGCGCTCGGCGTGGGCAAGCACCCGCAACTGCGGGTAGTGCTCGGCCAAGGCGTACAACACCTCGCGGGTGGAGTCCTGGCTGGCGTCGTCGACGCAGATGATCTCGAAATCGATCCGGCCCTGCAGCGCCTGCACGACTTCCTCCAGCAGCGCGGCGGCGTTGCCGGATTCGTTGAGCATCGGGATCACCACCGACAGCGCGGGCGGGGCCGATACCAGGGAAAACGCGCCCCGATGGACCTGCGGATCAGGGGCATGCGGATCCGGGGATCGTGGCGTGCAGTGGGGAGTGGTTAGCGGAGTGGACATCACGGCAACCTCGAGGCGATGCGGCCATGGTCGACAACCGGGTGTCGGAGAACCGTGAGAGCCCTCAGTCCGCGCGGGCCGCCGCATCCGGTCTGGACACGCCCATGTCGAGCGTTGCCCGGGTTCCGCGCGCATCCTCGCGCGGCTCGATCCGCAATTGCCAGCCCAGGTGGCGGCACAGGCGGGTGATCAGTTCCAGGCCCAGTCCGCCGCCACCGCGCCCCTGCCCGTGCGCCTGGCGGGTGTAGATCGCGCTGATCTGCTCGGGCGACATGCCCTGGCCGGGGTCTTCGATCACCACCACCGCATCGGGCTGCAGCCGCAGCGTGATCTCGCCGCTGTCGCTGTTCTCGATCGCGTTGCGCAGCAGGTTGCCGACCGCCGCCTGGACGATCGCGACCGGCGCCACCACCTCGCAGGCCGGCAACGGCAGCACCCGCAGCTCCAGCGCCTTGTCCTTGCACAGGTGGCGGTGGTCGTCGGCGATCTCGGGCAACAGCTGGTCCAGCTCGATCCGGTCGCTGCTGCGGGCGAGCCGGGCCGGGTCCTTGGCCAGCACCAGCAGCATCGCGATCAACTCCTCGACGCCGCGCACCGTGCGCTGGATCCGGCCCAGCTGCAGCCGGGCCGACATCGGTATGTCCGCCTCCAGCGCCAACTCGCTGGCGCCGGCAATCACTGCGATCGGCGTGCGCAACTCGTGGCTGGCGCTGTCGACGAAGGCGCGCTCGCGTGCGATGAAATCGTCGTGCCGTTGCAGGTAGGCATTCAATGCGTCCGCGATCACCACCAGTTCCGCGCTGGCGTGGTCCGGCACCTCGATGCGTTGTGCGACGGCGTCCGGGCGCAGGTCGCCGATGCGCGACGCCAGTTCCCGCAGGGGCCGCATCAGCCGTGCGACACCCCAGGCAACGGCGGCGCCCAGCAGCCCCACCACCAGCAGGCTGGACAGCAGCAGCTTCAGGACGATCTCGCGCTCCAGCTGCTCGAACTCGGAAATATCCAGCGCCAGCACCAGCCGGCGGCCGTCCTGCTCGCGCACCAGGACCACGGTTTCACGACCGTTGACCATGACTTCGTCGTGCAGGCCGGGGGCCAGGCCGGCAAGTTCCGGGGGCGCGGGCACGGCGTCGGTGTCCTGGTAGAACTCCAGCAGGCCCGAGTCGCGCGGCTGCCAGCCGTCATCCCGGGCGTGGCCGGCGAAATACGCCATCTCGGTTTCCAGCAGCGAGGTCCAGACCAGTTCCTCCGCCTGCTCGTTGATCACCCAGCCATGCAGCAGCACCGCCACGCTCAGCAATGCCACGTAGGCGAGCGCGCCGAAGGTGATGCGGCGCTGCAGGCTGTGTCTAGGATTCATTGCCGGCACCGGGGTCTATGCCCTCCCCGGCTCCCGACGCGGCCACGCCGAGCCGGTAGCCGACGCGCGGCAGGGTATGGATCAGCTTGAAGGCGAAGCCGGTATCGACACTGCGCCGCAACTCGTAGACATGCGAACGCAGCATGTCGCCGTCGGGCGGGTTGTCGCCCCACAGCGCTTCCTCCAGCCGCTCGCGGGTGACCGCGGCCGGGCTGGCCAGCATCAGCACCTGCAGCAACCGGCGACAGGCGGGATACAGATGCAGCGGCTGGCCGGCCCGGGTGACCTCCAGCGTCGCCTGGTCGAAACGCAGGTCCGCCACCTCCAGCACTTTTCCGCGCCCGCGGCCGGCCGCGCGGGCGATCAGGGCCTCCAGGCGGACTTCCAGCTCGGGCAATGCGAACGGCTTGGTCAGGTAGTCGTCGGCGCCGGCGCGGAAGCCGGCGATCTTGTCCGGCAACTCGTCGCGCGCGGTCAACATGATCACCGGGACGCCACTGCCGGCATCGTCGCGCAGCCGGCGCAGCACCTCCGGCCCGTCCATCCGCGGCAGCATCCAGTCCAGCACGACCACGTCATAGGGTTGCGTGGTGGCCAGGTGCAGGCCGGTAAAGCCATCGGGTGCGGCATCGACGACGTGGCCGCGGGCCTCGAGGTAGTCGAACAGGTTGGCGACCAGGTTCTGGTTGTCTTCCACCACTAGTACGCGCATCGCGGGTTTCCGGCTGGCGGTGACGGGAGAAGCCGTGCACGGGGTGCGGGGCATGGCACGGCCGACTGTAGGGCAGAGCGTCCCACCGCGCGCGTCGGAGTGGTGTCGGAACCATTACGACCAAATTCCGATGCGATGATCGGCACCGTGACCACCCGCCAGCGGAGTCCACGCATGCACCATCGACGCCTGTCCCGGCCGTCCACCCTGTGGTGGTTGCTGCTGCTCGCCGCGCTGGCCCTGGGCGCCGGCATCGGCCTGCGCGATCCGTCGCCGCCGGATGAGCCGCGGTTCGTGCTGGCGGCAAAACAGATGGTCGAATCCGGCCAGTGGCTGGTTCCACACCGCGGCAGCGAGCTGTACGCGCACAAGCCGCCGCCCTTCATGTGGCTGCAGGCGATCGCCTACACCGTGGTGCGCGACTGGCGGGTCGCTTTCCTGCTGCCGTCGCTGCTGGCCGGGCTGGGAACCCTGTGGCTGGTGCACGACCTCACACGACGGTTATGGAACCGTCGCGTGACCATGTACGCCGGCTTCGCCCTGCTCGCCTGCCTGCAATTCGGGCTGCAGGCCAAGCGCGGCCAGATCGACATGGTGCTGGTGTTCTGGACCACCTTGTCGTTGTGGGGCCTGTCGCGGCACCTGCTGCGCGGGCCGGACTGGGCGGCGCTGACGCTGGGCGGATTCGCCGCCGGCATCGGCACGGTCACCAAGGGGGTCGGCTTCCTGCCCTTGCTGGTGCTGCTGCCGTGGTGGCTGGCGCGTCATCGCGACCCGGCGGCGATCGCGGGGAGTTACAGGAGCTGGCGCTGGCTCTGGCTGGCCGCGGGCTTCCTTGCCGGCGCCGGGGTGTGGCTGCTGCCGATGCTGCTGGCGGTGGTCGGCACCACCGATGCGGCGCTGCATCAGTACGCATCGGACATCCTGTTCAAGCAGACCGCCACCCGCTACGCCCACGCCTGGCACCACGTGAAGCCTTCCTGGTACTACCTGCAGGTGATCGCGACGCTGTGGTTGCCCGGCGCGCTGTTGCTGCCGTGGCTGGCGCCGGCCTGGTGGCGGCGCATCCGGCGCGGCGATGCGCGCACGACCCTGCTGGTCGGCTGGGCGGTGCTGGTGTTCGTGTTCTTCAGCGCCAGCCCGGGCAAGCGCGAGGTCTATATCTTCCCCGCGCTGCCGGCACTGTGCGTCGCCGCCGCGCCACTGCTGGCCGGCCTGCTGCACCGACCGGGTGTGCGGCGCACCTTGCTCGGTTACGTGTTGGCGATGTCGGCGGGAATGCTGGCGCTGGGCATCAGCGGGCTGTCGGATGCGCGATGGGTGGCCAAGGTCGCGGCCGACCGCAGCCTGGATGCGGCGAGCGTGCACGGACTGCTGGTGTGGGTGTGCGTCGTCGGCGCGGCGGGCCTGCTGCTCGTCGTCTGGGGCTTGCGGACGCGAGGGCGGCAATCCCGGGCAGCGGTGGTCGCAGTGGCGTTCAACCTGGTGCTGTGGACGGTGTACGGCCTCGGCCTGGCCCCCGCGCTGGACGCCAGCAGCTCGGCCCGGGCATTGATGCAGGACGTCCGCGCGCGCATCGGCCCGGATGCCGGACTCGGCCTGGTGGGCTGGCGGGAACAGCACCTGTTGCAGGCGACCGGGCCGACGCGCGAGTTCGGTTTCGAACGCGACATCCGCGGCCAATGGCACGACGCGGTGACCTGGCTCGCCGCCGCGCCGGCACAACGCTGGCTGTTTGCGCTGAAGGAGTCGGTGGGCGATTGCGTGGACCCGGCCCGCACCATCGACCTGGGCCGTTCCAGCCGGCGCGACTGGGTGCTGATTCCCGGCACCGCGTACCTCGCCGGCTGCATCCCGCCGCTGCCCCCGGAACCGGTCGATGCCGAACCACGGGATCCGGACTGACCGCGTTACCGACAAACCACCGGTTACAAAAGCATCGACCACAAAAAACCCCGCCGAAGCGGGGCTTTCTGTTTGTTCGACATGGTAGTCGTCGAACGGTGTTGGTGCCCGGGAGAGGCAATACCGTGCCTTCCGGTCATTCCGCGTTGTGGCTGGTTATGGCCCGCAATGCCTTGTGCCGCAAGCGTTCCAGCCCCATGACGGGAGCAGCCTAACCTAGTCGTTTCTCGTTATATCCGGGCTTGTCGCGCATCCCAGTTGCCCAAGATTTGGCCCATGATTCGGGCATGGCGAATTTCGAGAGACGATCCGGCGCATGGCGCGCACGGGTGATGGTAGACGGGCAGCGAGAGTCTGCCACGTTCCCGACGAAGCGGGAGGCCGCTGCGTGGGCATCCATGCGCGAGGCGGAGCTGTCCGGCGCGCAGTTGCCAGACAAGACGCTGGCCGAAGCCTTGATGAAATACAAGCTCGACGTAGCCCCGACGCACAAGGGCGAGCGATGGGAGGCTGTCCGGCTGGGCAAGCTGGCGACCTACCCGATTGCGCGGAAGCGGCTGGAGTCGATCGCCGGCCACGACGTGGCAGCTTGGCGGGATGCGCGGCTCAAGGAAGTGGCCCCGGCATCCGTCGCGCGCGAGATGACGTTGTTGCGCTCTGTGTTTGAGGCGTGCCGGGCAGACTGGGGGTGGCTACGGGCGAATCCCATGGCCGACGTCAAGAAGCCGGCCCCAC
>DASTUE010000183.1:0-9245 GCA_035759805.1 Lysobacter sp. | reverse complement strand
CTGGAACCTCCGCGTACTGGAACGACGGGAGCGAATGCCGTTTGGGCGAACTAAAGGAGGAGGCACCGGCTTCATCGGTGCCGGGGGACATTCGCACCAACGGCATTCGCTCCCGGCCACCCCGGCCACCCCGGCCACCCCGGCCACCCCGGCCACCCCGGCCACCCCGCAAATGCGGCGCTTTTGCGTCGCTACCAGTCCGTCGGCCTGTAGTCCTTCAGGAACTGCCCCCACACGTGCTCGCCGGTATTGAAGCCGTCGATGATCGGGTCGACGATCCGCGCCGCCCCGTCGACGATGTCCAGCGGCGGATGGAAGCGTTCCTCCACCACCTTGCGCGCGGCCAGCTCGGCCGGGTCCTCGTCGGTCACCCAGCCGGTATCGACACTGTTCATGTGGATGCCGTCGCCGTGGTAATCCGCCGCCGACGTGCGCGTCATCATGTTCAGCGCGGCCTTGGCCATGTTGGTGTGCGGGTGGCGGGTGGTCTTGAAGTTGCGGTAGAACTGGCCCTCCACCGCCGACACGTTGACGATGTGCTTGTCGCGGGTCGGCTCGCTGCCGTCCGCGCTGCGCAGCATCAACGGCTTCAGCCGTGCGTTGATGAGGAACGGCGCGATGGCGTTCACCAGTTGCACTTCCAGCAGCTCGACCGACGGCACCTCGTGCATCTGCAGGCGCCAGGAGTTGCGCCCGCGCAGGTCGACCTGCTGCAGGTCCTGGTCCAGCCGGCCTTCGGGGAACAGGTGCTTCTGGCCCAGCAGTTCCTCGGCCAGCAGCGGCACCTGTGACAGTTCGGCGGCGCGCACCAGTCCAGCCACGTCGCCACCGATGGCGCGCAGGTCGTCGCGTACCGCCGCGGCCTGCACCGCCGCCGTCGCCTCGCCGAGCAGGTCCTGGCTGCGCAGGCCCTCGTAACTGCCGATCAGCTTGCGCACCGCCTCGGGCGTGTCGCGCAGCGCAGCCGTCTCGCCGGCCATCATGTGGGCGTAGAACTCCGGCGGGCGGCGCACCGTCTGGCAGGCGTTGTTGATGATGAAGTCCAGCCGCGGACGGGTCGCGACGAGCTCGCTGCAGAACGCCTCCACGCTGGGCGTGTGGCGCAGGTCCAGACCGAACACCTCCAGTCGATGGCCCCAGTCGCCGAAGTCCGGCTCCTGCGCATAACGGGCCGCCGAGTCGCGCGGGAAGCGCGTGGTGACGATCAGTTCCGCGCCCGCGCGCAGCAGTTTCAGCCCTGCCTGGTAGCCGATCTTGACCCGCCCGCCGGTGAGCAGCGCGACGCGGCCGCTGAGGTCGGCCAGCTCGGTGCGCTTGTGGAAATTGAACTCGGCGCAGGCCGGGCACAACTGGTCGTAGAAGTGGTGCACCAGCGTGTACTTCTGCTTGCAGACATAGCAGTGCAGCAGCTCGGGGGACTCGCGTCCCCCGGTGGCGCCGGACTCGCCGTGGGCCAGCTTCGCCGGCTCGCCGGGTCTGTGTGGCGGGAAGTAGTTGAGTGCGGTGAAGACCGGCTTGCGCCGCAGCGAGCGGATGCCGGTCTGGTTCAGCACCGCGTCGGCGCGCCGGATGTTCTCGGCATTGCGCTCGCGTTCCTGCGCCTTGAGCTTCTGCCGTCGCGCGCCGGGCTCGGGGTGGTAGACCCGGGCGACGGCCCGATGCAGCCGCTTGCGCTCATCGTCCGGCAACGCATCCAGCAGGGTGCGGTCGGCGGCGACGGCTTCCAGCAGTTCCAGCGCCATGCGCAGGCGCTCGGGCGAGAGGCGATCGCTGTCGTCGATGGGCGGTAGGGTGGTGTCGGTATTCAAGGAGCGCAATCCGTATCAATGCGTAATGGGGCAGGCAGGGCCGTTGATCGTGAGGCCGGCGGCGGAGTGGTTGGCGACCGGGGCGATGGTCGATGTGGATCGGGCGGATCAGGGCCGGGTCGCTGTGGACCGGACCGCTATGGACCGGACCACTATGGGCCGGGCCAACGAAAACGGGCCGCGAGGCGGCCCGTTTGCGACGACATCATTCCGGCTGCGGCCGCGGCAGTCTACTTCTTGAGCTTCGCCGCCTTGCGCAACTCTTCGGCCTTGTCGGTCTTCTCCCACGAGAACGCGGTCGCCTTGTGGTCCACGCCGACGGCGTCGGTATAGCTGACTTCCTTCGGCTTGCGGCCGAAATGGCCATAGGCCGCGGTCGACTGGTAGATCGGGTGGATCAGGTCGAGCATCTTGACGATGCCGTACGGGCGCAGGTCGAAGTGCTTGCGGATCAGCTGCTCGATCTTGTGGTCGGGGATCTTGCCGGTGCCGAACGTGGTGACAGAGATCGAGGTCGGCTCGGCGACACCGATCGCGTAGGACAACTGCACTTCGCACTTGTCGGCCAGACCGGCGGCGACCAGGTTCTTGGCCACGTAGCGCGCGGCGTAGGCGGCCGAGCGGTCGACCTTGGACGGGTCCTTGCCGGAGAACGCACCGCCGCCGTGGCGCGCCATGCCGCCGTAGGTGTCGACGATGATCTTGCGCCCGGTCAGGCCGCAGTCGCCGACCGGTCCGCCGATCACGAAGATGCCGGTCGGGTTGATGTGGATCTTGTTCTTCGGCAGCGACTCCAGCCATGCTTTCGGCAGCACCGGCTTGAGGATGTGCTCGCGCACCGCCTCGATCAGGTCTTTCTGCTTGATGCCCGGATCGTGCTGGGTCGACAGCACCACCGCGTCCAGGCCGAGGATCTGGCCGGCGTCGTCATAGCGCAGGGTGACTTGGCTCTTGGCGTCCGGACGCAGCCACGGCAGCGGCGAGTTGCGCTTCTTGCGGACCTTGGCCTGCTGCTCCACCAGCCGGTGGCTGTAGTAGATCGGCGCCGGCATGAACTCGGGGGCCTCGTTGCAGGCGTAGCCGAACATCAGGCCCTGGTCGCCCGCGCCCTGTTCCTCCGGCTTCTTCTGCTTCTTGTGGCTGCCGTCCACGCCGGCGGCGATGTCCGGCGACTGTTTGCCGATCAGGTTCAGCACGCCGCAGGTCGCGCCGTCGAAGCCGACTTCGGAACTGTCGTAGCCGATGTCCACGATGACCTTGCGGGTCAGCTCTTCCAGGTCGATCCACGCCGAGGTGGTGACCTCGCCGGCGACGATGGCGACGCCGGTCTTGACCATGGTTTCGCAGGCCACGCGCGCGCGCTTGTCCTGGGTCAGGATCGCGTCCAGGACGGCGTCGGAGATCTGGTCGGCGACTTTGTCCGGGTGGCCTTCAGAGACGGATTCGGAGGTGAACAGGTAGCTGGACATCAGGGCTATATCCTTGCATTCGGATAAAGGGATGGGCGCGAATGATACAGGCATTGCCCGGATGGCGCATTGTGCCGTGTCCCGGGTTTACCTGCGATCAAGCATGATCCGGCCGTTGTCATCGCGCGGTCGTGGAATCGCCATGTGACGGTAGCGCAACGGCGGCACGCTTGCCGTATCGCCGGCCGCCATGACGATGACCATGCTGCAGCTCGAAGACCGACTCCAGTCCAGTGTCCGTGCCCGGTTCCCGCACTGGTTCCGCGGGCGCCGCCGGCACCTCGCCGCGCCGCTGCTACGCACGATGGGGCGCTGGTCGAGGCTCGACCTGCTCGACGGCTTCATCAAGGCCAGCGAGCACCTGCGCGGGTTTGCCTTCGTCGAGGCGGCACTGGAGTTCCTGCAGGCGCGCTATCGGGTCGACCCGCTGGAACTGCGGCGGATTCCCGCGAGTGGCCGCTTGCTGGTCGTCGCCAATCACCCGTCCGGCGCGCTCGATGCGCTGGCCCTGCTGGATGCGGTCGGCAAGGTCCGCAGCGACGTGCGGATCGTCGCCAACGACCTGCTTTGCGCGCTCGACGGCCTGCGCGGGTTGCTGTTGCCGGTGACGGTATTGGGCGGCCGGCCGAGCGTCGAGGGCCTGCGGGCGATCGAGGCGGCGCTCGATGCCGGGCAGTGCGTGATCGTGTTCCCGGCCGGCGAGGTCGCGCGGCTGGGCTGGCGTGGGGTGGCCGATGGCCGCTGGCGTCGCGGCTTCCTGCAGTTCGCCCGCCGCAGTGGCGCGCCGGTGCTGCCGGTGCGGGTCGTGGCGCGCAACTCGGCCCTGTTCTATGGCGTCTCGGCGGTGTTCAAGCCGGTCGGCACCGCGTTGCTGGCGCGCGAGATGTTCGCCCGTCGCACGCGCCGGATCGAACTGCGGATCGGCCGGCCCCAGCAGTTGCCCGCTGATGGCGATCCGGAGCAACTGGTGCGCCAGGTGCGGCGTGAACTGCTCGCACTGGGTACGCGTCGCGAGCGGCCGCAAGCGGCGGTGCCGGTCGGGTCGGGCCGGATGGGCGTGCCATCGGACGAGCCGGTAGAGCCGTTGATCCCGGCCGTCGCCGTGGCCGCGCTGCGCACCGGTATCGAATCGCTGGCGCTGCTCGGCCAGACCTGCGATGGCAAGCAGATCCGCGTCGGCCGGCTCGCGGTCGGTGCGCCGCTGCTGCGCGAGATCGGCCGGCTGCGCGAGCTGACCTTCCGCGCGGTCGGCGAGGGCACCGGTCGGCGGCTGGATGTCGACCTGTACGACGGGTGGTACGAGCACATCGTGTTGTGGGACGCGCCGGCCGGCAAGGTCGCCGGTGCCTACCGCGTTGCCCGCGGCGCCGAGGTGCTGGCCGCGCGCGGCCTGGCCGGGCTCTACACCGCCTCGCTGTTCCACTACTCCGACGACGCGATCCCGCGGCTGGCGGCGGGGATGGAACTGGGCCGCAGTTTCGTCACCCCCGAATACTGGGGAGGGCGCAGCATCGACTACCTGTGGCAGGGCATCGGCGCCTACCTCGCGCGGCATCCGAACGTGCGCTACCTGTATGGGCCGGTGTCGATCAGCGCCGCGCTGCCGGCGGAGGCACGCGAGCAGATCGTCGCCTACTACGCGCGCTACCACGGCAGCGACGGCCACGTCGCCACGCCACGACAGCCGTTCGCCTACCGGCCCGCACCGCCGCAGTTCGACACGCTCGACGCGGCCACCGCGTTCCGGGTGCTGAAGGCCAACCTCGATGCGCTGGGCGCCGCGGTGCCGATGCTCTACAAGCAGTACACCGAGTTGTGCGAACCCGGCGGCGCGCGGTTCCTCGCGTTCGGCGTCGACCCCGCCTTCAGCAATGCGGTCGACGGCCTGATCGAGGTCGACCTGCAACAGGTGCGTCCACGCAAGCGCGAGCGATACCTGGCCCCG
Organism: Lysobacter sp.; assembly: GCA_035759805.1. GTDB lineage: Bacteria > Pseudomonadota > Gammaproteobacteria > Xanthomonadales > Xanthomonadaceae > Novilysobacter. The sequence goes on along the minus strand of DASTUE010000183.1, from coordinate 4,023 downwards.
GCTGCGACACGGGAGCCGACGGCATGAGCCCGGTGCCGGCCGGTTTGCCCCCGCGCCGGCGCGCCGTCTTCATCTCCGACGTCCACCTGGGTTCGCGCCATTGCCATGCGGCCGAGCTGGCCGCCTTCCTGGGCACCCTGCGCTGCGACCGGCTGTACCTGGTCGGTGACATCGTCGACCTGTGGTGGATGGCGCAGCGGCGGGCGGTCTGGAACGAGGCGCACCAGCGCGTGGTCGAGGCGCTGCATGCGCTGGCCCGCAACGGGACCGAGCTGGTCTACGTGCCGGGCAACCACGACCGCCCGGCGCGGCGCTTCTGTGGGCTGGTGCTGCCGCGGATGCAGGTGCGCCGTCGCGCGATCCATGTAACCGCCGACGGTCGTCGGCTGCTGGTGGTCCATGGCGACGAGTACGACGGCCAGACCCACTTCGGCGGTCTGCAGGAGCACCTCGGCGACTGGCTGTACTACCGCATCCTGACCGGCAACCAGTGGTTCAACCGCGCGCGCCGCTGCCTGGGCATGCGTTACTGGTCGCTGGCCGAGTTTCTCAAAAGCCGCAGCGGCGCGGCCGAGCGCTACGTCGCCCGGTTCGTCCAGGCCGGTCTCGACGACGCCCGCCGCCGACGCGTCGACGGCATCGTGTGCGGCCATATCCACCGCGCCGCCCTGTTCGAACGCGATGGCTGCGTGTACGCCAACGACGGCGACTGGGTGGAGAGCCTGACCGCGCTGGTCGAGGAGCCCGACGGCAGCCTGCGGCTGCTGGCGCATACCGGCGAGACGCTGGCGTGCCTGCCGGCACGGCCGTGCATGGATGATGCAGCGGTGCGCAAGGTGGCCTGAGCCGGATTCTGCAATGCCGATCGGGACGCATGCCGCGCTTCCCGGTGCCGATGCCGTTCAACATCCTGCTGTGGCGGGTAGTGGCGATGACGCCGGAAGGCTTCGTCGAGGGCGAGCATTCGCTGGTCGCCGACCACGGGCCGATGCGGTTCCGTGAATACCGCTCGGACATGCGCGCGCTCGCGGCAGTGTTCGACCACCCGGGCGTGCGCGGACTATCCGTTCCGCTTTGTCGTCGCCGGGCATGACGGTCACGCCTGGCAGGAGGTCGTACCGCGGCAACTGCGCTGGCCGTGGCAGGCGCGGGGACGCCGGTCGGCGATGTGGTGGCGGATATGGACGCCGGGCGACCCGACGCAGGACATCGCCTGCGGGGATCGATGTCAGGCAGCGGCGGGCAAATCCGGCGCCACGCCGGCGATCAACGCATCGAAGTAGTCGCGGGTCAGGCGGATCTGCAACTCGGCGGTCTCGGCCTGGTTGACCACGGCACGGAAGGCGGTGTTCTCCGGATGGTCCTTGGCGTACCAGCCCAGGTGCTTGCGCGCGATCCGCACGCCGGAGCGCTCGCCATAGAACGCGTGCAGGTCGTCGAGGTGGGCAAGCAGGACGTCGCGGACCTCGGCCAAAGTCGGCCCGGGCAACAAATCGCCGGTGGCCAGGTAGTGGCCGATCTCGCGGAAGATCCACGGCCGTCCCTGCGCGGCGCGGCCGACCAGCACGGCATCGCAGCCCGTGTACTGCAGCACCTGCTCGGCCTTGAGCGGCGTGTCGATGTCACCGTTGGCCATGACCGGGATCGACAGCGCCGCCTTGACCTCGGCGATGGTGTCGTACTCCGCGACGCCCTTGTACTGCTGGTCGCGGGTGCGGCCGTGCACCGCCAGCGCGGCGATGCCGGCCGACTCGGCGATGCGGGCGATTTCCAGCGCGTTGCGGTGGTCGGACGCCCAGCCGGTGCGGATCTTCAACGTCACCGGCACGTCGACCGCGTTGACCACTGCGTCCAGGATGTCGGCCACCAGTGCCGGTTCGCGCATCAGCGCCGAGCCGGCCCAGGCGTTGCAGACCTTCTTCGCCGGGCAGCCCATGTTGATGTCGATGATCTGCGCGCCTTCATCGACGTTGTGGCGTGCGGCGTCGGCCATGACCGACGGCACGGTGCCGGCGATCTGCACGCTGACCGGCGCCGGTTCGCCGTCGTGGTCCATGCGGTGGCGCGACTTGGTCGTGGTCCAGAAACGCGGATCGGAGGTGGTCATTTCCGACACGCACAGGCCTGCGCCCAACCGTTTGCACAGCACCCGGAACGGCTTGTCGGTGACGCCCGCCATCGGGGCGAGGATCACCCTGGGGGCAATGGTGTGGGGGCCGATCTGCATGGCGCGCATTCTACCCGCGGCGCCGGCTGCGGCGGTGGCGGCGCCGGTCAGGCGGGCGACGGGTGCCTTGCTCCTGTCCACCGTGGATGCGGGATCGCCCGGCGCTGAATCAATCCGCGGCAGGCGCCAGATGCGGCATCGACTCCGCGGCGCCGACGCTTTCCGTCGCGCGCGCTGCGTACATGGTGGCGAAGGCGACATGACGGGCAAACGGACGGTCCGGAAATTGCGCGATCGAAGCCACCAGGGCGCCATTGAACGCATCGCCGGCGCCGGTGGTGTCGATGGCCCGGGCGGGCGCGGCGGGGACCCGGTAGAACGCGCGGTCATCGCCCCGCAGTTGATGGTCGGCATGGGAAACGAAACAGCCAGCCGCACCGAGCGTGATGATGACGCTGCCGTGCGGCAGCAGCTTGCGGCAGTGCCCATGCAGGCCCGCATCGTCCAGTGAGGCGAGGGCGTCGGCGGCCAGAATATCGCCGTGGTGGCGCGACAGCTGAGCGCAGAATTCCGTTTCGTTGGGCGTGATCAGGTCGCTGAGTGCCAGCAGGTCGGAGGTCAGCCCGGCATCCGCCGGTGCAGGATTGAGCACCGTCATCGCCTTGCCGGCGCGGGCCATCTCGAACCCGGCCGCCACCGCCGCGACCGGCGACTCCAGTTGCGCCAGCACCACCGTCGAGGCGGCCAGCACACCGGCCTGCGCGCGCACGAAATCCGCGTCCAGGCCCGCGTTCGCGCCAGGCCCGATGACGATGCTGTTGCGGCCCTGCCGGTCGACGTAGATGCCGGCGGTGCCGGTGGGGGCGTCGCTGTTGGCGGCATGCAGCTCGATGCCGTCCGCGCCCGCCAGCGAGCGCGCGAGCTGGCCGCCCGCATCCGCACCGAGCGCGCAGACGAACGCCGTCCGTGCTCCCGCGCGTGCGGCCGCGGTGGCCTGGTTGAAGCCCTTGCCGCCGGGGCCGGTGTGGTACGTGCCGGCCAGGGTTTCACCGACCTGCGGCAGGGTCGGCAGCGCCCACACGTGGTCGATGTTGAACGAACCGATGACGGTGACGATGGCGTGGGGCACGGCGGCCGGTCAGCCCGCGAACGAGGTCAGCACGCCGGCGATGGTGGCCGTCATCAGCGTGGCGATGGTGCCGCCCAGCACGGCGCGAAGGCCGAGGCGGGCCAGATCCTGGCGGCGATCCGGGGCGAGTCCGCCGATGCCGCCGATCTGGATCGCGATCGAGGAGAAGTTGGCGAAGCCGCACAGCGCGTAGGTCGCGATCAGCCGGCCCTGATCGGTCAAAGCCACACCCGGGGTGGCGCCCTGGACGATCTCGGCCAGGTGCAGGTAGGCAACAAATTCGTTGAGCACGATCTTCTCGCCGATCAGGCCGCCGACCACGTTCGCGTCCTGCCATGGCACACCGATCAGCCAGGCCACCGGAGACAGTACGTAACCCATCAGACTGGCCATGTCGGTGGGCTTGCCGAGCATCGCTGACAGGCCGGTGACCTCTCCGATCCATGTCAGCGGCCAGTTGATCATCGCGATCAGCGCAATGAAGGCCAGCAGCATCGCGCCGATGTTGAGCGCCAGCTTGAGGCCGTCGGCTGCACCCGCGGCGGCGGCATCGATCACGTTGCTGGTGGTCTTCTCGACCTCCATTTTGACCGTACCGCGGGTCAAGGGCACGGCGGTTTCCGGGATCAGCAGCTTGGCGACCACCATCGTTGCCGGCGCGGCCATGATCGAGGCCGCGAGCAGGTGCTTGGCATAGAACGCCTGCGCTACCGTGTCGCCGCCGCCG
>DASTUE010000182.1:0-2651 GCA_035759805.1 Lysobacter sp. | reverse complement strand
GCGCAGCATCCAGGCGTATTTCTCGTGGGTATGCAGGCGCTGGGTCAGCAGGTCGACGGTCGGGTCGTCGCTGGCGTCGTCGGCGGTCTCCAGCACGTTGCGCGCGGTGCGGCAGACGGCTTCGTTGCCGATGGTCAGCTGTCGCACCATCTCGTGCCAGTCGGGGACATCGGTGCGGCCGGCCTCCTCGGGGATGGACGACAGCTTGGTGAACTCCGCGTATGAGCCGGGGGCGTTGAAGCCCAGCGCGCGGATGCGCTCGGCGATCTCATCCAGCGCGGCCCATTGCTCGGTGTACTGGGTTTCGAACATCAGGTGCAGGCTGTTGAACATCGGCCCGGTGACGTTCCAGTGGAAGTTGTGGGTCTTCAGGTACAGCGTGAAGGCGTCGGCGAGAAAACGCGACAGGCCGTCGGCGATCTTCTTGCGATCGCCGGCGCCCATCCCGATATCGATGGCGGGGGCGCCGGCACCGGTGGAAACCGGCTTCATGCTCTTGCTGGACGTGTCCTTGCCGGAGGTGCTGCTCTTGGTCTTGCTTGCCTTTGCAGGCGCTGGCTTGGCCATGGTGCTCTCCTGTTCTGGAATGTTGCAGCGACAATAGGTCGCCGTGGGTTACCGCGTGAAACGCGTTGTTTTTCTTGAATGAGTCGATGAAGCCTACCAACCCCGTTGCCAAAGCCACGTTACGACCCGTTGACGCCTCGCGCACCGACCTGGAGCAGGCGCGTCGGGCGATCGACGGCGGGTTGAGCCGGGATCGCGGCCGCCTGCATGGCCTGTGGTCGCGCTGGCGCGGCCGGCCCGGCGATGCGGATGCCCGGGCGGCATTCGAGCAGGCCCTGGCCACCTCGGTGACCCGCCGCGAGGCGCGTGCCGCGAGCCTGCCGCAGGTGCCGGCGGATCCGTCGCTGCCGATCGCCAGCGAGGCCGAGCGCATCGTCGAACTGATCCGCCAGCATCCGGTGGTGGTGATCGCCGGCGAGACCGGATCCGGCAAGACCACGCAATTGCCGAAACTGTGCCTGGCCGCCGGTCGCGGCGCCGCCGGCATGATCGGCTGCACCCAGCCGCGCCGGATTGCCGCGCGTGCGGTCGCCAAACGGGTCGCGGAGGAGCTGAACACCCCCTTGGGCGGACTGGTCGGCTACCAGGTCCGGTTCAACGAGAACGTCGGCGATTCGACCGCAATCAAGTTCATGACCGACGGCATCCTGCTGGCGGAAATCCAGTCCGACCGCTGGCTGTCGCGCTACGACACGATCCTGATCGACGAGGCGCACGAGCGCAGCCTCAACATCGATTTCCTGCTCGGCTACCTGAAGCAATTGCTGAAGAAGCGCCACGACCTGAAGGTCATCGTGACCTCGGCGACGATCGACACCGCGCGCTTTTCCGGGCATTTCGACAATGCGCCGGTGGTGGACGTGGAGGGTCGCGGGCATCCGGTGTCGGTGCGCTACCGGCCGCTCGAAGGTGGCGGCGAGGACGACGACGGCGATGGCACGGCAGGCCGCGACGGCGAGCGTACGGTCAATGATGCGATCGTCGCCGCCTGCGACGAGATCGCGCGCGAGGACCCTCACGGCGATGTGCTGATCTTCCTGCCCGGCGAGCGCGAGATCCGCGACGCGCACCAGGCGCTGGAGCGGCGGAAATACCGGCACACCGAGGTGCTGCCGCTGTACGCGCGGCTGTCGGTGCGCGACCAGGACCGGGTGTTCAACCCCGGCCCGCAGCGGCGGATCGTGCTGGCGACCAATGTCGCCGAAACCTCGCTGACCGTGCCGCGCATCGCCTACGTGATCGATCCCGGACTGGCCCGGATCAAGCGCTACAGCCCGCGCAGCAAGCTGGACCGGCTGCACATCGAGCCGGTCAGCCAGGCCAGCGCGAACCAGCGCATGGGCCGCTGCGGGCGGGTGTCGGAAGGCGTCTGCTACCGGCTGTACAGCGAGGCCGATTTCGCCTCGCGCCCCGAATACACCGATCCGGAGATCCACCGTGCGGCACTGTCCGGGGTGATCCTGCGGATGCTGTCGCTGGGCCTGGGGGATATCGAGAGTTTCCCGTTCCTGGAGCCGCCCGACCCGCGCGCGATCGCCGATGGCTGGGCGCAACTGGCCGAGCTGGGTGCGGTCGAGGCCGCCGATGACCGGGGCCGGCGCAGGCTGACCGCGACCGGCCGCCTGATGGCGCGGATGCCGGTGGACGTAAAACTGGCGCGGATGCTGGTCGCCGCCAACGCGCGCGGCTGCCTGCGCGAGATGCTCGCGATCGCCTCGTTCCTGGGCATCCAGGACCCGCGCGAGCGTCCCGCCGACCAGCGCGCCGCGGCCGACAACGCGCACGCCCAGTTCGTCGATTACAGCTCCGAGTTCGTCGGCATCCTGAAGCTGTGGGACGCCTACCAGACCGCGCACGAGGAGATGACCCAGTCGCAGCTGCGGCGCTGGTGCGAGAAGCACTTCCTCGGCTTCCTGCGCATGCGCGAATGGCGCGAGCTGCATCGCCAGCTCAAGCTGATGGCGGCCGACCTGGGCTGGGCCATCGCGGTGACGGAGCCATCTTCCGTAGCGTCACCAGCGGCGACATCGTCGGAAAAACGCGGATCTGCGCTTGCTCGTTCCTCTCGCACACGCACGACGGGA
>DASTUE010000181.1:0-32987 GCA_035759805.1 Lysobacter sp. | reverse complement strand
CGGGTGATCAAGCGTCAGTTCGGTTTTACCAAGGTGCGCTACCGTGGTTTGGCGAAGAACAGCAGCCAGGTACTGACGCTGTTCGCGCTGTCGAATCTATGGATGGCGCGCCGGCATTTGCTGGCGCAGACGGAGTAACTGTGCCTGGAGGGCGGGAAAACCGCCCGAAAGCGCCGGAAATGGCGCAGGAATCACGAGAGTGCATGCGTTTTTTGCGCTTCCATTGGGAAACTTGGCTTCAGGTGATGTTGTTCAGACCTTCCCTAAAGCTGCACCAGTGCGTGGTGCTGTTGAGAATGCGATAAGTGCAGGGCATGGTGCGGGCACGGCAGCTGCAGCCACACCACCGCCACCACCGCCAAAAGAAGATCAATTGAAACGCTAGGAATCGATGAAAAGAAAGCTAACTGACGAGCAACAATGGGCCCGCCACGGCTATTTGTTCTTTACTTTATTTGGCGGAATCTTTGTTGGCTTAGGAATGGCTGGTGTCCGGTTGTTCGGCATCCCGACTGATGTTCCCTTGCGTGACGTGTTGGGACACGGCAAATTCTTGCTGTTCCTAGTCTTCATGGCGGCCTGCGTTATAGCTGCCTATTACATTGCTCTTTTCGTTAGCGACAAAGTGAAAGCTGTGCTCTCGAAATTATTGAAGCTGTAACGCGCAAAACCCGCAGCGATGCGGGCTTTGTTGTTTACGGCTGTTGATGCAGCTGTGGCTACTGATGCGCCGCGATCACCGAGTCGAGCACCTGCGAGATGGCGCGCGCGCCCGCAACGCCTGCACCTGCTCTGCATTGTCCACTGATGCGTACCCGTATTGACGTGGACATGACGCCGACTCACCAAGGAGAGGAAGCATGACGAAGTTTATGGGTTGGGTGCTCGCTGCCCTGTGGGTGGTGACGGCGATGCCTGTTCACGCGCAGACGGTGCGCTACATTCACACCGACGCGCTGGGTACCCCGGTGGCCAAGACCGATGCCAATCGGAACGTCATCGAGCGCAACGAGTACGAACCCTTCGGGGCCCAGTTGGCGGGGCCGAATGATGACGGTCCCGGTTACACCGGCCACGTGCAGGATGCGGCGACGGGGCTGACGTATATGCAGCAGCGCTATTACGATCCGGGGATCGGAGTGTTCTTGTCGGTTGATCCCGTTTCCGCGTATGACAGCGGCGATATGCGGTACTTCAATCGCTATTGGTATGCGGCCGGCAATCCCTACAAGTACACGGATCCCGACGGGCGAGCGCTAGACATCATTGCTGACATTGGGTTCATCGCTTACAGCGGCTACAAGCTGGCGACTGAACCAAGTTGGACGAATGCGGCGGCATTGGGTGCGGATGTTGTTGGAGCCGTGGTGCCGTTTGCGACGGGATTAGGTGCTGGCGTTCGAGCAGCAGCACATGGCGCGGATGCGGTTAAAGCTGCGGATGGGGCTGCAGACGCGGCGAAACCGTTGATGGGACGAAATCCACAACCAGGTGGCTCTCGAACCAATACCGATCTTGGGCCCAATGGCGATCGCGCTTCTGCGAAGAGCGTTTTTCGGAATCAAGCTGAGGGGAAGACGGCAACGACTACCATGGATAATGGGGGAACACGAACACGAGCTGACAATAACGTACAGATTCGCCATAATCCGGATGGTTCTAGTCGAGTTGATCTGCCAAACAGAGGGTCAGCTCGAAATGGCGAATCCATCCACACGCCTCCGCCTCCTCCGAGGATCGAAAGGTAGACCATGTCAGGAATTGATATGGAATTCTTAATGCAAGCCTGCTCACGCCCGTGGAGCAAGATTGAGTTTGGCGGAGTAGATGAGAGTGTGGATAACACCCATGCGTTTTGCGCGAATCATGTCTATGTAGACGGAGAAACCCCGTTCTTGATGGCCGGCACATCGGTCGAATCGCCCTCTGGTGAGGAGTTCTTTGGAATTACCATCATCAAGGACCCAGTTGCAGTTCGGAGATTCTTGGAAGGCCCGTACCCGCCACATAACCGACCTCGTACGTTATCGATTGAACAGATAGTGAGAGAAGATGTTAGTGCATTTATGAAAGCCGCGAAGCAGGTTCAGGTGCTTAGACATACGGTGAGGTTTGCTACGGATGTGGCGTCGTTAGTTCCGATAGAGAAAGGCTTAGCCATTGAGGCAAGCGGAGTTACGCTGAACGTTTCTGCGGACGAAGAAATACCAATGGCCCTCAAAGTCAGCATAGCCCGGGTAAGCGAAGCGCAAGCGGGTTCACTTCCTGACTGCCCATAAACACAAGGCCCGCGATCGCGGGCCTTGTCGTTGTTGGCGTTGTTGGCGTTGTTGATGTTTGGCAGTGCCTATCCTGTAATGAACCAGAAGTTTTGAACAGGCAGGCTGGGACTCGGCGGACTTGTCCACCATGGGGCGTGTTCGTCGATGCCAACTCCGCCAACGCGTTATCGCAGCGTCATGACCCGACATCATGCGAAGCGGGTGACAGGTGACTGGATCTGTTTTCCAGCATCGCCAGTCGGGACAGGTCGAGATCAACGCACTGACCATCGGCACGTGCCCGCTTCGCCGGGCCGGCTACCATCGACGGTTCTGTTGCGACCGCTCCGGTCGCGCGTCCTCGCTTGTGGAGTTGCCCGATGCGCAAGACCCGTCTGTCCCTGATGCTCGCCGCCGGGCTCGGCACCCTTGTTGTCTGCCAGACGCCGCTGGTCCTGGCGCAGGCGCCGGATCCGGCCACGGCGCAGGCCGGGCAGGACGCTCGCTTCGCGCAGGTGGCCGAGTCGTTGCTGATGCGTGCGTTGGAGCGCAGTCCGGAGTGGTCGGTCCGCGCTGGCCGCTACGACAATGCGGCATTGCTGACGATTCCCGATGCCGCCAGCCGTGCTTCCGACCTAGCTTTCGCCGAGGCCGGTCTGGCCGAGCTGGCTGCGTTCGATCCGGCGCAGCTGTCGGCCAGCCAGCGCATCGACCACACGCTGCTGAAGAACCGCTTCGAATCCACGCGCTGGTACCTGCAGACCTTCCGTGACTGGGCCTGGAACCCGTCGCGCTACAACGTTGCCGGCACGATCGCGTTGCTGCTCAACACCCCGTATGCGGCCGAGGACGAGCGTCTGCGCACGGTGATGGCACGCCTGGAACACGTGCCCCAGTACTACGCCGCCGCGCAGGCCAGCATCGCCGACCCCACGGTCGAGCATGTGGAGCTGGCGATCGTGCAGAGCCGTGGCTCGCTGAGCGTGTTCGGCGAGGAGCTGCGCCAGCGCATCGCCGCGTCCGGGCTGAGCGCCGACGAGCAGGCGCTGTTCATCGCGCGCATCGATGCCGCACGCGGTGCGATCGACGGCTGGACGGGCTGGCTGGAAGGCGAGCAGCAGCGAATGGCGGCCGCGGGCGAGACGCGCTCGTTCCGCATCGGCGAGGCGCTGTACGAGCCCAAGTTCCGCTTTGATGTGCAGTCGCACTACACCGCCGCCGAGCTGTACCAGCGCGCGGTCGACGAGAAGAACCGCCTGCACGAGCAGATGGACGCGACCACGATCGAGCTGTGGCCGAAGTACTTCCCCGACACCGCGATGCCGGAAGACCGCCTGGAGCGCATCGGCCGGATGATCGACCACCTGTCCGCGCAGCACGTCAGCCGTGACGGGTTCGTGCCCGAGATCAAGCGCCAGATCCCGCTGCTGACCGACTTCGTGCGCGAGCATGACCTGCTCGACCAGGACGCGACCCGGCCGCTGGTGGTGCGCGAGACGCCCGAATACATGCGCGGCGGTGGCGCGGGCGCGTCGATCAGCGCGCCGGGTCCCTTCAACCCGACCGCCGATACCTACTACAACGTCAGCCCGCTGGACGCCTACAGCGACGCCGAGGCCGAGAGTTTCCTGCGCGAGTACAACCACTGGGTGCTGCAGATCCTCAACATCCACGAGGCGGTGCCCGGCCACTACACCCAGCTGCTGCACGCCAACAAGAGTCCCAGCCTGGTCAAGAGCCTGCTCGGCAACGGCGCGATGATCGAGGGCTGGGCGGTGTACTCGGAGCGGATGATGCTCGAGGCCGGCTGGGGCGGGCAGGCGCCGGAGATGTGGCTGATGTACGGCAAGTGGAACCTGCGCGTGGTGACCAACGCGATCCTCGACTACGCCGTGCACGTGCTTGGCATGACGCAGGAGCAGGCGATGGACCTGCTCAGGCGCGAGGCCTTCCAGGAGGAGACCGAGGCGGTCAACAAGTGGCGTCGGGTACGCCTGTCGCAGGTGCAGCTGACCAGCTACTTCACCGGCTACGCCGAGATCCTCGACCTGCGCGAGCAGCGCAAGGCCGAGCTGGGCGATGCGTTCGACCTGAAGGCGTTCCACAACGGGTTCCTGAGCTATGGCAATGCGCCGGTGCCGGCGATTGCCGAACTGATGGCGGAGTAAACCAGCCCGGCTGCGCATGCGGCGGCGTGGCGTGGCGCCACTGCCGCCGCGCGCCCCGCCGCCGCCACCGTCGGGATTCTCATACACTCACTGGCCATGAGAATCGCCCGACACGCCTACCTGTGGCCCGCCGTCCTGATGGCGCTTGTCGTCTCGGGCATTTTGCTGGCGGTGGGGTCGACGCTGCCGTCGCTGGACGGGCGCGTGCAGACCAGCATGTGGGCCGATACCGCCGACACCAGCCTGGGACGCGCGATCCAGCCGCTGGTCCGGGAGCATCCGGGACGTTCGGGCATCGTTGCGCTGCGGGACGGGCGCGACGCGTTCGCCACCCGCTCGTCGATGGCCGATGCCGCCGAGCGCACGCTGGATGTGCAGTACTACATCTGGCGCAACGACATGTCCGGAACGCTGCTGTTCGAGGCCCTGCACCGCGCCGCCGACCGCGGCGTGCGGGTGCGCCTGCTGCTCGACGACAACAACACCGCCGGCATGGACACGGTCCTGGCCACGCTGGACTCCCATCCGCTGATCCAGGTGCGGCTGTTCAACCCGTTCAAGCAGCGCCGCTGGCGCGCGCTGGGCTACCTGACCGACTTCGCGCGCCTCAACCGGCGCATGCACAACAAGTCGTTCACGGTCGACAACCAGGTCACCATCGTCGGCGGGCGCAACGTGGGCGACGAGTACTTCGATGCCGGCGACGGCGTGCTGTTCGTCGACCTGGACGTGTTGGCGATCGGACCGGTGGTGGACGATGTCTCGCGCGATTTCGACCGCTACTGGGCCAGCGGATCGTCGTACCCGGTCGACCGGCTGATGCCCGCCGCGGCTGCCGGCGCCATTTCGGATCTGGCCGCGGCCGCCTCGCTGGTCGAGCGCGATCCCGCCGCGAGCGCCTATGTGGAGGCGCTGCAGGCGTCGCTCCATGTGCAGGCGTTGAAGATGGGGCAATTGCCGTTCGAGTGGGCGCCCACCCGCATGCTCAGCGACGATCCGGCCAAGGGTCTGGGGCAGGCGGCACCGGAAAGCCTGCTGGCGCAACGCCTCCTGCAGGCCATCGGCGCGCCGCAGCGGGAGCTGCAGGTGGTCTCGCCGTACTTCGTTCCCACCAAGGAGGGGGTGGACTACCTGGCCGGGCTGGCGCGACAGGGCGTGGCGGTGTCGGTGCTGACCAATTCGCTGGAGGCGACCGACGTCGGGGCAGTGCATGCCGGGTACGCCAAGCGCCGCAAACCGCTGCTGGAGGCGGGTATCTCGTTGTTCGAGATGAAGCGTGAAGCCACCGGTATCGCCGTGCGGCACCGCAAGCTCACCGGCAGCTCGGCGTCCAGCCTGCATGCGAAAACGTTCGCTGCCGACGGCTCACGGGCCTTCGTCGGATCGTTCAATTTCGATCCGCGCTCGGCGCACCTGAATACCGAAATGGGGTTCGTGATCGACAGCCCGTTGATGGCGCAGGGCATTGCCGGCGCGTTTGTCGACGAGGTGCCGGCCAACGCCTACCGGGTGCGTCTGGGGCACGACGGAAAACTGCAATGGGTCGAGCAGGTGGATGGCGGGCAGGCCGTGCATGACGAGGAACCCGGCACGGGCTTCTGGCTGCGCGCGATGGTGGCGGTGATGGCGGTCCTGCCGATCGAATGGTTGCTATGACCCCGGCCGGCAATCGGCATGTCGCAGTGCTCTTGGTCCGTGCCCGGACGATCTGCGACACTTGAATGCGCTTGTTGAACCGAATTCCGTGCCCAGTCCCGTGTCTACCGTGCCTGCCAGTTCCTCCTTGATCCCGATTCCGTCGGTCGCGACCGGCGATCCGCCCCCGCTGCGACCCGAGCGTCCACTGCCGACGGATTGCTGCGACAGCGGCTGCGACCCCTGCGTCCACGACCTCTACGCCGAGGAAATGGAGCATTACGAGGCATTGCTGGCCGCATGGCGGGCGCGCAATCCCGGTCGCGAACCGGGCTGAGTTGCACCTGGCTTGAACAACCGCGGTCGTCCCCGCGGAGGCGGGGTGAGGCCGGAAGCCACTGGCTCGCGTCCGATCGAACGCCCAAGCGCTACGCGCGCCGTGAAAGTCGGGTAGCCCGGACCTTCGTTTACGGCGCGCTTGCCTGCGTCCCGCTCACGTCACCGCGTTCGATTTCCTCGGCCGTCGCCTCGCGCACGTCGACGACTTCCAGGTCGAAATGCAGGTTCCTGCCGGCCAGCGCGTGGTTGCCATCGACGGTGATCCGGTCGCCATTGACCTTCAGCACCGTGGCCAGCACCGGCCCTTCCGCAGTCTCGGTCAGGAACTGCATGCCGGGCTGCAATGACTCCACCCCTTCGAATGCCGAGCGCGGCACCACCTGCACCAGCTGTTCGTGGCGCGGGCCGTAGGCGTCCTCTGGGGCGACATCGGTGAGGAACCGGGCACCGGTTTTTTTTCCGGCGAGGGCCTTTTCCAGTCCCGGCATGAGCTTTCCGCCGCCGTGCAGATAGGTCAGCGGCTCGTCGGCGGGCGACTTGTAGATGACCTGGCCGGCGTCGTCAGTGAGGGTGTAATGCACCGTGGCAACACGGCGGTCGGTGATTTCCATCGGAAACCTCGCGGGATGGAGTGGGGAAGGGCGTACGGGAATGCGGTGAGCGCTCTTGGGCGGTCACCGCAATGGGGCGTGGGCAGGCTAGGGAAAGCGTTGGCCGGCCGCAACCCCGGCATGCGGCCTGCTGCAGGCCCGGCGGATGCCGTGGCATGCTGTCCGGCCTTTTCTTCAGCGTGTTTTGTCCTTGGGCCTGAATACCGTCATTACCGTCGTCGATCTGATCGGCACGTTTGCGTTTGCGATCAGCGGCGCGACTGTCGGGGTCCGCAATCGGCTGGACTTGTTTGGTGTGCTGGTGCTGTCGTTCGCGGCGGCGGCTGCAGGTGGCATCACCCGCGATGTACTGATCGGCGCAACGCCGCCGGTCGCATTGGCGAACTGGCACTACCTGGCGGTGAGCTGCCTGGCGGGTGTCGTCACCTTCTATCGCTACGCCGACATCAAGCGCCTGCGCAACCCCGTGCGGGTGTTCGATGCCGTCGGGCTGGCCCTGTTCGCGGTCATCGGCACGCTCAAGGCGCTGGAGCACGGGCTGGGGCCGGTGGCTGCGATCCTGCTGGGGATGCTCAGCGGCATCGGTGGCGGCATCGTCCGCGACGTGCTGGTGGCGCGCACGCCGGTGGTGTTCCAGTCGGACCTGTATGCGATCGCAGCGATGCTGGGTGCGATCGTGGTGGTGGTCGGCGAAGCGCTCGACCTGCCATCGGTGCCGGTGATGCTCGCCTCCGCGACGCTGTGCTTCGGATTGCGTTACATGGCGATCCGCTACGACTGGCATCTGCCGGTGGCGCCGCACCGTGATGGTTGACCAGCGCCCGGGGCGCTGCGGAACTGCTATGTTTCGCACGGGGAAGGCTGGAGGCCGGAAACATGGAAATGATGAGGTCCTGCAACCCGCGTGACCGTGTGCTGGGTGTGCTTTCCTGCCTGGTGATGACCGCCTCGCTGGGCGGCTGCGCGACGTTGGCGTTGTCATCCGCGCCGGATTACGAGAAAAGCCTCGCGATCGCCGAGGCGGCCCGCCAGGCGGGCGAGACGGAATCGGCGTTGGCCGCCTACCGCCAGGCCGGCGCCGAGGAGCCCTCGCGCACGCAGCCATGGCGCCAGATCGCCCGGTTGCAGGCCCAGGACGGCCAATGGGCGCAGGCATTTGCCGCCGCGCAGCGGGTTCTGCAGCTTGAGCCCGGCGATGCCGAGGCCGGCGAGTTGCTTGTCCACAGCGGCCTGCAGGTCGCGGGGCAGACGCTGCAGCACCTGCAGGAGGGCGATGCCGGGCAGGTGGAGATGAACCGCGGGCAGGCCGAGGCTTTGCTGGCGCGGATGGTCACGGTTTTCGGCGTGGAGGCGATTCCGGCGGAAGTGCTTGAGGATTTTGGCAAGACCGTGATCGACAAATACCGCTCGCGTCCTTTCAGGGCGCCGCACAACCGGCAGACGCCGAAGACCCCGGAGAAAACAACGGCCGACCCGTTCGATGTGCTGGGCGACGGCCGCCCCGGTTGATCCCGTACCGGCATCGCGATCATCGACTCCGCCGCCGCCAACTTCACCGCCACCAACATCCGGCTGCCGGCCCCGGTCACCGGTATGATCGGCGGATGTCAAAACTGCTGCTCAACCTGCGCATGGTGCTCGACGACGAGATCGAGGACGTGCGCGCGATGCTTGACGAGAACCGGATCGAGTTCTACGAGACCAGGCCCAGCCGCTGGGGTATTTCCTACGGCGGCATCTGGCTGACCCACGACCGCGACCTGCCGGAGGCGAAGCGGCTGATGGCGGTCTATCAGGCCAGGCGTCAGGCGGATGCGCGCGCCGAATACGAGGCGGGCCAGCGCGACGGCACCGGCCGGACGTTCAAGGACGTGCTGCGCGAGGAGCCGGCCCGGGTGCTGCTGACGGTCGCCGCCATCATCGTGCTGCTGGGCCTGGTCGCATTGCCGGCGATCCTGCTGCGCGGGTAGCTCGCCGGCGCAGAGCGCGACTGGCAGGCTGGATCAGGGCCTTGCACAGGCAGGGCTTGATCACCCGGTCAAAGGCCTTTCAGGAGCAGGATTCTTCCGGTTCGGGCTGCAGGGCTTTCTGCCTTGCAGGGGCGCCGGATCGACTGTCGAACCACGGCAGCATGACCTGGATCAGCGGACCGATCAGCAGCATGTAGCCCACCGTGCCGACCCCCAGCGTGCCGCCCAGCAGGAACCCGGACACCAGCACGCCGCCTTCGATCAGGGTTCGTACCAGCCGCACCGATCGCCCGGTACGGCGCACCAAGCCGGTCATCAGGCCGTCGCGCGGTCCCGGCCCGAAGTGGGCGCCCAGGTAGGCGGCCGTCGCGGCGCCGTTGAGCGCGATCCCGCCGATCAGTAACGCGGTGCGTGAGACCAGTGACAGGTCGGCCAGGCGGTCGCCGACCAGGCCATTGACGGCGTCGAACACCAGTCCGATCACGATTGCATTGCAGACGGTGCCGAACCCCGGCTTCTGCCGGATGGGCAGCCACGCCAGCAGGACGACGAAACTCACCGCCACCGTGACCCGGCCCATCGGCCAGCCGCCTTGCAGGGCGATGCCCTGGTGCAGCACGTCCCACGGCATCAGGCCCAGGTCCGACTGCAGCATCATCACCATCGACACGCCGTAGGCGATCAGTCCGAGAAACAGTTTGAGCAGGCGGGAAGGCATGGATGGCCGGATCGGGGAGGAGTGCCAGGGGCGGGGGGCAATTCTAAGGGTTCGGGCAGGAGACTGGGCCGGCGGCGGACGGCAGGCAGGGCCGCGCCGTGGAGAACCGGCTAACATCAAGCGCTTCCCCTCACGAGGTTTCCCCATGACCATTTCCATGCATGCCGCGTCCGTTCCCGTGTTCAAGCAGATGCTCGGCAGCCTTGTCTCGATCCTGGAGAAGGCCGAGACCTATGCGGAAGAACGCAAGATCGACCCGGCCGTGCTGCTGCAGGCGCGGCTGTTTCCCGACATGCTTCCGCTGGTGCGCCAGGTGCAGATCGCCTGCGACTTCGCCAAGGGTGTGACCGCACGCCTGGCCGATGCCGAGGTGCCCGCGTACGACGACACCGAGCAGACCATCGAGCAGCTGAAGGTGCGCGTCGAGCGCACGATCGCCTTTGTCGACAGCTTCGATGCCTCGCGTTTCGAAGGCGCCGAGGAGCGCGAGATCGTGACCCGCCCGGGCACGCCGAAGGAGCGCCGCTTCAGCGGCCAGGACTACCTGCTGACCTACGGTCTGCCGCAGTTCTTCTTCCATGTCACGACGGCCTACGCGCTGCTGCGCCACAACGGGCTGGAGATCGGCAAGCGCGACTACATGGGCGCGTACTGAAGGACTCGATCCGGGCGTGGGCTGTCGCCCGCGCCCGGACTTTCTCAGGGCAAGGCGCACATGCGCACGGCAGTTGATCCCATACGTCCGCCGCTCAGAAGCGTTCGCTGACCGGCATGTAGCGCCATTGGCCCACCGGCATCTTGTTCAGGCCGATCCGGCCGATCCGCAAACGGCGCATCGTCACGACTTCCAGTCCGACCTGCGCGCACATGTCGCGCAACTGCCCGGCGCGGACGTCCTTGATCGCGAAACGCAGGCGGACTTCGTTCTGCCAGCTGACCTTGCAGGCATCCAGCACGCGGCCCTGGTAGCTCAGGCCGCGGGTCAGCCGGCTCAAGGTGTAGGGGCCGGTCTGGCCGCTGATTTCGACCAGGAACTCCTGCTCGATCTTCGGCCCGTC
Source organism: Lysobacter sp. (assembly GCA_035759805.1). GTDB lineage: Bacteria > Pseudomonadota > Gammaproteobacteria > Xanthomonadales > Xanthomonadaceae > Novilysobacter. The sequence goes on along the minus strand of DASTUE010000181.1, from coordinate 22,227 downwards.
CTCTTTCAGCCGGCGGATGACGCGCGGGTCCTGGCTGAACACCACCAGGCCGCTGGCCTGCGCATCCAGCGGCATCAAGGGCGTCAGGTGGGAGAAGTGACGTTGCAATACCCGGATGCCACGGCGGTGATCGCCTTCGGCGCGGTTGTCTTCGGTGACCAGCGACCCGCTGGCATCCCAGACCATGCCCGCCGGCTTGTGCAGCAGCATCGTCGCCGGCTCGGCGGCTTCCAGCTGCGCGTCCGGGTCCAGCTCCACGCACTGGCCGGTCACCATGAATTGCGGCGACTCGACCACCTCGCCATCCACCCGGACCCAGCCGCCCTCGATGTACTGCTCGGCCTGCGCCCGCGAGCAGGCGGCCAGTTCGGACACACGGCGCGACAGGCGCTCGCTCTGGGACGGCAACGCGGACGGGTCCGGCTCGGACATCGATGGCACCTGGATCGGGCGGGCCAGTGTAAGGCGGTGTCGGCGAAATGGGCCGTCAGGACAGATCGGCTGCCGGATCAAATGAGATTTGAGGCTCGTCGGGGGCGGCGGACGCGCCGGTCCTGCCCTGGCGTACCGGTGCGGCCAACCGGCCGAGCGCGCTGTCCAGCAGACGTTGCAGTTTCTGCGCCGCGCCGTTGACCGCCTCGCGCACCTTGTCGGCGTCGTGGCTGACCACCACCGGCTGGCGACCTTCCAGACGGGCCTCCATCACGCAATGCTTGTCGCCGATGCCGGCCTTGCCCGCATTGAGATCGCGAAGATGCACCTCGACGCGTGACACCTGCGCGCCAAAGCGTTCCAGCGCCTTGCTGACGACGCTGTCCACATGCTCGGTGAGCGACTCGTCGTGCTGGATGTTCCTGTCGGTATGGAGCTGGATCTTCATTCGGCGTCTCCTTTCATCGGTCACCGGTCCGGTGCCGCCTGCTTGACACGCTAGCGCCGGCATCCTTTACACCGTGAGAAGACCGGTAAAATCGCGGGATGATCCTTAATGTCGCTGCCTACCATTTCACCGTCGTCGCCGATCCCCAGGCCCTGGCCGATGCGCTGCGCAGCCGCGCCGAGGCGAACGGATTGCGCGGCACCGTGCTGGTCGCGGGGGAGGGCATCAACCTCTTTCTCGCCGGTGACGGGGACGCCGTGCACGATTTTCTCGGCCTGCTGCGCGCCGACGCGCGTTTCGCCGACATCACGCTCAAGTTCAGCCGCAGCCGGGCCCAGCCGTTCGCGCGGCTGAAGGTCAAGGTCAAGCCCGAGATCATCAGTTTCCGCCGCGACCAGGCATCGCCACTGGTCGCCGGCCGTGCGCCGGTGGTGAGTCCTGAAGACCTCGCCCGCTGGATCGCGCATGGCAACGACGATGCCGGCAAACGGCTGGTGCTGCTGGACACCCGCAACCGGGAGGAAGTGGGCTACGGCACGTTTGCCGGCGCGCTGACGCTGCCGATCGACAATTTCACCGAATTGCCCGATGCGCTTGAACCGCATCGCGACGCGTTGAGCGATGCGACCGTGGTCAGCTTCTGCACCGGCGGCATCCGATGCGAGAAGGCCGCGCTGTGGCTGCGCGCCGACGGCATGGACAACCTGCTGCAGCTCGATGGCGGCATCCTGGGTTACTTCGAGCAGGTGGGTGGCGCGGGCTATGACGGCCACTGCTTCGTGTTCGACGAGCGGGTTGCGCTGGATCCGGCGTTGCAGCCGCTGGTCGAAATGGAACCGGCTGGGCTGTCGCCGCCGCGATGACGGGGAACCGGTCCGGGCGGCGAAACAATGCCGTCATCCCCGCGAATGCCGTCATCCCCGCGAAGGCGGGGTGAGGTCGGGCGCTTGCGAGCCATTGGCTCGCGCCTGATCGAACGCCCAAGCGCTATGCGCGCGGGCCGGGGATCGCAAGATCCATGGACTTCAAGCCGTTGACCGACCATGTCGCTGGACTCCCGCCTCCGCGGGAGTGCCGGCCACAAGCGAATTGATCAGGACTTTTCCAATAGAACTGCGACGAGGTTGACCTTCCCATCATGGGAAGCCGGAGAATGGTCCGCAAGCCAAGCTTCGGAGTCCCCATGTCTGCACCTGCCATCCCCGCAAATGACCTACGCGCCAACCCGCGCACCGTGCACTTCGACATCCTCGGGATGTCGTGCGCGTCCTGCGTGGGCCGGGTCGAGAAGGCGCTGGCCAAGGTGCCGGGCGTGGAGGCGGCCAGCGTCAACCTCGCCACCGAAAGCGTGGAAATCCGGGCCGGCGACGAGGTGACCGCAACGGCGCTGGTCGATGCGGTACGCGCGGCCGGTTACCGGGTTCCGGGCGAATCGGTCGATCTGGCGATCGAAGGCATGACCTGCGCGTCGTGTGCCGGCCGGGTCGAAAAGGCACTCGCGGCGGTGCCCGGCGTGCTGGAGGTCACCGTCAACCTGGCGACCGAGCGCGCCACCGTGCGTACGGTGGGCGGCACAGATCCGGTCGCGTTGATCGCTGCGGTCACCCAGGCCGGCTACGCCGCGACCTTGCCGCAGGGCGAGTCGACGGTCGATGCCACCACTTCCGCATCGGGCGGGACGGCGGCGGCAAACCCACGGCGCTCGCGCGAACTGCGCCACCTCATCATCGCGATCCTGCTGTCGGCGCCGTTGATGTTGCCGATGCTGGCGATGCCGTTCGGCCGCGACTGGATGCTGCCGGGATGGTGGCAGTTCGCCCTGGCGACGCCGGTGCAGTTCTGGCTGGGCGCGCGCTTCTACCGCGCCAGCTGGGGCGCGCTGAAAGCACGCACCGGCAACATGGACCTGCTGGTCGCGCTCGGTACCAGCGCGGGCTACGGCTTGAGTGTGTTCCATCTGCTGGCCGATGCCGGGCACGGCGGCGGCCATCTGTATTTCGAGGCCTCGGCGGTGGTCATCACCCTGGTCCTGCTGGGCAAGTGGCTGGAAGCGCGGGCCAAGCGCCAGACCACCGAGGCGATCCGCGCGTTGCAGGCCTTGCGCCCGGCGACCGCGCGGGTGCTGCGCGACGGCGTGGAGCAGCAGGTGCCGCTGGCCGAGGTCGTCGTCGGTGACGAGGTCAGCGTGCTGCCCGGTGAACGCATCCCGGTCGATGCCGAGATCCTGGAAGGCCGCAGTCATGCCGACGAGTCGCTGATCACCGGCGAGTCCCTGCCGGTCGCCAAGCAACCCGGTGACCGGGTGACCGGCGGTGCGGTGAACGGCGAGGGCCGGCTGCGGCTGCGCACGCTCGCGGTCGGCGCGGAGACCGCGCTGGCCCGCATCATCCGGCTGGTCGAGGACGCGCAGGCGAAGAAGGCGCCGATCCAGCGCATGGTCGACAAGGTCAGCGCGGTGTTCGTGCCGGTGGTGGTCGCCGTTGCCGTGCTGACGCTGCTGGGCTGGGGCCTGCTGGGCGGTGACTGGAACGTCGCGATCCTCAACGCCGTCGCGGTACTGGTGATCGCCTGTCCGTGCGCGCTGGGCCTGGCCACGCCGACCGCGATCATGGCCGGTACCGGCGTCGCCGCCCGCGCCGGCATCCTGATCAAGGACGCCGAAGTGCTGGAAACCGCGCGCTCGTTGCAGGTGATCGCCTTCGACAAGACCGGCACCCTGACCGAAGGGCGGCCGAGCCTGGCCGAATACGTGGCGGTCGACGACGACCACGCCGCATTGCTGCGACTGGCAGGCGCGCTGCAGTCGGGCAGCGAGCATCCGCTGGCGAACGCGGTGGTGGATGCCGCGCAACCGGCCGGTTTCCCGCAGGCGACGAAGGTGAGGGCGCTGGCCGGGCGCGGGCTGGAAGGCGATGTCGAAGGCCGCGACCTGCTGCTGGGCAGTTCCCGTTTGATGCAGGAGTCCGGCGTCGACGTTGGTGTCCTGCGAGCGCGCGGAGACGAGTTGGCGGCGCACGGCCACAGCGTGTCGTGGCTGGCCGAGCGGCGTGCGGGCGAGGCCCGCCTGCTTGGCCTGCTCGCGTTCCGCGATGAGCCGCGACCGCAGGCGCGGGCCGCGATCGACACCCTGCATCGGCTCGGCCTGCGCACGGCCATGATTTCCGGCGACAACCGGGGCGCGGCGCAGACCGTCGCCGACGCGCTCGGCATCGACGATGTGCGCGCCGACGTGCTTCCCGGCGACAAGGCGGAGGCGGTGCTGTCGCTGCGCTCGCATGGTCCGGTGGCGATGGTCGGCGACGGCATCAACGACGCCCCGGCGTTGTCGGCGGCCGATGTCGGGATTGCGATGGGCGGCGGCAGCGATGTCGCCATGCACGCCGCCGGGATCACCCTGATGCGTTCCGACCCGCGCCTGGTCGCCGACGCGATCGCGGTCTCGCGCCGCACCAGCGCGAAGATCCGGCAGAACCTGTTCTGGGCCTTCATCTACAACATCGTCGGGATTCCGCTGGCGGCGGCGGGTCTGCTCGACCCGGTGGTGGCCGGCGCGGCCATGGCGTTCTCCAGTGTCAGCGTGGTGGGCAATACCCTGCTGCTGCGGCGCTGGAAGCCGCAGTCGGCAGTTGCGTTGCAGGAGCAGGATTGACATGGCCAAGAGCGCACCGAAACCCGAACTGGCTGATGCCCGCGCCGACGGCCTGCACAACATCGGCCAGGCCGCCGCGCTCACCGGCGTGTCGACGAAGATGATCCGCCACTACGAAGCCATCGGCCTGCTGCCGGCCGTGGCCCGTACCCAGGCCGGCTACCGGATCTACGACGAAACCGCGCTGCACCGCCTGCGCTTCATCCATCGCGCCCGCTCGCTGGGATTTCCGATCAGGCAGATCGACAGCCTGCTCGCGCTGTGGGACGACCGCTCACGGGCCAGTGGCGAAGTGAAGCAACTGGCGCTGGCGCACGCCGCCGAACTGGCGAAGAAGGTCGAGGAGATGCAGGCCATGCAGCGCACGCTGGAGCAGCTCGCCCGCCGCTGCCAGGGCGGTGACCGGCCGGACTGCCCGATCCTGGATGACCTGGCGGGCGACCCGGGTTTGTCCCACGGGGACTCCTTCAGGTCGTAGGAGCATGTGAGTCGCGAACGCGGAGAGCACCGAGTGCCAGCTTTCTGCTCCGCTCCCGACGTGCGGCTGGTGTCTGAATCAAGCAGTGCCGGGCCGTCGATATGGGAGCTTTCCAGTCCGGGGTTTGTCCGACTGGACTTCCTTCGGTCGTAGGAGCAGCCTCAGCCGCGAACGCGTGAAGCCGCAACCGCGAGGCTTTCCCTCCGCTCCGACTTGAAGTTGTCGTCTGAATCAAACGGTGCCGGTGCTCGTATCTCTGCGCGTTCGCGACTCACGTCGCTCCTACACGGTGAGCTTGCGTCTGGCGCAGCCACTCCACGGCGCCCAAACCTGCGCGTCGGCCGCTGGCGAAGCAGGCGGTCAGCAGGTAGCCGCCGGTGGGGGCTTCCCAGTCCAGCATTTCGCCGGCGCAGAACACGCCGGGCAGTCGGGCGAGCATCAGGGCGTCGTCCATCGCTTCCAGCCGCACGCCGCCGGCGCTGCTGATGACCTCGGCGATGGGCCGCGCGCGGCGCAGGGTCAGGGGGAGTCGTTTGATCGTCCGCGCCAGCAGGGCGTCGTCGCCGATACGCTCTTTTCCCAGGGCCTCGTACAGCAATGCCACCTTGGCGCCGCCTAGCCCGGTCTGGCGGCGCAGATGGTCACTGACGCTGCGGCCGTTGCGTGGCTTGCCGAGGTCGTGTTGCAGCCGTTCCAGCGTGCGGCCGGGGGCCAGGTCGAGCGTCAGCGTGGCCTCACCGTCGCACGCGATGGCCTCGCGCAGTGGTGCCGACAGGGCATAGATCAGGCTGCCCTCGATACCTGTTTCGGTGACCACGCATTCGCCCTGCAGCGCGTGTTCGCCGTCGGTGTCGTGCCAGTGGGCGACGACTGGCTTCAACGGCGCGCCCGCATGGCGGCTGGAAAAGTGGTCGCTCCAGGCGATGTCGAATCCGCAGTTGGCCGGCACCAGTGGCGAGACATCAGCGCCTCGCTCCAGCAGCCAGGGCTGCCATGCGCCGTCGGAGCCCAGTTGTGGCCAGCTGCCGCCACCCAGCGCCAGCACCGTCGCGGCCGCACGCACGCGGTGTTCGCCATCCGGTGTCGCGAACCGCAATGCGTTGTCGTCCGTCCAGCCCTGCCAGCGATGGTGCACATGGAAGCGCACGCCGTCCTCGCGCAGCCGCCGCACCCAGCCGCGCAGCAGCGGCGCCGCCTTGCGGTCGAGCGGAAACACCCGCCCCGAGCTGCCGACGTAGGTCTCCACGCCCAGTCCGCGCGCCCAGTCGCGCAGGGCGTCGGGGCCGAAGTCGTCCAGCCAGCCGGCAACCGCCTCCTGCCGTTCGCGGTAGCGGTGGTCGAACCCCGGGCGCGGCTCGCCGTGGGTGAGGTTCAACCCGCCCTTGCCGGCAATCAGGAACTTCCGTCCGACCGAGCCCTTGGCCTCGAACAGGTCGACCTCGATGCCGGCCGCGCGCGCGACCTCGGCCGCCATGAGGCCGGCAGGGCCGCCGCCGATGATGGCGAGGCCGGGAAGGGGATCGGGTTCGACAGGCATGGGCACGGGCGTTGCGGACCGGGACTGAAAAGCGGGGCGACATTATGGAAGGTCTGAACAATTGTCGTCGTCCCCGCGAAAGCGGGGATCCAGTGACTTCAACTCATTGAAAGCAATGACTCTGGGGAACTCGCTTTGTTCGCCCTTCGGATCGTCTCTGCAAGACGATCTGCGCGCTTCGCACTTGTCCCGCCTTCGCGGGAACGACGGGCAAAAGGCGCGTTGTTAAAACCTTCCTCATGGCGTTGTGTCGATCCAGGTATGGCCGAGCACCGTTGCAGCGACATCCGATGCTCGTTCGGGCATCGGCTGCGGTAAGGTCAGCGGCTGTCTTCCGGGGGAAATCGTTCCATGCGAAACCAAGGTTTTTACGTGCGCGGCCTGGTCCTCGCGCTCGGGCTTGCTGTATCCGGCGTCACCGTTGCGCAGGAAGCCGTCGTCACCAGTGCAGTGCCCGATGCGACGCGCTCCGGCAGCATGTTCTCCGATGCCGGCGTCGTCCCGGCCCGGCTGCAGGACTTCGACGCCTATGTCGACAACGTGCGCGCGAAGTTCGACGTGCCCGCGATCGCGGTGGCGATCATCAAGGACGGCCACGTCGTGCTGGAGCGCGGCTACGGCCCGCGCGATCTGGAAAACCAGCAGCTGGTGGACGAACACACGATGTTCGCCATCGCCTCCAACACCAAGGCGTTCACCGCCGCCTCGCTGTCGATCCTGGCCGACGACGGCAAGCTCGACATGAATGACCGGGTGATCGACCACCTGCCGTGGTTCCGCATGTCCGACGCCTACGTGACCCGCGAAATGCGCATCCGCGACCTGCTCGCGCACCGCAGCGGACTGGGGCTGGGCGCCGGCGACCTGCTGTACTGGCCGGGCACCGACTACAGCACCGAGGAGGTCGCGCGCCGGCTCAAGGACGTGCCGCTGGACGGCAGCTTCCGCGGCCAGTACGCCTACGACAACATCCTGTACGGCGTCGCCCAACTGGTGATCGAGGCGGCCAGCGGGCAGTCGTACAAGGACTTCCTGCAGGCACGTATTTTTGCGCCGCTGGGCATGCGCGAGACCCGTTTCAACAGTGATGACCTGCGGCCCGGCGACAACGTCGCCACCGGTTATTCCAAGGAGGACTTCAGCCGGCTGGTGGCCGCGCCGCGGATGTCCTGGGGCAACGTGTCGGGCGCGGGCGGTCTGTATTCCAGCGTGCACGATCTGGGTAAATGGGTGCGCATGCAGCTCGACCGCGGCGTGGTTGCGCGGGCCGATGGTGCTGCGGACGACGCGGAGCCGACGCGTTTGTTCAGCGAGAAGCGCCAGCGCGAGATGTGGACGATGGTGACCCCGATCCCGGTCGGCAAGCCGGCGGTTCCGGCGCTGGCGGCGGCGACACCGAACTTCCTCGGCTACGGCGAAGGCTGGAGCCTGTCCGACTATCGCGGCAACAAGCTGGTCTGGCACACCGGCGGTTGGCCAGGCTTCGTGTCGCGCATCACGATGGTGCCGGAGCAGAACCTGGGCATCATCGTGCTGACCAGCGCCGAGGCCGGCGGTGCGTTCCAGTCGATCACGATGCAGGCGCTGGATGCGTTCCTGGACGCGCCGCCGACCGACTGGACGGCCGCCTATCTGGCGGCGCGCGGCAACCAGGAGAAGAAGGCCGAGGAGTCCTGGCAGAAGCACATCGCCGCGCGGGACCTCCGCTCGCGGCCGTCACTGCCCTTGAGCGGTTACGCCAACACCTACCGCGACCCTTGGTACGGCGACATCGTGGTGAGCGAGCAGGACGGCAAATTGCGTATCCAGTTCAGCAAAACCCCCGATCTGGTCGGCAGCCTGAGCCATTGGCAGCACGATACCTTCGTGGTGCGTTGGGACCAGCGCTGGCTGAACGCCGATGCCTTCATGAGCTTTTCCCTCAACCCGGACGGCAAGATCCGCGAAGCACGGATCGAGTCGATCTCCCCACTGACCGATTTCAGTTTCGACTTCCAGCACCTTCGGCTGATGCCGGTGAAGAAGGACGGCAAGTAGTCGGGTGGCAATGGACGTTTCCCTGCGACCGGCAACACAAGAGGAGTTCGCATTCTGCGAGTCGCTCAGCCGTCGCAACATGGGCGATTACCTGGCGGCGAGAAAGGTCCTTTGGGATCCGGACCGCTTTCTCGCCAGCTGGGCGGCGTTCGAGAACCTGATGATCGTGACGGACTCCCGGGTGGTCGGCCTGCTGAGGTTGGCGCCAGAGCGTGATGCATTGGGGCTCCGGGACCTCCAGGTCGTCCCGGAGCATCAGGGCCGCGGCATCGGCACGTGGGCTGTGCAGCAAGCGCGGACCATTGCCGCGAGCCGGGGCTTTCGACGCCTCCAACTCCGCGTCTACACGGAGAACCCGGCCCGGGCGTTGTATGTCCGCTCGGGTTTCAAGGTGGAATCGATCGTGGACGGCACGATCCACATGGCGTGCGATTTGTCGTCGGACCCTTCATCCAGTCCGGATCCGCTTCGAGGCCCGGACTGATCCATCGGCCGGAAACAGCCGATTCGCAGCGGCGCCGGAGTTTACCCGGAAGCCTCCCCCGCTCCACACAAGGCAGGGCTCACGCCGACTGCAGCAGCCCGTTGCCCAAACCGTTTTCCGGCTGTTCGAACACCACGACGTGCTCCAGGTCCAGCCGGATGCCGATGCTCTGGCCGATCGCGTGGTCGTGGTGCGAGGGCACCAAGGCTTGCACCAAGCCGCCGCCGTCGAGTTGCAGGGTGTAGAGGAAGTCCGCTCCGCGGAAGTGCCGGCGCACGATGCGTGCCTGCAACGGGGCATTGTCGTCGTGGATGACGTCGTCGGGGCGCAGCAGCATCTCCACCGCACTGCCGGGCGGGTCGAGCAGTTGGTGGTCGGCGGCGAGCACGCCGAATTCCGTGCCGACATGCCAGTCGTCGACCACCCGGGCCGGCATCAGCACGCCTTCGCCGACGAAGCCGGCGACGAAGCGGTTGGCGGGGCGGTGGTAGAGGTTGTATGCGGTGGTCCATTGCTGCAGCCGGCCGTGGCCGATGACGCCGACGTGGTCGGCCATCGCGAACGCTTCGGCCTGTGAGTGGGTGACCATCAGGGCGCCGACACCGGTCGCCTTCAGCGCCGCGCGCACCTGCACGGCCAGCCGCTCGCGCAGGTCCGGGTCGAGGCTCGAGAACGGTTCGTCCAGCAGCACCAGCCGCGGCTGCGGGGCGAGCGCGCGGGCGACGGCGATGCGTTGCTGCTGGCCACCCGACAACTGGTGCGGGTGGCGCTTGGCGGTATCGGCCAGGCCGACCAGATCCAGCATCTCGCGGGCGCGGGCGATCGCCTTTGCGCGGGGCCAGCGGAACAGGCCGAAGCGCACATTGTCGAGCACGCTCAGGTGCGGCAGCAGGGCGTGGTCCTGGAACACCATGCCGATCTGGCGTTGCTCCGGCGGCAGGTGCACGCCGTCGCCGACCAGCAACTGGTCGTCGGCGCGGATGCGGCCGCGAAGCAGCGGCTCGAAGCCGGCCACCGCGCGCAGCAGGGTCGTCTTGCCAGAACCGGACGGGCCAAGCAGGCAGCCGATCTCGCCATCGGCCAGGGTCAGGCTTGCGCCTTCCAGCACGATCCGGCCGTCGTAGCCGACTGCCGCGTCGTCGATATCAAGTTGCATTGCGTCCCCGTCGGGTCAGTGCGATCACCGGGATCAGGCCGGCCAGCGCGATGGCCAGCGAGGGCAGGGCGGCGCGGGCGTATTCGCCTTCGTTGGTCAGCTCGAACACGCGCGTTGCCAGGGTGTCCCAGCCGAACGGTCGCATCATCAGGGTGATCGGCATTTCCTTCATCGTGTCCACGAATACCAGCAGGGCGGCGGTGGCGAAGCTGCCACGCAGCAGCGGCCAATGCACCTGCCGCAGCTGGCGCGCGCCGGTCACGCCGAGGCTGCGGCTGGCTTCCAGCAGTTGCGGGCGGATCCGCAGCAGGCCGCCGGCCACGGGCGTGTGGGCGACGGCGAGAAAACGGATGCCGTAGGCGACCAGCAACAGCAGCAGGCCGCCTTCCAGCGGGACATCCCAGCCGCGGGTTTCCATCAGCCAGGTCGAGAATGTCGCCACCGGCACGTACAGGCCGATCGCCAGCAGCGCGCCGGGCAGGCCATAGCCGAGGGTGGTGATGCGGGTGATGGCGGTGGTCAGCAGGCCGGGTTGCTCGCGCGCCGCCAGCGCGATGACGAACGCAGCGACGGTGGTCAGTACCGCCGCCATCGCCGACAGCGACAGCGCGTTGCGCAGGCTGGCGAAGTAGCGCAGGTCGAGGTCGTCCAGATGGGCCATGCCGTCCCAGAGCAGTTGCGACAACGGCAGGATCAAGGCCGCAAACAGCACCACCAGGCAGCCGCCCGTGGCCCACCAGCCGCGGCGGCCCAGTGGAATCCGGGTGGCCTCGGCCAAACCCACGCGGGCGAAGGATTGACGCTTGCGCGACGCGGCTTCCAGACCGACCAGCACCAGCACGCCGATCAGCAGCACGGCTGCGATCTGCAGCGCGGTGTCGGTGGAGAACAGCGCAAACCACGCCTTGTAGATCGCAGTGGTGAAGGTCTCGTAGTTGAACGCGGAGACGGCGCCGAAGTCGGCCAGCGTCTCCATCAGCACCAGCAGGGTGCCGCCGGCGATCCACGGCCGGGCCATTGGCAGGCTGGCGTGCCAGAACGCCCGCCACGGCCCCATGCCCAGCGCGCGGGCCGCTTCCATCGCGCGTGCACCCTGGCTGGCGAATGCCTCGCGGGCGACCAGATAGACGTAGGGGTACAGCGCCAGCGTCATCACCGCGATCAGGCCCGCGCGCGAGCGGATGTCGGGCAACTGCATCCCGACGCTGTCGCGCAGGAAGCCCGTCAGCGGCGCGGCGTAGTCGAACAGGCCGATGAAGGCGACGGCGAGCACGTAGCCCGGCATCGCCAGCGGCAGTACCAGCAGCCAGGAAAACCATCGACGGCCGGGGAACTCGCACAGGGCGACCAGTGCCGCCAGCGCTGTACCCAGCACCGCCGAGCCCGCGCCGACGCCGAGCAGCAGCCACGCGGTATTGCCGGCCACCTGTGGCAGCACGTACTGCCACAGGTGGTGCAGGGTGTCGCTGTCGGGCCGCGCCAGTGCCGCCAGGGTCGCGGTCAGCGGGATCAGGCTCGGCAGGCTCAGCGCGACTGCCAGCCAGGTCCATCCCCGCGGACCGATGCCCGGACGGACGGACGCGTACCGACGCTGGAGCGGATCAGCGATAGCCGGCACGGTCCATCAGTTTGACGGCCTCGGCCTGCATCGCGCCGGCTTCGGACACGTTGATCAGGTCCTGGCGGTAGTCGCCCCAGGCCGCAATCAGCGGATCGGTGGCGACCGCAGGATTGGCCGGGTACTCCAGGTTCTCGCCCGCGAACAGCTCCTGCGCCGGGCCATCGGACAACCACTCGATGAAGGCGACCGCCGCCTCGGGGTGCGGGGCATGCCTGGTGACGCCCGCACCGGACACGTTGACGTGCGTGCCGCGCTCGCCTTCGGCCTGGTTTGGCCAGAACACGGTGACCGGCAGCTCGGCGTTCTTGTGCAGCGCGCGGCCAAGGTAATAGGTGTTGCTGATGCCCACGTCGCAGCGGCCGGCGGCGATCGCGTCGATCACCTCGTTGTCGCTGGCCATCGGCGGCGCGGCAAGGTTGGCGACCCAGCCCTTCACGACCTGCTCGGTCTTGTCCGCGCCGAGGCTGGACATCATCGTGGCGACCAGACTCTGGTTGTAGACCGAGTTGCTGGTGCGCAGGCACAGCCTGCCCTTCCACTTCGGGTCGGCCAGGTCTTCATAGGTCGACAGCGTGTCGGCCGGCGCGGTCGCGGGGTTGTGGATGATCGTGCGGGCGCGCACCGACAGGCCGAACCAGCGATTGTCCGGATCGCGCAGGTTCGCCGGGATGTTCTGCTCCAGCCGCGCCGACGCGATCGGCTGCAGCAGGTCGAGGTTGGTCGCCTGCCACAGGTTGCCGGCGTCCACGGTGATGAACACGTCCGCCGGGCTGCGGCTGCCTTCCGCCTTCAGCCGCTCCATCAACGGCGGCGCCTTGTCGGTCAGGTAGGTGATCTTGACGCCGGTCTGTTCGGTGTACTGGTCGAACAGCGGCTTGAGCAGCTGCTCGTTGCGCGAGGTGTAGACGACCAGTTCGTTGGTGGCGGTCTTGTCCGTCGTATCGGTGGAGGCAACGGAAGTCGGCGACTTGTCGGCCGAGCAGGCGGCCAGGGAAACCAGGATCGCAATGGACATCGGGACGGCGGGGGACGGCAAGCGCACGGACGCACCTCGAAGGGCTGCAAATGAGAATGGCTATTATCTATGAACGATCGCCTCCGTGCATGGGAAATTTTGCGCAGGGACCCCATATGGGGAGTTCCCTCATGTCGGGCCTGTCCATGATTCCCTATTCGTTACTCGACCTTGCGCCGGTCACCGAAGGCAGCGACATCCGCCAGGCCTTCGCCAACACGCTGGATCTGGCGCGCCAGGCGGAGCGTTTCGGCTACACGCGCTACTGGCTGGCCGAACACCACAACATGCCGGGCATCGCCAGCGCCGCCACCGCGGTGCTGATCGGCCACGTCGCCGGCGGCACGAGCACGATCCGGGTCGGCGCCGGCGGCATCATGCTGCCCAACCACTCGCCACTGCAGGTCGCCGAGCAGTTCGGCACGCTCGCATCGCTGTATCCGGACCGCATCGACCTGGGATTGGGGCGCGCGCCGGGCACCGACCAGGCGACCGTGCGTGCCCTGCGTCGCTACCACGAGGGCGCGGATGCCTTCCCGCACGATGTCGCCGAGTTGCTGGGGTACTTCCGCCCGGCGCGACCCGGCCAGCCGGTGCGTGCGGTGCCGGGCGCGGGGATCGAAGTGCCGGTGTGGCTGCTGGGATCGAGCCTGTTCAGTGCCAGGCTGTCGGCTGCGATGGGCCTGCCGTTCGCGTTCGCCTCGCACTTCGCGCCGGACGCAATGGAGGATGCGATGGCCCTGTACCACCGGGATTTCACCCCGTCGGCCCGCCTGCAGAAGCCTTACGCGATGCTGGCCCTGAACGTCGTGGCGGCGGAAACCGACGACGAAGCGAGGCGTCTGTTCACCACCCAGCAACAGGCATTCACCAGGCTGCGCCGCGGCGATATCGGCCTGGTGCCGCCGCCGATCGACGACATCGACGCCTGGTGGACGCCGCAGGAGAAGCAGGGCGTCGAGCATGCGCTGTCATGTGCGGTGATCGGTAGCCCGGAGACGGTGAAGCAGGGCATTGCGGCATTCATCGACCGCCACCGGCCCGATGAGTTGATGCTGACGGCCAACATCTTCGACCACGACGCGCGGGTGCGTTCGTTCGAGATCGCCGCGCAGGTGATGCGGCCGGCCTGACGGCCCGGTCGCCTACGGCTGTTTGCGCACGTCCATCAGTTCGACCTCGAACACCAGCGACGCGCCGGGTGGGATCACGCCGCCGGCACCCTTGCGGCCGTAGCCGTAGGCGGCCGGAATCAGCAGCACGCGTTGGCCGCCGACCCGCATGCCGGCCACGCCTTCGTCCCAGCCACGGATGACGCGGCCGGCGCCGAGCAGGAAGACGATCGGTTCGCCGCGCTCGCGCGAGCTGTCGAACTGCCTGCCGCGCTGCTTTGGCGCGGCTTCGTCATACAGCCAGCCGGTGTAGTGGACGCTGACCTCGTCGCCCGGCGCCGCCACCGTGCCGGTGCCGTCCTTCAGATCGATGCGCTGCAACCCGGTCACGCTGCCGCCTGCGGGCGGTCCGGGTGGGGTGCAGGCGACGGCCAGCAGCGTGGCCAGGACAACGACGAGCGCGAAAGCCTGCGAGGGGCGCAGTGGAAGAAATCGCATGGCAGGACCTCGGAAGCGGGTCCGCGAGATTAGCTGATCATCCGGGGGGAGGTCTGGACAACGGTCGTCATCCCGGCCTGTGACCACCGGAGGTCCAGTCGGACGCGGGTGACGATCAGGAGCGGATTGATCAGGGCTTCCCTGGCCGTATCGGCTTTACACCGCCAGTCAGCCCGGAGATCGATATACGGCGTGCTTCGGGTGCAGCGACCATGGCGGCCGGCAATCGACCATACTGGCCGGCCCTTTCAGGCCGAACGTCAACAATGAAGACCCCCGCCGGCTTGCAGCCGTTGATCGACGAAGGTGTGATCGACGAAGTACTGCGCCCGCTGAAGAGTGGCAAGGAAGCATCGGTGTACGTGGTGCGCTCGGGCGACGACATCCTGTGCGCCAAGGTCTACAAGGACATGGCGCAGCGCAGTTTCCAGCAGCGCGTGCAGTACCAGGAAGGCCGCACGGTGCGCGGCAGCCGGCAGGCGCGCGCGATCGGCAAGGCGACAAAATTCGGCCGCAAGGAGCAGGAAGCCGCCTGGAAGAACACCGAGGTCGACGCGCTGTATCGGCTGGTGGATGCCGGGGTGCGGGTACCGCGTCCGCGCGGGTATTTCAACGGCGTGCTGGTGATGGAACTGGTGACCGATGCCGACGGGCATTCCGCGGCGCGGCTGGGCGAGGTCGAGCTGGCGCCGGACCAGGCACGCGGTTTCCACCGTTACCTCATCCGCCAGGTGGTCAAGATGCTGTGCATCGACCTGATCCACGGCGACCTGTCGGAATACAACGTGCTGGTCGGCCCCGAAGGCCCGGTCATCATCGACTTCCCGCAGGTGGTCAGCGCGTCGGGCAACAACGCAGCGCGCAGGATGCTGCAGCGCGACGTCAACAACCTGACCCTGAGCCTGGGCCGGGTCGCGCCGGAACTGCTGTCCACCCACTACGCCGAGGAGATGTGGGCGCTGTACGAGAAAGGCGAGCTGCATCCCGACAGCGAGCTCACCGGCGAGTTCGAGTTCGACGAGTCCACCGCCGATCTGGACAGCGTGCAGCTGGCGATCCGCGACGCCCGCGAAGAGGCATTGATCCGCCAGCAGGGACGCGAAGCGGCGGCGGAGGAAGACTGAGCGACACGGCCTCGCTGCAGTGATGCCGGGAGCGATGCCGGCGCTCCCACGCTGTCTTTCACTTCGTCGTTCGGCCACGTGCGGTTGGATGGGGCGGTTGCCGCGGCCCGCGGCCCTGCCTGCCCGGGAGTCCGCCATGAGCGACCGCGCTGCCAACATCGCGCACCTTGCCGAACTGATCCGCGACATCCGTGTCGCGATGCTCACCACCATCGCGCGCGACGGCCGGCTGGTGAGCCGGCCGCTGGCCACGCAGGAGGCCGAGTTCGACGGCGAGCTGTGGTTCGCCACCGAGCACGACAGCGGCAAGGTGGCCGAGATCGCGGCCAATCCGCACGTCAACATCGCCTACGCATCGCCCGGCCGGAACCTCTACGTATCGGTTGCCGGACGCGCCTCGGTGGTGCGTGACCGGGACAGGATCGAGGCGTTGTGGTCACCGGCAATGGAGATGTTTTTCCACAAGGGCGAGGGCGACTGGAGCCTGTGCATGATCCGCGTTGAGGCCGACAGCGCCGAATACTGGGAAGGTCCGGGCACGATTTTCGGCAAGGCCCTGTATCTGGCGCTGAGTGCGGTCACCAATGATCCGGCGAGGTTGTCGGAAAACGCGTTGCTCGATTTGCAGGGCGCTTCGCCTCGAACTGCCGGCTGACATCAGCGTCGTTGACTTTTTGCGCATCGCCTACCGACGTGCGTGGCAATGCCTAGATCGCACTTCCCGCCGCGTGCCCGGATGCCCAGGCCCACTGGAAGTTGTAGCCGCCCAGCCAGCCGGTGACATCGAGCACTTCGCCGATGAAGTACAGGCCCGGCACATGGCGCGATTGCATCGTGGTCGATGACACGCCGTCGGTGTCCACACCACCCAGGGTCACCTCGGCGGTGCGATAGCCCTCGGTGCCGCTGGCGACCAGCGGCCAGTGCTCCAGCGTCGTCGCGACTTCGCGCAGTTGCGGCAGGTTGAACTGCCGCATCGGCCGGGTGGGCTGCAGGTGCGGCAACCACACTTCGCACAACCGCTGCGCGAGGCGCTTGGGCAGCAGTTCGCCCAGCACGGTCTTGAGTTCGGCGGCGGGGCGTTCGAGCTGCAGCTGTTGCAGGCTCTGCAGGGCATCGCGGCCCGGCAGCAGGTCCAGTTGCAGGGTGTCGCCGGGTTGCCAGTACGAGGAGATCTGCAGGATCGATGGCCCGCTGAGGCCGCGATGGGTGATCAGCAGCGAGTTGCTGAAGGCCTGGCCGGCGCAGCTGGCGGTGACGGGCAGGGCGACGCCGCTGAGGTCGGCCAGTCGTTCCTGATGCTTGCCGCTCAGCGTCAACGGCACCAGCCCGGCGCGGGTCGGCAGTACCGCGTGGCCGAACTGGCGGGCGAGCTCATAGCCGAAGCCGCTCGCGCCCATGCTCGGGATCGACAGCCCTCCGCTGGCGACCACCAGTGCCGGCGCATGGAACGTGCCGTGCGTGGTGCGCAGCCGGTATTCGCCGCTGTCATCGTGCTGCACCTGTTCGATGCTGCAACCGGTTTCCACCTGCACGCCCGCGGCGGCGCACTCGTCGAGCAGCATCTTCACGATCAGCTTCGACGACACGTCGCAGAACAGCTGGCCCAGCTCCTTCTCGTGCCAGGCGATGCCGTGGCGATCGACCATCTCGATGAAGTGCCACGGTGTGTAGCGCGCCAGTGCGGACTTGCAGAAATGCGGGTTCGCCGACAGGTAGTTCTGCGGCGTGGTGCCGGTGTTGGTGAAATTGCAGCGCCCGCCGCCGGACATCAGGATCTTCTTGCCGACCTTGTTGGCGTGCTCGATCACCACCACCCGCTGGCCGCGTTGGCCGGCGGTGATCGCGCACATCAGCCCGGCCGCGCCGCCGCCGACCACCAGCACATCGGCCTGTCTGACATCCGCCTGCCGCACGCGCGCCTGTCGGGCAGGTGCCGTCTGGGTCATCTTTGCCGCGGCCATGCAATCAGCTGGCGGCGGCCATGCGCACGGTCGGCCGGAACGCGGTGCTGCCGCGGTCGCCCATCAGCTGCAGTTCGCCGTCCTGGATCAGCACGTTCAACCGCATGCCGCGCTCGCCGATCGCCGGCAGCGCATCGACCACGTCGGCGGGAATGTCGATCACGGTGAGGTTCTTCAGCCGGGTCAGCGAGCTGGCGATCTTGTCCCACCAGATATCCGACGCACGGCCGCCGTAATTGACCACGACCACCTGCTGCGCGCGTCCGCAGGCCTTCTTGATGCGCGATTCGTCCGGATGGCCGAGGTCGATCCACAACTCGATCTCGCCGGTGTAGTCGCGTTTCCACAGGTCCGCCTCGTCCTCGTTGCTCAGCCCGCGGCCGAATTCGAGCCGCTCGTCGGCGTACAGCGCGAACGCCAGCACGCGCACCATCAGCCGCGCGTCGGTCTCGGAAGGATGCTGGGCGAGCGTCAGCGCATGGGTGGCGTAGTAATGCCGGTCCATGTCGCTGATCTGCAGCTCGGCTTTGACGACGGTGGCCTTGATTGCCATGGGGAACTCGGGAAAGGACAGCCCGACATTCTAGGCGCTGTCGCCGTCCCATGTGGCCGCGGTGGCTGTCCGGCGGCGACCTACAGCTGCCCCGTGAGGTATTGCACCGCCAGGCTGGAGACCGCGACGGAAAACCACACCCCCAGGCCCAGCGCGATGGGTCGCAAGCCGGTGGCAGCCATGCGTCGCAGGTCGGCCGACAGGCCGATCGCGGTCAGCGCGAGGATGATCAGGAACTGCGCGCCGGCGTGGATAAACGGCTGCCAGGCCTCGGGAATCAGCCCGATGGTGCGCACCGCCGAGGCGACCACGAACCACAGGATGAACCACGGCATGACCTTGCGCAGATCGAAGTGGCCGCCGCCGCTTTTCTTGTGCCGCCACGCTTCGACCGCCGCGAGCACCAGGCACATCGGGATGATCAGGGTGGCGCGGGTCAGCTTGACGATGGTGGCCTGGTCGCCGGCGAGCTGGCCGTAGCTGTAACCGGCGGCGACCACCGACGAGGTGTCGTTGATGGCGGTGCCGGCCCACAGGCCGAAGCCTTCCTGGCTCATGCCCATCAGGTGCCCCAGCGCCGGGAACACCAGCACCGCGACCAGGTTGAACAGGAAGATGGTGGAGATGGCGAAGGCGGTATCGTGCTCGTCGGCCTTGATGATCGGCGTCACCGCGGCGATGGCCGAACCGCCGCAGATCGCGGTCCCCGCGCCGATCAGCAGTTTCAGTTTCGAGGGAATCCCGAGCAGGCGGCCGAGCAGCAGCGCCGAGGCGAACGCCGCGGCCACCGTGACCAGCGTGACGGCCAGCGATTCCAGCCCGGTCTGCGCCACCTGGGTCAGGCTCAGGCCCAATCCCAGCGCGACGATCGACCATTGCAGGACCTGCTTGCCGGCGAACCTGATGCCCGGCTGGCAAGCCAGTGGCGGCGCGACGATGTTGCGGATCGCCACCCCCAGCACGATGCCGAATACCGGTCCGCCGACCAGCGGCAGCCAGCGGCCAAGCAGCAGCGCCACGACGGCGATGACGGCCGCCAGCAGCAGGCCGGGCCATAGCGAGGAGGGGGCGGAATACGGTGGTGAAACGGCGGTCGAAGGCGTGGGCGTGGCCGACATCGGTGGCAGTGATCCGGTTGCGAGGCGACAGGGTAGCCGCTGCCGCTCGCTGCGTCAGTCATAGCGGGTTGTCGCAGCAACAGAGCACCTTTCAAAACCGACGATGCCGGCCGGTGCCGCAAAGAAAGGGAGGCCGTCAGCTTTCCAGCAAAGAGCGCGCGACCTCTAGGTGTTCGGCGAAATTGCCGCGCGTCCGCTCCAGGTGGGCGCGGATCGCATCGTTGTCCGTGGACTGCAGGTAGGTGTCGATCAGGGCCAGCGCTTCCTCATGTGTCGCCACGACGGCTTCGAGGTAGGCACGCGAATACACTTCGCCGTCGTGCGCGGCCAGATCCTCGAGTTTGCGTGCGTTCTCGGCGCGACGGGTTCTCATTGCCGGTGTTTCGGCGACATGCACCCCGGCAGAGTCGGCCACCGCGCGGGTCTGGGTGAGATTGCGGCGGTGGTGCATCTGCATGTTCTCGGCCAGTGCGCGCAGGGGCTCGTCGATGTTTTTCGCCTGCGCCTGCTCGGCCCTGGCGATCGTGTGCTGATCCAGATCGATGAGTTGGGCGAAGACCTCTACCGGAGAGGGAGCGGCTCGAGCGGCGTTCTGTACGTTGGCCTGGCCGGCCGGGCGAAGATCGGATTGCGTGCAAGCGGCGCTCAGGGCGATCAGTACGAAGGCGGCAATGACAAGGGAGCATTTCCTGGACATTTCATTCCTCCTGGGTGGCGTGCCGGGGCAGTTGCAGGGTTTTGTCTGCCAAAAGATGAATGAACCTGCAACGGATAATCTAGGCGAGGCGATGTCACCGGATGTGAAGACGGCGTGATTTTCCGGTGGTGCCCGCGGATTTCCGGACACGGTGCGCAGCCGGACCCGTAGGCTATGCGGGTGAAATCGCGCTCATTGTTCATTGATGGCGTCGCTGCGAGCCGCCTGCAGTTGCCTGCGGGGCCATGGGCGACCGTGCTGCAGGCTCTGTGCGCGCATTTTCCGGCGATCGACGCGGCGACCTGGTCAGCCCGGTTTGCGCGTGGTCGCGTCCTGGATGCTTCCGGCCGCCCCATCGCTGTGGATACGGCCTATCGGGTCGGGATGACCGTGCACTATTTCCGGGAGGTCGGGCAGGAGGTCGTCATCCCGTTCGCCGAACGCGTGCTGCACGTCGACGCCGATCTGCTGGTGGCCGACAAGCCGCACTTCCTGCCGGTGATGCCGGCCGGTGCGTTTGTCCGGCAGACGCTGCTGGCGCGGTTGCAGCAAGCGCTGGGCCTTCCCGACCTGGTGCCGCTGCATCGTATCGACCGCGGTACGGCCGGGCTGGTGATGTTCTCGGTCAACCCTGCGACCCGGAACCGTTACCAGGCCCTGTTTCGCGAACAGCGGATCCACAAGCGCTACGAAGCGCTGGCGATCGCGTTGCCGGATCGCGAGTTCCCCTGCGTTCGCCGCAGCCGGTTGGAGGCGGGCGAGCCGTTTTTCAGGATGCAGGAGGTTGCCGGTCCTCCCAACAGCGAGAGCCGGATCGATGTGCTGGAACGGGCCGGCGATGTCTGGCGCTATGCGCTGGAACCCGTCACCGGCAAGAAGCACCAGTTGCGCGTGCACATGGCTGCCCTGGGCGCGCCGATCCTCAATGACCGGTTCTATCCGGTGCTGCATGAGGATGTCGCGGACGATTACGGGCGGCCGCTGAAACTGCTGGCTCGGTCGCTGCGATTCGTCGATCCGTTGACCGCGGAGATGCGGGAGTTCGAGAGTGGGCAGCAGTTGGCGCTGGTGCCCCGCAGGGACTTCCTTCGGTCGTAGGAGCTCAGGCGCGATCGGGGAGTGGTCGCCCGTGCCGGTTCTGGTTCGCGGCCGAAGCCGCTCCTGCAAAAAGCTGGCGGCGACGGGCGACGGGCGACGGGCGACGGGCGACGGGCGGCTGGGTGCGGGAATCGCTCAGCGCGGCTTGAACGGCTTGCGCGGGGCAAAACCGGCGGGCTTGCCGCCGGACGGCTTGCCCGCATGCGGGCCACGCGGGCCGGACGGGCGGGCCGACATCGGACGTGGCGAGTTGGGTCGCGCGGCGCGGCCGCCGGTGGCGTCGCCGTCCTCCGCATGGCGGATGCGCAGCGGCTGGCCGGCAACGTAGACCCGCTTCAGGTGCTCCATCAATTCGCGCGGCATGCCTTCGGGCAGGTCGACCAGGCTGTAGTCGTCGCGGATGTCGATCCGGCCGATGTAGCGGCTTTCCAGGTCGGCCTCGTTGGCGATCGCGCCGACGATGTTGCCAGGCTGTACACCGTGGTTGTGGCCGACCTCGATGCGGAAGGTCTCCATGCCGATCTCGTCGGTGCGCGGTGCGTTGCGCGGCGGCGGATTGGAGTGAGCCGGTGCACGGGCCGGCGCCTCGTCGTCGAACATCGCTTCGGCGGCATTGATGCCCTGCGATGCGGCCGGACGCTCCGTGTGCCGTGGCGGCGTCGGACGCGGCTCGTCGAACCGGCGCGGCTCGGGTGCGGACGGCGTGGCGTGGCGCTCGTCGAAGCTGCGCGGAGCGGCGTCGCGCTCGGTACGTTGCTGGCGCGGCGGACGCGGGGCCTGGCCACGATGGCCGAGCTCACGCGGGCCGGTCTCACGCTGGGCCGGGCGCGGTTCGTACTTCGCTCGCGGCGGCGGTGGCGCCAGCAGCAGGGGGTGATCGCCCTGGAACAGTTTCGCCAGCGCGGCGGCGATTTCCACCGCAGGCACGTTCTGTTCGCGCTCGTAGCGCTCGATCAGCTCGCGGAACACGCCCAGGTCGTTGTCGGCCAGGGTGTCGGTGATGCGGTCGAGGAACTTCGAGACGCGTTGCTCGTTGACCGTCTCGATGGACGGCAGCTCCATCTGCTCGATCGGCTGGCGGGTGGCGCGCTCGATGGCGCGCAGCATGCCGCGCTCGCGCGGTGCCACGAACAGGATCGCCTCGCCCTTGCGCCCGGCGCGACCGGTGCGGCCGATGCGGTGGACGTAGCTTTCGGTGTCGTAGGG
>DASTUE010000180.1:0-11309 GCA_035759805.1 Lysobacter sp. | reverse complement strand
TTCACCACGCTGTTCGTGATCGCCCGCACCTCCGGCTGGAGCGCGCACGTCATCGAACAGCGCGAGGACGTCAAGATCATCCGTCCCAGCGCCACCTACATCGGCCCCGAAGACCGCCCCTACGTCCCCCTCGCCAAACGCTAGCAGCAACAGCCGGCCACAGATTTCACAGATGAACACAGATAGGACAAGAGCGCGCTTTTGCTCTTACATCTGTGTGATCTGTGAAATCTGTGGCTGAAGCTTTTGCGCTTAGCTGAAGCTGGCGAGGTAGCCGGAGGTCTGGATGGTGCGGAGGACGGGATCGACTAGCTTGATGTTGGCGGCGACTACCTGGCGGCCGCGGGCCTGGGCGATGTCGAGCTTGGTGATCGCGCCGCCGCGGAAGTCGCACACGCGGCCGCCGGCCTCGCGCACCAGCAGCACGCCCGCGGCGACGTCCCAGGGCTGCAGCCCGGCTTCGAAGTAGGCATCGGCGCGGCCGCACGCGACATACGCCAGGTCCAGCGCCGCCGAGCCGGTGCGGCGGATGTCCTCGGCGTCGCGCAGCAGCTCGCGCACGCACTCGAGCTGCGCGCCGGCGCGTTCACGCTCGCGCGGCGGGAAGCCGGTGACCAGCATCGCCCCGGCCACGTCCTTGCGCTCGCCGACCCGGATCCGCCGCTCGTTGAGGGCCGCGCCGCTGCCGCGGCTGGCGGTGAACAGCTCGTTGCGCAGCGGGTCGAAGATCACGCCGTGGACCGGTTCGCCGTTCTCGACCAGCGCGAGCGACACACACCAGTGTGGCCAGCCGTGCAGGTAGTTGCTGGTGCCGTCCAGCGGATCGATCACCCAGGTCGGCTTCGACGGGTGCGGGCTGCCGCGCCCCTTCTGCAGTCCGCCTTCCTCGCCCAGCACCGCATATTCGGGGTATGCACGGCGCAGCTCCTTGATCACCGCTTCTTCCGCGAGGCCGTCGACCTCGCTGGCATAGTCCATGCGCTCCTTCTCGACGATATTGAGCGCGTCGAGCTTGTTCATGTGCCGCAGCAGCACGTTGCCGCCGAGGCGGGCCGCCTTGACCATGACGTTGACGACGGGCTTGAGCATGGCGGGGGAGGCCTGGGGTTGCGGATCGGGGGAACCGCAAAGTTTACCATTGGCGCATGGACCAACCCGTCTCGCGCATCCGCATCGTCCTGGTCGGCACCCAGCATCCCGGCAACATCGGTTCGGCGGCGCGGGCGATGAAGACCATGGGCCTGTCGCGGCTGGTGCTGGTGGCGCCGGAGCGCTTCCCGCACGCCGAGGCCCACGCGCTCGCGGCCGGCGCCGACGACCTGCTGGATGCTGCGGTGGTCCATCCCGCCCTGGCCGACGCGATCGCCGACTGCACCCTGGTGCTCGGCTGCACCGCGCGCAGCCGTCGGGTGCCGCTGCCGGAGCGGGGGCCGCGCGAAGCCGCCGGCGCCATGCTGGAAGAGGCGCTCGGCGGCGGCGAGGTCGCGCTGGTGTTCGGGCGCGAGCGCACCGGATTGGACAACGACGAGCTGCAGTTGTGCCACCGCGCGGTCCATATCCCGGCAAACCCCTCGTACAGCTCGCTGAACCTTGCCGCGGCGGTCCAGGTGCTGGCATGGGAACTGCGTTCGGCGCAGCTTGCGCACGAGCGGGGGGAGGCTGCAGCGGCTGACGCTGGAGCAGACCCGCGCGACCCGCCGGCCACCCACGCCGAACTCGAAGGCTTGTTCGCGCAACTGGCCGCAACCCTGGACGACATCGACTTCCACAAGGGCAGGGCGCCGGAGTCCGCGATGCGCAAGTTGCGCCGGATTTTCCTGCGGACGCGACTCGATACACGGGAGGTGCGGCTGCTCCGGGGGGTGCTCGCGGACGCCCAGCGCATGGCACGGCTGGCCGGCCAGGGCGGCGGCCAGGAGCAGTAACCACGCCGCCCGGGTGTTGCCCGGCACCGGTTTCCGCTAGCCTTGACGTTGCCTTCACATGGAATTCGCTATTTGCGCCCGCCGCAATTCCGCCTGATGACCTGGCTGCTCGGGGCGCTCGCCACGCTGGCGCTGTTGCCGCCGGCGCATGCCGTGGATCCGCACGTGCTCGTGCTCGGCCGGCTCAGCGACGATCCGAAGGCGCACTACGAGCAGCTCAAGCCGCTGCTGGATTACATCGTCCCGCGGATGGCCGACGTCGGCATCACCGAGGGTCGGATCCTGATGGCGGGCGACCTGCAGCAGATGGCCAGCTACCTGCGCCGTGGCCGCGTGGACTGGGTCACCGAGACTTCGGCCAACGCCATGCGGCTGCAGGAGCGCGCCGGCGCGATCCCGATCCTGCTCACCGAGCGCGACGGCGTCAGCAGCTATCGCAGCCTGACCTTCGTCCGCCGGGACAGCGGCATCACCTCGCTCGAGGACCTGCGCGGGCACAGCATCGCGTTCCAGAACCCGTCCTCGACCAGTGCCTACGTGGTGCCGGCGATGGAATTGTTGCGTGTCGGGTTGCCGATGCAGTTGCTGCTGTCGCCGATGGACGCGCCCGACCCGCAAGCCGTCGGCTACCTGTTCGCGCGCTCCGAACTCAACATCTCGACCTGGGTCCACAAGGGCCTGGCCGACGCCGGCACCATGAGCAACCTCGACTGGGGCAATCCCCAACGGATGCCCCCGTCGTACCGCAAGGATTTGCTGGTGATCGATCGCAGCCAGGCCTATCCGCGAGCCATCGAGATGGCGCGCGGCGACCTCGACCCCCGCATTCGCCAGCGGTTGCGCGAGGTGTTGCTGGAAGCCGGTTCCGACCCGGATGCGCGCGAGGCGTTGCTGCGCTTCTTCGGCACCACCCGGTTCCTGCCGATCGGCGACGACACCGGCGCCGCGTTGCGCGAACTCGGCAACGGCGTGGCCCGGGTCCGCGCGGAGGTCGAATGAGGTTCGACTGGCGGCCGCGGGGGTTGCACGCCAAGTTCTCCGTACTGGTCGGTGCGACGCTGCTGCTGATGCTCGTGGTGGTCATGCTGATGCTCCAGCGCCAGGGCGCGGTCCAGCAGCAGGTCGCCGGACACAGTCGCGATGCGATGCACGGGCTGGTGTTCGAACGCCTGATGGAGCATGGCAAGGCGCTGGCGAGCCAGGTCGCCGACGCGCTGGTCAACCCGCTGTATTACTTCGACCTCGACGAGATCGGCGACATCACCCGCGGCGTGCTGAGCCAGCCCGACGTCAGCTACGTGCTGGTGTACGACAACAAGGGCAACATCCTCCACGACGGTTCCGGCGACATCCCGACCTATGGCCAGGCGATGCGCGACCCGCTGGCCTACGAGGCGGTCTCGGCCGAGTCGGTGCATGCGCAATGGAGCGACAGCGTGCTCGACATCGCGGCCCCGATCCGGCTGGGCGACCAGCACCTTGGAGGGGTCCGCATCGGCTACTCGCTCGATTCGGTGCGGGCCGACGAAAGCCGCGCCACCGAGGCGCTCGAAGCGCGGCTGGCAGCGCTGGGAACCCGCCACCTGTGGTGGGTGCTGGTCGCGTTGCTGGCGCTGCTCGGCCTAGGCGGGATCGCGGTGCTGGTGCTGCAGCGCACCCTGGTGAGCCCGATCCGGATGCTCGGCGACGTCGCGCGCGAGATCGAGGCCGGCAACTTCGGCACCCCGATCCCGGAGACCGGGCGCCATGACGAGGTCGGCGACCTGATGCGCGCGTTCGGGCGCATGGGCGAGAGCATTGCACGCCACGACCGCGACGTCCGTCGCATGGCCTACACCGACGTGCTGACCGGGCTCGGCAATCGCCTGGCGTTCCGCGAGAACCTGGACCAGCGGCTGATGCAATTGCGCGGCGCCGGCCGTCAGCTCGCGCTGCTGTTCGCCGACGTCGACGACTTCAAGCGGGTCAACGACACCCTCGGCCACGAGGCAGGCGACGAGGTGCTGGTGCAGTTCGCCAACCGCATCCGCGATGCGGTCGAGGGGTTCGCCGGTGGTGCCTCCGTGATCGCGCGCTTTGGCGGGGACGAGTTCGTGGTCCTGCTGGAAGACGGCGACGGTGCCGGACAGGAGCTTCGCACCCGGGCCGCCAGCCTGGCCGAGTTGCTGGTCGACCTGCTGGCGCAGCCGTTGCTGATCCACGGCCGCCAGGTGTTCCTCGGCACCTCGATCGGCATCACCCTGTTCCCCGACGACGCGGCCAGCGCCACTGCGCTGATGAAGAACGGCGACATCGCGATGTACGAGGCCAAGCACGCCGGCAAGAGCTGCCATCGCTTCTACAGCCGCGCGATGGACCAGGCGGTGGAGCGCAGCGTGCGCATCGAGCAGGACCTGCGTGGCGCGTGGGAGCGCGGCGAGCTCAGCCTGGCCTACCAGCCGATCTACCGCCTGGGCGACGGTCGGCTGGTCGGTGCCGAGGCGCTGTTGCGCTGGCACCATCCGGAACAGGGCAGCATCGCCCCGTCGGTGTTCATCGACGTGGCGGAACAGAGCGGGCTGATCGACGTCATCGGCCCGCACGTGCTGCGCACCGCCTGCACCGAGGCGCGGCGCTGGCACCGTGATTTCCCGCACGCGCAGGACCTGTTCATCTCGGTCAATGTGTCGCCGCGGCAGCTGCGCAGCGGCCTGCTGCCGCAACAGGTCGCCGAAACCCTGCGCGAGACCGGGCTGGCGGCTCAGCAGCTGCACATCGAGCTGACCGAGACCGCGGTGCTCGGCGACGAACTGCACACCGCGGCCCTGCTGGCCCGGTTGCGCAACACCGGGGTCAAGGTGTGGCTGGACGACTTCGGCACCGGGTTCTCCGGCCTCAGCCACCTGCGCAGGATCCCGGCGGACGGCGTCAAGATCGATCGCAGCTTCATCTCCGACGTGCTGCGCGACCCGGACGACCTGGCGCTGACCACCGCGATCATCGCGATGGCGCACTCGCTGGGGATCACTGTGGTCGCCGAGGGGGTCGAGAAGGAAGGGCAGTACGCGATCCTGCGCGAGCGCGGCTGCGACCTGGCCCAGGGCTACTGGATCGGCCATCCGGTCGACGGCGAGGCGTTCGCCGCCCTGCTGGCCTGACCGGCGACCGCCGGGGCAGGCGCGCCATTCCCCATTCAGCCGCATTGGCGTACCATCCACCCCGTACTGCGCACGGCTGATCACAGCCGCACTCGCCGCAACGTCCTCTCGTCGCGCAGGCACGGCCCGGAACCTTCCGGCGCCGTCATCCACCGACTGGAGTTCCCATGACGTTCGATTCCCTCGGGCTGTCGCCCGCCTTGCTGCGTGCGCTCGCCGAAAATTCCTTCACCGTCCCGACCCCGATCCAGGCCCAGGCGATCCCGCTGGTGCTGTCCGGGCAGGACGTGCTCGGCGCCGCCCAGACCGGCACCGGCAAGACCGCCGCGTTCGGCCTGCCGCTGCTGCAGCGCCTGTCGAAGATCACCCCGGCCAAGGGCCCGCGCAAGCCGCGCGCGCTGGTGCTGGTGCCGACCCGCGAGCTCGCGGTCCAGGTCGCCGACAGCATCAAGACCTATGGCCGCCACCTGCACCTCAACGTGACCACCATCTACGGTGGCGCCGGCATGGGCCCGCAGGTCGACAACCTGCGCCGCGGCGCCGACGTCCTGGTCGCGACCCCGGGGCGCCTGATCGACCACATGGAGCGGGGCAGCGCCAAGCTCGACGCGATCGAGGTACTGGTGCTCGACGAGGCCGACCGGATGCTCGACATGGGCTTCCTGCCGCCGATCAAGCGGATCCTCGGCCGGGTGCCGAAGGAGCGCCAGACGTTGCTGTTCTCGGCCACCTTCGAACCGCGGATCAAGGCGCTCGCGCTGGAGTTCATGCGCAACCCGCAGCAGGTCCAGGTCGCCGCCAACAACACCATCGCCGAGACCATCGTGCACCGCGTGCACCCGGTCGACGGTTCGCGCAAGCGCGACCTGCTGATCCAGATCCTGAGCAAGCGCCACACCGACCAGGTGCTGGTGTTCGGCAAGACCAAGCACGGTTGCAACCGCCTGGCCGAGCAGCTCGAAGCCGCCGGCCTCCGCGCCGTCGCGATCCACGGCAACAAGAGCCAGGCGCAGCGGCAGAAGGCGCTCAACCAGTTCAAGGCCGGCAAGGCCCGGGTGCTGGTCGCCACCGACGTCGCCGCGCGCGGGCTCGACATCCCCGACCTGCCGCTGGTGGTCAACCACGACCTGCCGATGGTCGCGGAGGACTACATCCACCGCATCGGCCGCACCGGCCGTGCCGGCGCGCAGGGCGAGGCGCTGTCGCTGGTGTCGCCGGAAGAAGGCGGGCTGCTCAACCAGATCCAGCGCATGCTGAAGGTCGACCTGCAGATGGACGTGGTCGAAGGCTTCGCACCGAGCAAGCCGATCCGCCTGGATACGCCGATCCCGAAGAACGGCGGCGGCCAGCGCCAGGGCCAGCGTCCGCAGGGGCGTGCCACCGCCGGCAAGGGTGCGCATCGTGCGCACGGCAAGCCCGCCGCGCGCAGCGCCCACGCCGGCCCGAAGCGGTCGGGCCAGGGTGCCTGGGCCGGGCGCCGCGACAGCCGCGCGTGAAACTGCGCCTGCGGTGACACGAAAGGGCCGGCATTGCCGGCCCTTTTCATTCCCCGCGTTTCGCCGCGGCGACGGCGTGTTCGACTGAGAACGGAATCGAATCCGGCGACACCGCGCCACCGGAAATGATGAACGCCATCGCCTCGTCCACGGTCCAGTCGGTCGGGGTGATCTTCTCCACCGGCACGATCTCCAGGTAGCCCGAAGTCGGGTTCGGCGTGGTCGGGACATACACCGCCGCAAGCTCGCGGCCGGTGCCGCGTTCGCGGATCACCCGGGTGACGAAGCCCACCGACTTCATCTGGTCGTGCGGGAAGTCGATCAACACCACCCGCTGGGTGCCGTCGGGCTGGGTCTGCAGGATGTCGAGCAGCTTGCGCGCGCTGCCGTAGATGGTGCTTGCCAGCGGGATCCGCGCGACCAGCACTTCGAACCATTTGAGCAACCGCTGGCCGATCACGCGCCGGGTCATCAGGCCCGACAGCAGGATCACCGCCACCGTCGCCAGCAGGGCGATCGCGGTCTCCACCCAGGGATCCTGCAGCCACGCCAGAATGCGCGGATTGGCTTGCGCCAGGTTGGCCAGCAGCGGCCCCACCAGTGGCCGGCTCAGGTCCGACAGCAACCCGAACACGAACTTGACCACCACCCAGGTCAGCCAGATCGGCAGCAGGGTCAGCAGCCCGGTCAGGAACAGCCGTTGCAGGCGTTTACCGCGGGTAGGTTGGGCGCTCATCCGGAGATTGTAGTTTGTCCCGCTTGCGCCGGAGGTAGAGCTGCTTGCGCACCGTCGCCACCACGTCCCCGGATGCATCGCGCACCGGCGTTTCGAACCAGCGCAGCACCTTGCCTCCGTCGGCCGCAGCCGCGCGCAACTCGTCGAGCGTCGCGTCATCCAGCAGGAACTCCGCCGTCACCGGGCCGCGCCCGGGTTTCTCGAATTCGATGTGCGCGGCCTTGTCCCAGACGATGTGGCCGTCGCCGATCGCGTGCATCACCAGCAGCATCCAGAACGGATCGGTCATCGCGAACAGCGAGCCGCCGAAGTGGGTGCCCACGTAGTTGCGGTTCCACGGCCGCATCCGCAACTCGACCCGCGCGCTGCGGAAGTCGTCGCCGATGTGCGAGACATGGATCCCGGTGAACAGGAACGGCGGCCACAGGTTGAGCCCCAGCCGCAGCAGCGGCGCGGAAAACGTGCGCATGCCGCTCAGGCCAGCAGCAGCGACGACATCCGGCGCCGGTAGCGGCCGACCAGGTCTTCGTCGTCGACGATGCGGAAGGCGTCGATCAGCGCCTGCCTGGGCAAGCCGTCCGCGAACGTGCGGTCGCGGCGCAGCATCTCCAGGAACTGCTCGAGCCCGGCCTCCGGGTCGCCGGAGACGATCTCGTGCACGCCCAGCAGATGCCGCGCGCGCAGGTCGTCGGGGTCGGCGTCGATCGCGGCGCGCAGGGTCTGCGGTGGCGGTGCGTCGCGCAGGATGGCGGCGAAGTCGAGCTTCGCCCGCGCCTTCACCGCGCGATCGTCGGTGGAGAGATTGGCCGGCAACGCGTCGAGCAGTCGGCCCGCTTCCTGCGCGCCGCCGGTGGCCAACAAGGCCAGCGCCAGGTCCAGCTTCAGCTGTTGGTCGTCGGGTGTGGCTTCGATCGCCTTGCGCAACCGCAGGACCTCCGCATGCGGGTCCACCGGGGGCGGTGCGTCGGGCGCCGCCATCGGCGACACGCCTTCGAAGCCTTCCAGCACCGGCGCCGCGTCCGCCGGTTCGATCCCGTGGTGCCCCAGGAACTCGCGCAACTGGCCTTCCGGAAGCGCGCCCGGGAACCCGTCGACCAGTTGCCCGTCCTTCACCAGCACCACGGTCGGCACCGAACGGATCTGGAACGCGGCGGACAGCTGCTGCTCCTTGTCCACGTCCACCTTGGCCAGCTCGAAGGCGCCGTTGTACTCGCCGGCCAGCTTTTCCAGCAACGGGCCGAGGGTGCGGCACGGTCCGCACCAGGTCGCCCAGAAGTCGACCAGCACCGGCACCTGCAGCGAGCGCTGGATGACATCCGCCTCGAAGCGGTCGGTGGTTGCGTCGAACACGTGCAGCTTGGCGGCGTCGGTCATGGCGCGGTCCAGGGGGGGGCGTTCACCCGGAGATTGGGGCGCCGCCGGGTAAATCCAACCGCGGCGCGGGTTCGGCGAGCAGGCTCGCGATGCGGGCGCCCAGGCGCAGGTCGTCGAGCAGGCCGAAGTGCTGCAGGCGCAAGCGCCCGCCGCGGTCGACCAGGCATAGCGTCGGTGTGCCCTGCATGGCGTAGGCGCGCATGGTCAGCGGCACCGGATCGCCGTCGCGATGCGCGTCCACCCCCACCGGATAGCCGATCCGGTTCTCGTGCAGGTACACGGCCAGCGCCTCCGGCCCCATCGCGTGGTGGTGTTCGAACACCGTGTGCAGGCCGACCACCGCGAGATCGGTGCCGCTGAACGCCTCGGCGACCTTCAGGCTTTGCGGCACCGCGTGCTGCACGCAGGCGGGGCACAGCATCTGGAAGGCGTGCAGGAACACCGGGCGTCCGCGCAGCGATTCCAGCGACAAACCGTCGCCGTTGAACCAGCGGGACACCGACCAGGGCGGGGCGATGCGCGTCTCCATTCCGGGATCATAGCCATGGCGGCCCTCAGTGCGCTGGGGTAGGCTTCACGGTCCCTCCCCACGCTGCAGCGCCGTGTCCACCGAAGCCGCAAACCCCGTCGACGGGCACCACGATCCCGCCGCCTACCAGCCTGCCGCCATCGAATCCGCGGCGCAGCAGTACTGGGCGCGTACCCGTGCCTACGAGGTGGCCGAGGACGCTTCGAAGCCGAAGTACTACTGCCTGTCGATGCTGCCGTACCCGTCGGGGGCGCTGCACGTGGGCCACGTGCGCAACTACACCATCGGCGACGTGATCAGCCGTTACCAGCGGATGACCGGCAAGAACGTGCTGCAGCCGATGGGCTGGGACGCTTTCGGGCTCCCGGCAGAGAACGCGGCGATCAAGAACCATACCGCGCCGGCGAAGTGGACCTACGCCAACATCGAACACATGCGCGCGCAGCTCAAGGCGATGGGCTACGCGATCGACTGGTCGCGCGAGTTCGCCACCTGCCGGCCCGATTACTACGTGCACGAGCAGCGCATGTTCGTGCGGCTGATGAAGCAGGGCCTGGCCTACCGCAAGAACTCGGTGGTGAACTGGGACCCGGTGGACCAGACCGTGCTCGCCAACGAGCAGGTAATCGACGGCCGCGGATGGCGCACCGGCGCGCTGGTGGAAAAGCGCGAGATCCCGCAGTGGTTTCTGAAGATCACCGACTACGCGCAGGAACTGCTCGACGGGCTCGACGCGCTCGACGGTTGGCCGGAACCGGTCAAGACCATGCAGCGCAACTGGATCGGGCGCTCGGAAGGCCTGGAGATCGCGTTCGCCATCCGCGGCGGCGGCGAACTGCACGTGTTCACCACCCGCCCGGACACCCTGATGGGCGCGACCTTCATCAGCATCGCCGCCGAGCACCCGCTGGCGCAGCGCGCCGCGGACGGCGACGCGGCGCTGGCGACGTTCATCGGCGGGCTGCGCAAGGGCGGTGTGTCCGAGGCGGAACTGGAGACCCAGGACAAGCGCGGCATGGATACCGGGCTGCGCGCGATCCATCCGCTCAGCGGCGAGGAACTGCCGGTCTACGTCGCCAACTTCGTGCTGATGGGCTACGGCACCGGCGCGGTGATGGCGGTGCCCGGCCACGACCAGCGCGACTGGGAGTTCGCCCGCAAGTACCAGCTGCCGGTGAAGATGGTGGTGGTGCCCGACGCGGTGCGCGACGCAGTGCGCGAGATCGGCCGCGACCTCGCCAGCGGCAACGGCGATGCCATGGCCGCGGCACTGCACGGCGGCGGCAACTTCGATGTGTACGCCACGGACGCCGCGGTGCAGGTGGTCGCGCAGTTCCGCGAAGGCATCCTCGAACGCGGCGCGTACACCGAGCGTGGCTGGCTGGTGAACTCCGGCGAGTTCGACGGCATGGATTACCGGCAGGCCTTCGATGCGCTGGCCGCGAAGCTGGAGGCCGAAGGCCGCGGCGCGCGCCGGGTGAACTTCCGCCTGCGCGACTGGGGCGTGAGCCGCCAGCGCTACTGGGGCTGCCCGATCCCGGTGATCTACTGCGGGAAGTGCGGCGCGGTACCGGTGCCGGAAGACCAGCTGCCGGTAGTGCTCCCCGAGGACGTCGAGTTCTCCGGCGTGCGCTCGCCGATCAAGGCCGACCCCGAGTGGCGCAGGACCACCTGCCCGCAGTGCGGCGGCGCCGCCGAGCGCGAGACCGATACCTTCGACACCTTCATGGAGTCGAGCTGGTACTACGCGCGCTACACCTCGCCCGGCGCCGATACCCAGGTGGACGCGCGCGCCGACTACTGGCTGCCGGTCGACCAGTACATCGGCGGCATCGAGCACGCGATCCTGCACCTGCTGTATTTCCGCTTCTACCACAAGCTGCTGCGCGACCAGGGCCTGGTGCGCAGCGACGAACCGGCTGCGCGGTTGCTGACCCAGGGCATGGTGATCGCCGACACCTACTATCGCGAGGACGGCGCCGGCCATCGCGAATGGATCAACCCCGCGGACGTGAACGTGCGGCGCGACGAGCGCGGCCATGTCGTTGGCGCGACCCTGAAGGCGGATGGCCAGCCGGTCCACATCGGCCACGTCGAGAAGATGTCGAAGTC
>DASTUE010000179.1:0-11396 GCA_035759805.1 Lysobacter sp. | reverse complement strand
GCTTGACCGTCAACTCGCCCTCGATGCGTGCGACCACGGTCTGGCCGTTGCGCGCCTGCGGCGTGCGATGCACGCCGATCAGGTCGCCCGGCAGGATGGCATCGAGCAGCATCGACTCGCCCTCGACCTCCAGCAGGTAATCCGGGCGCAGGCGGAACAGCGACGGATCCAGGGTGATCTCCCGCCGCACCTCCGGGTCCGAGCCGATCGGCGAGCCCGCCGCGACCCGGCCCAGTAGCGGCACCTGCAGGAGTCCGTCGGGCCGGACCGACGCAGCCGCTTCGGAGTCGGAGTCGGAGGAGGTCAGCCGGATGCCGCGTGCACGCCCGGCCGACAGCTCGATCAAGCCGGCCTGCGCCAAGGCTTCCAGGTGGTAGCGCGCCGAGCGGTTCTGGCGGAATCCGAATGCCCCCGCGATCTCCATCTGCGAGGGCGGATAGCCGTGTCGGGCGATGTGTTCGCGCAGGAACGCGAGCAGGCGGCGCTGGGTATCGGTCAGGTGCATGGTGCTAATTGTAGTAACAAAACGGCGCGAACAACTGCCCGCAGGCCTCGAAAGACCCCGCTTCCCAAAGCGCATGGATGCGAGCGTTATGGATGCCGCATAAGCGACGAAGGTGTGGCTGCCAGCCCCGGGTCTCCGTCGACCCTGGCCTTTCCCTGCTGTCGCCGGTCGGGATGGGGTGGCGAGGAAAGCCGGAAACCCAGCGCGCACAAAAAACCCCGCAGTTACGCGGGGTTGGCTGTGTTTCCGGTCTCGCTCCGGAGTGATCGCCGCATGGTGGCTATGGGTGGACTCGAACCACCGACCCCAGCATTATGAGTGCTGTGCTCTAACCGGCTGAGCTACATAGCCGACGACCTGCCGCCACGGAACCGCGGCGAGCCGCAAATTTTGCTTGGGCCGGCCGGCGTTGTCAAACGTCCCGCCGGATCGGCCGTCGGCTTGTCGTGGGCGGGGGCGCGTGGCAGAGTCGGAGGCAGTCAATTCGGAGTCCGCATCGTGATCGATCCGGACGGTTATCGACCCAATGTAGGCATCGTGCTGATGCATTCCGATGGTCGCCTGTTCTGGGCGCGGCGGGTGCATCGCGACGGGTGGCAGTTCCCGCAGGGCGGGATGAACACCGACGAGACGCCGGTGGAGGCGATGTACCGCGAGCTGCGCGAGGAAACCGGACTGCGTCCCGAGCACGTCGAAGTGCTGGGCGCGACGCCGGGCTGGCTGCGCTATCGGCTGCCGCAGCGCTCCATCCGCCGCAATGACCGGCTGGTCTGCATCGGCCAGAAGCAGGTCTGGTTCCTGTTGCGCCTGACCGGTCAGGAGACCGACCTGCAGCTGGACGTGACCGACAAGCCCGAGTTCGACCATTGGCGCTGGGTCGATTTCTGGTACCCGCTGGAGCATGTGGTGATGTTCAAGCGCGATGTCTATGCGAGCGCCCTGCAGCATCTGGCGCCGTTCGCCCAGCATGTGGCGGGCGACCAGGCGGTGCCGCTGCCGGGGCCGAGCTTGACGGGCTGGAACCGGCAGCGTCCACGCACCACGGGTACGGGACGGCCGTTCCGGGCGCCGTTGCGGGGCGGCGGCAATGGCGATAATTCATCTAATTGACAATAATTCTCATTCGTAGTTGAATTGCGCCTGCAGCCGATCCGGCTGTGTCTCCGGCTTGCTCAACGTGTACGTCTGCATCTGCAACGGGGTAACCGACCACGACATCCGCCAGGCGGCGGAAGCCGGTTGCAGGTCCATGGCTGAACTGACCATGCGCACCGGCACCGGCTCCTGCTGCGGCAGTTGCGTGGACATGGCGACCGGCCTGCTGGAAGAGACCTGCGCCGCCCGCAATCTGCCGCTACCGGTCTTGCGCCAGGCCGCCTGATCCGGCGCAGAGCGGGTGCGCTGCGCGCCTGCAAACGCCAATGGTTCGCGCTTGCGGGCGCACCCGATTCGCGTTTCGCCGGCGATGGCCGGAACCGTCTACAGTGGGCCATCCCCCAGCTGATGGAGCATGGCCATGAAGGGCGACGCGAAGGTCATCGAATTCCTCAACAAGGCGCTCTACAACGAGCTGACCGCGATCAACCAGTACTTCCTGCACGCCAAGATGCTGAAGAACTGGGGCCTGAAGGAGCTCGCCGAGCACGAGTACGAGGAATCGATCGACGAGATGAAGCACGCCGACAAGCTGTCGGAGCGGATCCTGTTCCTCGATGGCCTGCCGAACTTCCAGGCACTGGGCAAGCTGCGCATCGGCGAGAACCCGCGTGAGGTGCTCAATTGCGATCTCGCCCTGGAACTGGACGGGCTGCCGCTGCTGCGCGAGGCGATCGCACATTGCGAGAGCGTCAGCGACTACGTCAGCCGTGAATTGTTCGTCGACATCCTGGAGTCCGAGGAAGAGCACATCGACTGGATCGAGACGCAGCTCAGCCTGATGGATCGCCTGGGCGACCAGAACTACCTGCTGACCCGCACCGGCAGCTGATCCGTCGACACACAGAATTCCCCACCCGCGACCTGCGCCTGAGGCCAGGTCGTCAGGCCGGCGCCTGCGTGGTCGTTGCGATGCGGTTCAAACCCTGGTGTGGTCAGGGATAGGTGGATTTGGGCCGGCGGCGGAACAGCTTGCGCCACAGCCACCACAGGCCAACCGCCACGGTCGCGCTGATCAGTACCGCGATCGCCAACGCGACCCACGGATAGTTGAATACCAGCGCCAGCCCGCCAACCGTGGCGACGTCTTCGGTGAGGCTCGCGGTCCAGTTGGTGACGGGTTCCGGCGAGGTGTTGAGCAAGGCGCGTGAGCCGGATTTCAGCAGGTGGCTGGTCAACGCCACGCCGGCACCGGTCGCCAGTGCACCGGCGCCGAGGCTGCCGTCGGGCGACAGGGTGGCAGCGGCGAGAAACGCGCCGGCGGGCACCCGGGCCACCGTTTGCAGCAGATCCCAGAGCGAATCGACGCCGGGGATCTTGTCGGCGAAGAATTCGGTGGCGGCCAGCACCCCCGACACGCCCATGACCCATGGCGAGGCGGTGACCTCCAGCGCCTGGGGCAGATCGAGCCAGCCGAAAAAGCCCGCCAGGCCGATGCCGAATACGGTCATGTAGACCCGGATGCCCGCCAGCCAAGCGAGAACCACACCAATTGCGAACAGGTGCGCATCTGTCATCGGGCAACCTCGGTAGACTCGGGGGCGCTTACGAGTATAGGGAGCTCCGGCGGCGGTATCGCCATTGCGGCATGGGGAAAACAGACCACACGCGTTATGTGATCGTGCCGCATCGGCCCGGCCGGCGTCCGCTGTTGCTGGCGGTGCTGGTGCTGGCATGGCTGCTGACGGTCGCCGCCGCCTGGCTGGTCGCCAGTTGGCACGCCGCGCCGCAGTTGCCGGGCCTGAGTTCGGCGCTGGAATCCGCCCGCAGCGAACTGAAGCAGGCCCGCACCCGGTTGCAGACGTTGAGTCAGCGGCAGGCCATCCTGGAGCGCTCGGACCAGATCAGCCGGGCGGCCAACCTGGAGGTCCAGCAGACGCTGGCCGAGCGCGACGAGGAGATCGGCGATCTGCGCGCCAATCTGGCGTTCTATGAGCGCCTGGCCGGGGCGACGGGGCAGCCGAAGGGACTGAACGTGCATTCGGCGGAATTCAGTGCCGAAGATGGTGGCACCTGGCGTTACCAGATCGTGCTGACCCAGACCCTCCAGCGTGGGGCGATCAGCGCCGGCAAGTTGCGCTTCGCGGTCGAGGGCGTGCGCAACGGCAAGCTCGCCAGCATTCCCTGGGAGGACCTGCACCAGCGTGCGGGCGCACCGGCGCAGGCGTATTCGTTCCGTTATTTCCAGCAGCTCAAGGGCAGCGTGATGCTGCCGCCGGGATTTACGCCACAGCGGGTGCGGGTGTCGTTGCGGGGTGAGGGTTCCTCCCCGTCCGTCGACCAGGCGCTGGCGTGGGCACAACCTTCGCAAACAGGAGACACCTGATGTTGTCCAAGAAAAAGACCAGCCTGCCGGCGAGCCAGATCGATACGCTGATCGGGCCGCAGGTGGTGATCCGCGGTGACTTCCATTTCAGTGGCGGGCTGTATGTCGAAGGCCGGGTGATCGGCAAGCTGATCGCCGAGGAAGGCCAGAAGGCGATGCTTACCCTGGCCGACAATGGCAGTATCGAAGGGGAGGTGCGCGCGCCGGTGATGGTCATCAATGGCCGGGTCGACGGCGACATCCACTCCAGCGAGCGGATCGAGCTGGGGGCGAAGGCGAGGGTGGAGGGCAACGTCTACTACAAGGTGGTCCAGATGACGGCCGGCTCGGTCCTTACCGGTCGCCTGCTGCATGTGGAAGCCGCCGAAGCGCGGATCGCCGAGTTGAACGAAGCTGAAGGGATCGCCGGGTTCGCCGTCGCCGCCGGCTGACCGGGGTATTGGTGGCGTTGTAGGCTGGTCGCCGCGCACCGTGTCGCGCGCTTCCGGCAGCCGCCATGATCCCCACCGAACCTGTATCGGCATCCGAAAAATCCGGCGACGACAGTCAGCCTGCTGCCAGTCCGCCAGGCAGCAAGCCGCCGGGCAATGGCAAAAAAACCGCAGCCCACCCGCCGCTTGCCGGCTGGCGTGGCCGTGGGCCGATCGTGCTGGCGACGGTATTCGTGCTCGCGCTGGTGTTCGGCGGCTGGGGGCTGTGGCGGACCGTGTCACCGGCCTCGACCGATGTGCGGACCCGGCTGGCCGCCAGCGAGCAGGCGCACGAGCAGTTGCAGGCCCGTTTCGATGACCTGAAACAGCAGGTCGCGACCCTCGGCCGCTCCGACCAGATCAGCCGCGATGCCAACCGCGACCTGCAGGGAGCCCTGTCCGAGCGCGACGAGGAGATCGCCGGCCTGCGCGCGGACGTCGCGTTCTATGAGCGGCTGGTGGGCGCGACCTCGCAGCGTCGCGGCCTGACCGTGCACGCGCTGAAGATGGAACCGCAGAACGACAGCGCCTGGCAGTTCCAGGCGACCCTGACCCAGAACCTCAACCGCGGCGCGGTGAGCAGCGGCCAGCTGAGCCTGTCGATCGAAGGCTCCAGCAACGGCAAGCTGCAGACGCTGGACTGGGACGGCCTGCGGCAGCACGACAAGGCCGAGCGGGTGCCGTTCTCGTTCAAGTATTTCCAGCAGGTGAAGGGCGATGTGTTCCTGCCGGAAGGCTTCAGCCCGGTGCGGGTGACGGTGCGTCTGCAGCCGCGCTCGGGGGCGGCAATCACGCAGTCCTTCTCCTGGGCCGAGGTGACCGCGGCGAATCCGCCCGCCACCATTGCGCCGGCATCGACGGCGATGGAATGAATCGTCGCCCGCCCGGCGCTTGAATGCCCGGCGCGAACCCCCCATCCTGAGTGGATGGAAAGCCAGATCATCCCCTTGCCCGGCCTCGACAGCGCGCCGGATTACCAGTCGCTCGAATCCCCCCTGCAGTTCACCTCCGCCGCTGCGGCCAAGGCCGCCGAGCTGGTGGTGGAAGAGGGCAATCCGGCGCTCAAGTTGCGGGTCTATATCCAGGGTGGAGGCTGTTCGGGCTTCCAGTACGGCTTCGAGTTCGACGAGGAACAGGCCGAGGACGACCTTGCGGTGAAGACCGACGGCGTCACCTTGCTGGTCGATCCGCTGAGCCTGCAGTACCTGATGGGCGCGGTGGTCGATTACACCGAGAGCCTGCACGGCGCGCAGTTCGTGATCCGCAACCCGAACGCGAAAACCACCTGCGGCTGCGGCTCGTCGTTCGCTGCGTGACAGCGGCCGACGCGCCCTTCGCGTTTGTCGAAGCCGGTGCGTTTGCCGACGTCGATGCCCGTTTTTCCGGTGACTGGTCGGCGCTGATCCCCGCCCGCGACGATCCCTCCTGCCACGGAGCGCTGGATCGCGCCGACCTGTTGCGTGGCGATCCACAGGCGCTGTCGGCGCTGTGGGCGCAATCGCGGGTGCTGCTGCTCGACGAGGCCGGTCTCGCGCTGGCCGACGGGGCGGGCGGCGTGTTCGCGCCGTTGGGCGAGCAGATCAGCCAGGGGCCGGGCGGCACCGGCGCGGCGATCTTCCTGGGGCTGGATGGCGAGCGGCGGGGCTGGTTCGCACTGGACGCCCGCCTGACCGCGGTCGAGGCGCCCGGCCGGGTCGACCTGCGCACCGCCGCCGCGCAGTGGTCGGCCTTCCACGCCAGCGTGTACGCGCAGGCGCGTGCGCTGCAGCACTGGCGCAGCCGCTACCGGTACTGCAACGTGTGCGCCGGCGAGATCGGGTTCGAGCGTGGTGGCTGGCTCGGCCGTTGCGGCCAGTGCGGCCAGGAGCACTATCCGCGCACCGATCCGGCGGTGATCGTGGCGGTGACCGATGGCGAGCGCCTGCTGCTGGGGCGCCAGCCGGGCTGGGCGCCACGGCGGTATTCGGTGCTGGCGGGATTTGTCGAGCCGGGTGAAACGCTGGAGCAGACCGTCGCGCGCGAAGTGCTGGAGGAGTCGCGTGTGCGCGTGCGTGCGTGCCGCTACCTGGCCTCGCAGCCGTGGCCGTTCCCGGGTCAGTTGATGCTCGGCTTCATCGCGCTGGCCCATCCCGACCCACCGCAGGTGGACGACGAGCTCGAAGACGCGCGCTGGTTCACTGTGGACGAGGTGCGTGCGGCCAGTGTCGCCGACAGTGACGACGGCGTGGGCCTGCGGCTGTCGCCGACGATTTCGATCTCGCGCTGGCTGACCGATTGCTGGCTGGCGGCGATGGCGTCCAGGTCCCGCTGAGGCCGGGCGCCATCGATGGAATCCCCGCCTCGTCGAGGGGCGTTGCAGGACACTCCCAGCCGTTAGAATCGGCTCATCTGCGTGCTCGACCGCGCGCATCGCGATCCCGGGAGGGAAACCAGCATGTCCATCACCTTGATCGCCACCATCGTGGCGCTCGTGCTCGGCCACCTGGCGCCGTCGCTCGCCGTCGCGGTGCGCCGGTTCGGCTGGTACGCGGACCTGGTCGGCTGGCTCAACGACCGTTTTGGCGAAGGCAGTTTCTGGCGCGGACGCTGGGGCATCGTGCTGGCATTGCTGCCGCCGGTGCTGGTGGTCGGCTTCTTCCAGCTGGCCCTGGACGGGCGCTTGCTGGGCATCGCCCAACTGGTGTTCGGCATCGCGGTACTGTTTTTCGTGTGGGGTCCGCGCGACCTCGACCGCGACGTCGATGCGATCCTCGACGCCCCCGATGCGGACAGCCGGCGCGAGCGGATGGCGCAGCTGGCGGACAGTGCGGATGCGTCGGGCAGCCGCTCCGGCCTGGTCGAGACGGTATTCCGCAATGCCCTGCGGCGCTGGTTCGGCGTGCTGTTCTGGTTCCTGGTGCTCGGTCCGGTGGGCGCGATGGCGTATCGCCTGAGCGCGCTGGCCGCGGTGGGCGACAGTGCCTCGCGGGTGCCGGCCAACACCCGGCAGGGCGCGCGCATCTGGCTGGCGGTGCTGGAATGGCCGGTCGCCCAGCTGATGACCCTCGCGCTGGCGTTGGTGGGCAATTTCGACGCCGTGCTGGGCGCCTGGCGTTCGGCCGGTGGCGCCTCGTTCGGCGTGGACAACCGCTTCCTCGGCGCCGCGGCGCGCGCCAGCGTCCGCCGCGAGATGGCCGATGACGAGAGGGCCGATGAGGGAAGCGACTACGCCGTCGGCGATGGCGGCATCGACGATGACAGCTTCAGCGGCAGCGGCAGCGGCAGCGGATCGGGTACGGCGTCAGCCGGACCTGGGCTTTCCGATCTGCCCGAACTGCGCGACGCGATGAGTCTGGTCTGGCGCAGCCTGCTGGCATGGCTGGCGGTGCTGGCGCTGTTCGTGATCGCCGGCTTTGTGAGCTGAGCCAAGCGGGTCCGGGCTGCACTGGGCCGACCGATCAGGCCGCGTCGCCACGCAGCGCGCGCACCTTGGCCTCCAGCATCGCGGCGTCCACCTGTGCGCCATCCAGTGGCGCATCGGCAACGACCCCGATCTGCGCGCGGAAGCGACGCGGCACACGCATCCGGGCCAGCCGTCCGTCGCGCCGGCTCCACATGCTGGTCCACATCCCGCGCAATGCCATCGGGATCACCGGTACCGGCCGGCGTTCGAGGATCTTCTCGACCCCGGATTTGAACGCCGATATCTCCCCGTCCTTGCTCAGCGCGCCCTCGGGGAAAATGCACACGATCTCGCCTTCGGCCAGCGCGGCGTCGATCCCGTCGAACGCGCGCTGCATCAGCGCCGGGTTCTCGCGGGCGCCGGCGATCGGGATCGCCTTGGCGGTGCGGAAGATCCAGCGCATCACCGGCACGTTGAAGATCCTGTAATACATGACGAAGCGCACCGGCCGCGGAATGCAGGCGGCCAGGATCAGCGCGTCCATGTAGCTGACGTGGTTGCACACCACCAGCGCCGCGCCTTCGTCGGGAATGTGGTGGATGCCGCGCGGGCGCAGCCGGTACAGCGTGCGCACCAGCACCCAGCTGAGGAAGCGCATCAGGAACTCCGGCACGATCGTGAAGATCCAGATCGCCACCGCGGCGTTTGCGATCGCCAGCGCCAGAAACACCTGCGGGATGTCCAGCTCCGGCATCGGCACGCGCACCCCGCCCAGCTCGAACGAGGGCAATTGCAATGCCAGCCCGAGCACCGCCGCCAGCACAATGAAACCGGAGTTTTGGATGTTCAGCCCGGCGAACACCCGCGACATTTCCGATTTGGGCGTACGGCTCTGGATCAGCGCGAACAGCGGCACCACAAAGAAGCCGGTGAACAGGCCGATGCCGAGCAGGTCGATCACTGTGCGCCACCCGCCGGGCTGCTGCAGGAAGCCGGCAACGTCCAGGCCCGTCACCGTCGCCGCGCCGGTGCGGGTCAGCGCCAGGTCGAGCATGAAGGCGGTCATGCCGAACGCGCCCAGCGGCACCAGGCCGATCTCGACCGTGCGTGCCGACAGCTTTTCGCACAGCATTGAGCCGACCCCGGTGCCGACCGAGAACAACGCCAGCGCGAAGATGTACAGCGTCGCCGAGCCGCCCAGGTTGACCTCGGCGTAGGTCGGCAACTGCGAGGTCAGCACGGTGCCGACGAACCAGAACCACGACACCCCGAGCACCGCGTTGCGCACCGCCAGCTGCTTCTTCGCCAGCCGCAGGACCGCGAAGGATTCCGGGATCGGGTTCCAGCGGACCGTCAGCTCCGGCGCACCGGCACCGGCCTTCGGAATGGCGCGGCTCACCAGGTGCCCGGTGACCGCCAGCGTGACCACCAGCAGCCCGGCCACCCACGGCCCGTTGTCGCCGGCGGCGTTGAACACCATGCCGCCGATGATCATCCCGGCGAGGATCGAGATCGACGTGCCCATCTCGACCAGCCCGTTGCCGCCGGTCAGCTCGCGCGGGTGCAGCACCGCCGGCAGGATCGAATACTTCACCGGCCCGAACAACGTCGACTGCAACCCGGTGCAGAACAGCGCCGCCAGCAGCACGATCAGGTTCTGGGTCATGAAGCCGACCGCCGCCAGCGACATGATCGCGATCTCCATCACCGTGGTGATCCGGATCAGGGTCGATTTCTCCACCTTCTCCGCGATCTGCCCGGCCAGTGCCGAGAACAGGAAGTACGGCAGGATGAACAGTGCCGGCGCGAGGTTGGTGTACAGGGTCTTGTCGGCGCTGCTCACCCCCAGCCAGAACAGCATCCCGATGATCGCCTGGCGGTAGACG
This sequence comes from Lysobacter sp., assembly GCA_035759805.1. GTDB lineage: Bacteria > Pseudomonadota > Gammaproteobacteria > Xanthomonadales > Xanthomonadaceae > Novilysobacter. The sequence goes on along the minus strand of DASTUE010000179.1, from coordinate 1,672 downwards.
TTGTCGTTGAACGCCCCCAGCGACTGGGTGAGGAAGAACGGCAGAAAACGGCGTTGCCCAAGCAACGCGTACTGGTTGTGCGACATGCGAGACCCCGGAAGCCCGGCGCGAGCCTAGCAGACGCGAGTGGGACGGCAACGGCCAACCATCCGCTTCACGGGAGGGCCTTTGTAGCAGCGACGTCAGTCGCTGCCGCCAATGCGGTGGGCCGGTTCAGCCTTGGGCGACTTCCCGCTCTATCGCCCGCCAGCCGATGTCGGTGCGGTGGAATTCGCCTTGCCAGGAGATTTCGGCCACCGTTTCGTAGGCGCGTCGTTGCGCGTCCGCGACGGTATCGCCGAGGGCGCAGACGCACAGCACGCGGCCGCCGGCGGTGACGACTTCGCCATCGACGAGCCGGGTGCCGGCGTGGAAGACCTTGGTGCTTGCCGGGTGTTGTGCCGTATCCATCGCGGGCAGGTGGATGACATCGCCGGTGCGCGGGGTGTCGGGGTAATGCTCGGCGGCCATCACCACGCCCAGTGACGGGCGCGGGTCCCAGTGCGCGGTGACCTCGTGCAGGCGCGCGTCGATCGCGGCCTCGACCAGGTCGAGCAGGTCGGACTGCAGGCGCATCAGGATCGGCTGGGTTTCCGGGTCGCCGAAGCGGACGTTGAACTCGATCACCCTGGGCGCACCGCTCGCGTCGATCATCAGGCCGGCGTACAGGAAGCCGGTGAACGGCACGCCGTCCTTGATCATGCCGGCTACGGTCGGCTCGACCACCTCGCGCATCACGCGCGCGTGCACGGCGTCGGTGATCACGGGGGCGGGCGAGTACGCGCCCATGCCGCCGGTGTTGGGGCCGGTGTCGCCGTCGAACACGCGCTTGTGGTCCTGGCTGGTGGCCATCGGCAGGGCGGTGGTGCCGTCGACCATCGAGATGAAGCTGGCCTCCTCGCCGTCGAGGAACTCCTCGATCACCACCCGCGCACCGGCCGCCCCGAACGCGTAGTCGGCGAGCATGTCGGTGATCGCGGCTTCGGCCTCGGCCAGCGACATCGCCACGATCACGCCCTTGCCCGCGGCGAGGCCGTCGGCCTTGATCACGATCGGCGCGCCCTTGTCGCGGACGTACTCCAACGCTTCTTCGACATGCGAATGCACCGCGTAATGCGCGGTGGGGATGCCGTGGCGGGCTAGGAAATCCTTGGCGTAGGCCTTGCTGCCTTCCAGCTGCGCGGCCGCGGCGGTCGGGCCGAAGATGCGGTGGCCCGCGGCACGGAAGCGGTCGACGACGCCGGCGACCAGCTGGCCTTCCGGACCGACCACGGTCAGCGCCACGCCTTCGCGTTCGACCAGCGCCAGCAGCGCGTCGATGTCGCCCGCGGGCACGTCGACGTTGCGGCACTTGGCCTCGGTGGCGGTGCCTGCGTTGCCCGGCGCGACCAGCACCTCGGCGACGCGCGGCGACTGCGCCAGCGTCCAGGCCAGGGCGTGCTCGCGGCCGCCGGAACCGATGACGAGAAGCTTCATGCGGAGGGTCCTTGCGCAGGGCCTGCCAGTTTAGCGGGCGTCCCAACACGTGGCGCGATGCGAGCGCTTCTGCGTCTTCGGGTTCGAAGCCCTGCTACCTCAAACGCGAAAGGCGCCGCGTGGGCCGGGGATCGCGGACAGCGCGCCATGGATGGCG
>DASTUE010000178.1:0-11145 GCA_035759805.1 Lysobacter sp. | reverse complement strand
AGCGGCTTGCCGGTATCCGAATCGGGGTGCTCCATCCACAGGTCGCCGAAGCGCTCCTGCCCCTCGGCGATGTCGCCCCGGCCGCGCAGGGTTTCCAGTGCGCGCAGGATCGGGGTGATCCGATCGGTCGGATCGAGGCTGCGCAGGTCGGCCAGGCGCACCAGCTTCTGGCGGGCGAATACCAGCCGGTCGAACGGGAGTGCACGCGACAACGCGACGGCGTCCTCGACCGTGAACTCGACATAGCCGTTGCCGCGCTCCGCACGGGCGTAGCCGGGGTGGCCCGCGAGTGCCGCCCGCTCGCTCAACTCGGCGGCAAGTTCGGGTTCGAAACCGGCGCGGCACCAGCAGAACAGGGTGTCGGTCATCTCAGTAGCCCGGCCCGCCAACCTGCGCATAGAGCTTGAGCACATCGCAGGCAGCGTCGCGGTGGATGTCGCGGGCGACCTCGATCCCGCGCCGCGCGAGCTCGCCGATCCAGTCGGCAGGCAGCGGGCCTTCGTCGAACTCGGTCAGCGCTTCCACGTCCTTGCTGCGGGCGCCGATCAGCAGGCGGTCGATGCCGGCCCAGACGGTCGCGCCGTAGCACTGGCAGCAGGGCTGCGCGGAGGTCGCCATGGTCACCGGGCCGACGCTGACGCCGGGCTCGCTCTCGTTGAGGCGGATGCGCTGGGTGCGTTGCTGGGCCAGCATGAAGGCCATGGTTTCGGCATGCGCCAGCGAGCAGGCCTGTGGCACCACGCGGTTGACGCCGACCGCGATGATGCGGTCGTCGCGGCCGAATATCGCCGCCCCGAACGGACCACCACTGCGGGCCTCGATGTTGCGTCGGGACAGCTCGATCGCCAGCGCGACCTTGGCCTCGTCACCGGAATAGACCGCGTTGGTGTCGATTCCCTCGTGCACCCACGCCGGCAGGGTGAGGTGGACCTGTGCGTACAGCATCAGCGGATCTCCATCAGTTCAACATCTTCTTGCTGCTGCCCTGGCACTGCCGGGCCACGCATTGGCAGTGGCTGATGGCAGGAAAACCGCATACCGAGACGCGGCCGTCCCTGGCGCACCGGGCCCGCACCGCCGCCGGGTCGGTGGGGCTGTCCACGTTGACGCAGGCGGGGTAATAGCCGCAGCAGTTGCCGACATCCTTGACCGTGCAATCGGCATCGGTGGTGCAGCTGCGGTCAATCCGGACCGGTCCGGCGACGATGGCGGATGCCGCTCCGGATGCCGCTCCGGATGCCGCCCCGGATGCCGCCCCGGATGCCGGCATCTCCGGCAAGGGCGTCGAGGCGGCGTCGGGTGCGGATGCGGCGATGCAGCCGGTCAATACCAGCAGGGCCGGCAGGAGCAGGGCAAGCAGCAACGGCAGCATCCGACGCAGCATCGGCATCGTTGTCGCGCTGGATTGCGGGGCGTTGCTCAAGCCTTGTTCGCCCAGATGTCGCGCAGGGTGACGCTGCGGTTGAACACCGGCTTGCCGGCGGCGTGGTCGTGGCGGTCGGCGACGAAATATCCCAGCCGTTCGAACTGGAACGACTGTTCCGGTGCGGCCTGGGCAGCGGACGGTTCGATGTAGCCGGTGACCGTGCGGCGCGAGTCGGGGTTGAGGTGGTCTTCGTAGCTCTTGCCGTCGCTGCCGTCGTCCGGATCGGCGACCGAGAACAGGCGGTCGTACAGGCGGATTTCGGTTTCGATGGCAGCCCGTGCGCAGACCCAGTGGATGGTGCCCTTGATCTTGCGGTTGGCGCCTTCCATGCCCGGCCGCGAGTCCGGATCGAGACTGCCGCGCAGTTCGATGATCTCGCCGTTCGCGTCCTTGACGACCTCGTCGCAACGCACGATGCCGGCGCCGCGCAGGCGCACCTCGCCCCCCGGGATCAGGCGCTTGAAGCCCTTGGGCGGCACTTCGGCGAAGTCGTCGCGCTCGATCCACAGCTGGTTCGAGAACGGCACCTCGCGCGTGCCGAAGCCCTCGTCCTTGGGATGGTTCGGGAACGCGAGCGATTCGACGTGGCCATCGGCCAGGTTGGTGATGACCAGCTTGAGCGGATCGATCACCGCCATCCGGCGCGCCGCCGCGGCGTCCAGGTCCTCGCGCAGGCAGCCTTCCAGCACCGAGAAATCGATCATCGAGTTCTGCTTGCTCACGCCGAGCCGGTCGACGAACAGGCGCAGCGATGCGGGCGTGTAGCCGCGACGGCGCAGGCCGAGCAGGGTCGGCATGCGCGGATCGTCCCAGCCGTCGACCAGGCCGGACTGCACCAGCGCCATCAGCTTGCGCTTGCTCATCACGGTGTAGTTGATGTTGAGCCGGGAGAACTCGATCTGGCGCGGCTTGGCGGCCTCCAGCGGTAGGCCGGCATCGGTCAGCGGCTTCAGCAATGCCGGATCGCCGGCCAGATCGACCTTGTCCACACACCAGTCATACAGCGGCCGGTGGTCCTCGAACTCCAGCGTGCACAGCGAGTGGGTGATGCCCTCCACCGCATCGCCCAGCGCGTGCGCGTAGTCGTACATCGGGTAGATGCACCAGGCATCGCCGGTGTTCTGGTGCGCCAGGTGGCGGATCCGGTAGATCGCCGGGTCGCGCAGGTTGATGTTGCCGCTGGCCATGTCGATCTTCGCCCGCAGCGTATGCGCGCCCTCGGGGAACTCGCCGGCCCGCATGCGGCGGAACAGGTCGAGGTTCTCCTCGACGCTGCGGTTGCGCCACGGCGATTCACGGCCCGGTTCGGTCAGGCTGCCCCGATACTCGCGCACCTGCTCGGCGGTGAGGTCGCAGACGAACGCATCGCCCTGCCGGATCAGTTTCTCGGCGCCCAGATAGAACACCTCGAAGTAGTCCGAAGCGTGGCGCAGCTCGTTCCACTGGAAGCCCAGCCAGCGCACGTCGTCCTGGATCGCGGTGACGTATTCCATGTCCTCGCGCGAGGGGTTGGTGTCGTCCAGGCGCAGGTTGCAGACGCCGCCGAACTCGGCCGCGATGCCGAAGTCCAGACAGATCGCCTTGGCATGGCCGATGTGCAGGTAGCCGTTGGGCTCGGGCGGAAAGCGGGTCTTGATCGCCGTGTGCTTGCCGCTGGCGATGTCGTCGCGGACGATCTGGCGGACAAAGTCCTGCTTCAGCGGGGCGTCGGGGCTGTTGGAGGGAATAGTGGCAGTGGAATCGGACATGCGGCGCGCTGACAAGCGTGGGGAAGCGCCCAGTCTAGCCGGTGTCGCGCCGCGGCTGGCCGTGTCGCACCGGCGTTGGCTGGCGGCGGCGTATGCTCGGCCGGGACGCCGCGCGGCCACCGGGCTGCGGGCCTGCCGACGAGGCCTGCCGATGAAAGTAGTCTACGAAGCCGCCGGCATCATCGATGCCCACCTGATCCGCCACGCATTGGAGGCGGCGGACATCCCGGTGTTCGTGAAGGGCGAAGCGCTGCTGGGCGGCATGGGCGAGTTGCCGATGTTCGGCCTGGTGCAGGTCTGCGTGCCCGACTCGGCCTGGCTGCAGGCGCGCGAAGTGGTGGAGTCGGTCGGGCTGGGAGCACCGGTCGCGCTGTCCGACGACGAGGCGGCCTGGGAGGATGGCCCGTTGCCCTCGGTCGGATAGCGGTTGCCGGCGCTGCAGGGGCTTTTGTCCGACTGGACTGCCTTCGGTCGCAGGAGCAGCTTCGGCCGCGAACCGGAGCCGGTTCGCGCACAACGCCCAGACAACCTCGTGCAGGAGCGATGTCAATCGCGACCTGTACGTCGCCTCCGGGATTCAGTGGGTCGCGACCGACGTCGCTCCTACACGAGCGAGCCATGGTGAATGCCAGCCGTCATCCAGCCGGCGGACGCAGCAGCGCTGCAGGCATCTGCCGGAATACTTCGGACAGCTGTTGCAGCAGCGGACCCAGGGCCGAGCTTTTGCGCCAGACCATCGCGATGCGGCGGTGCGGCGCCTCGCCACGGAACTGCAGCAGGGCGATATCCGCTGACGGCGGCACCGGCGGCTGCACCGCGAGCACCGGCAACAGGGTCAGGCCGACGCCGGAGGCGACCATCTGCCGCAGGGTTTCCAGGCTGGTCGCGCGGAAGCCGTCCCGCTCGCCGGCGCCGGCCATCCGGCACACGTCCAGCGCCTGGTCACGCAGGCAGTGGCCTTCCTCCAGCAACAGCAGCGGAACGTGATCGAGCTCGTGCAGGTCCAACGTTTTCTGCGCGGCCAGGGGATGCTGATTCGGCACCGCGAGCAGGAACGGCTCGTCGAACAGGGGCTCGACCTGCAGTTGATCGTCGTGGATCGGCAGCGCCAGCAGGGCTGCGTCCAGTCGACCTTCGCGCAGGCGCGTCAGCAGCGCGTCGGTCTTCTCCTCGACCAGCAGCATCTCCAGCCGGGGGAAGCGCTCACGCAGGTCGGGCAACACATGCGGCAGCAGGTAAGGCCCCAGGGTCGGGAACATCCCCAGCCGGATCGTGCCGGCCTCGGGGTCCTGGCTGCGGCGGGCGATCTCGCCCAGCTGCTCGACATCCGACAGCACCTTGCGTGCGCGCTCGACGATCTCGCGGCCTACCGGGGTCAGCATCACCTTGCGCGGCGCGCGTTCGACCAGCAACACCCCCAACTCCTCCTCCAGCTTGCGGATCTGGGTGGACAGGGTGGGCTGGCTGACGAAGCTGGCCGCCGCCGCGCGACCGAAGTGCCGGTGCTCGGCGAGCGCCACCAGGTATTTGAGATCGCGCAGGTTCAATGCTGGAGCCTCGATGAGGGCGGGCCGGGCCGTCCCGGGAAAGCTTCCCGAACCGGCCCGGCACGCGACATGGCGCGATCAGGCGACGGCGGCTTCCGCGTCGTGATGGGACGCCGTTGCGGGCGCCGGCGTGCGGATCAGATGGTCGAACGCGCTCAGCGCGGCGGTCGAACCCGCGCCCATCGCGATAACGATCTGCTTGTACGGCACCGTGGTCGCATCGCCGGCGGCGAACACGCCCGGCATCGAGGTGGCACCGCGCTCGTCGATGACGATCTCGCCGCGCGGCGACAGGTCCAGGTCGCCCTTCAGCCAGTCGGTATTGGGCAGCAGGCCGATCTGCACGAAGATGCCGTCCAGCTCGATCCGGTGACTGTCGCCGCCCTCGCGGTCCTTGTAGACCAGTGCGGTGACCCGCTTGCCGTCGCCGATCACTTCAGTGCTCTGCGCGCTGACGATGATGGTCGCGTTGGGCAGGCTGCGCAGCTTGCGTTGCAGCACCTCGTCGGCGCGCAATTGGCTGTCGAACTCGATCAGGGTGACGTGCCTGACGATGCCCGCCAGGTCGATCGCCGCCTCGACGCCGGAGTTGCCGCCGCCGATCACCGCCACGTCCTTGCCCTTGTACAGCGGACCGTCGCAATGCGGGCAATAGGCGACGCCCTTGTTGCGGTATTCCTCCTCGCCGGGCACGCCCATCTGGCGCCAGCGCGCGCCGGTGGCCAGGATCACGCTGCGCGATTTCAGCGACGTGCCATTGGCCAGCTGCACCTCGACCAGACCGCCGGGCTCGCTCGCCGGGATCAGCTTCGTTGCCTGCTGCAGGTTCATGATGTCGACGTCGTATTCGCGCACGTGCTGCTCCATGGCCACCGCGAATTTCGGACCCTCGGTGTACGGCACCGAGATGAAGTTCTCGATCGCCATCGTGTCCAGCACCTGGCCGCCGAAACGCTCGGCCGCCACGCCGGTGCGGATGCCCTTGCGGGCGGCGTAGATCGCCGCCGCTGCACCGGCCGGGCCGCCACCGATCACCAGCACCTCGAACGGTGCTTTGGTCCTGATCTCCTCGGCCATGCGCTTCCCGGCGCCGGTGTCCAGCCGGGCGACGATCTGCTCGACCGTCATCCGGCCGGTGTCGAAGGCTTCGCCGTTGAGCAGTACGGTGGGCACGGACATGATCCCGCGCGCCTCGACCTCGTCCTGGAACAGCGCGCCGTCGATCGCGACGTGCCGGATGTTCGGATTCAGCACGCTCATCAGGTTCAGCGCCTGCACCGTGTCCGGGCAGCTCTGGCACGACAGCGACATGAAGGTCTCGAAGCGGTACTCACCTTCCAGGTCGCGGATCTGGTTGGCCTGCTCCTCGGAGATCTTGGCCGGGTGGCCACCGACCTGCAGCAGCGCCAGCACCAGCGAGGTGAACTCGTGACCGAGCGGGATCGCGGCGAAGCTGACGCCGACGTCGGTGCCGATCCGGTTGATCGCGAACGACGGCTTGCGCGGCTGCGAATCGTCGCGGCGCAGGCTGATCCTGTCGGACAGCCCGGCGATCTCCTGCAGGAGGGTGTCGAGCTCCTGCGACCTGGGGCTTTCATCCAGGCTGGCGACCAGCTCGATCGGCTGGGTCAGCTTCTCCAGGTAGGACTTCAGTTGGGCTTTGAGGTTGTCATCGAGCATGGCGACGGCTCCATCAGTGGATAGGGGGAAACGGGATGCTTGCAGGAGCGGCCTGGGCCGGGGGGAGGGAGCCGGAGGGGGAGCCGATCAAGGCATCCGGCGCAGCCCAAGCCGCTGATGCAAGCAACCTGAGACAACAGATGTGTTGAAAAAAGCCCGGGGAAGCGGGGCGGAGCGGGAAGGGCGGTGACTCGCGGGCGTCGGGCCGGTGTCGCGTATCGGGTTGCTTCGCGGTGCTGCCGTTGCGGGTGCCGCAAACAATGACCCGCGCGGACTTGTGCCTGTGGCATCGGAATCCCGGGCGACATGCGCCCGGGTTCCGTATCAGGTGTTCGTCACTCCCGTATGGGCGGGAGCCCGGGACATTGCCAATTGCCGGCTTGACGTCCATGGATCCCCGCCTTCGCGGGGATGACGAAAGTTGTTCAGGTGTACTTAGATCTTGCCGACCAGGTCCAGCGACGGCGCCAGGGTCTTCTCGCCTTCCTTCCACTTGGCCGGGCAGACCTCGTTCGGGTGCGCGGCGACGTACTGGGCGGCCTTGACCTTGCGCAGCAGCTCGGAGGCGTCGCGGCCGATACCGCCGGCGTTGACCTCCACGATCTGGATCTTGCCTTCCGGGTCGATCACGAAGGTGCCGCGATCAGCCAGGCCGGCTTCCTCGATCATCACATCGAAGTTGCGGCAGATCGTGCCGGTCGGGTCGCCGACCATCGTGTACTCGATCTTCTTGATCGCCTCGGAGGTGTCGTGCCAGGCCTTGTGGGAGAAGTGGGTGTCGGTGGAGACCGAGTAGATCTCGACGCCCAGCTTCTGGAACTCGGCGTAGTTGTCGGCCAGGTCTTCCAGCTCGGTCGGGCACACGAAGGTGAAGTTGGCCGGGTAGAAGAACACCACGGACCACTTGCCCTTCAGGTCGGCGTCGGAAACCTTGATGAACTTGCCGTTCTTGAACGCGTCGGCGGTGAATGGCTTGATTTCGGTGTTGATCAAAGACATCGATGAATCCTCGGTTGGGGTGGATGAAGGGGGAGAGAGTGGCGTCATCCTAGTGCTGTCTATTGAATCATTCAAATCGATTGATTTTATGTATTCAATAGATTTCAGCTATCGTGTTGCAGGTGTGGTTGGCTGGGCAGATCGCAACGCAGTTTGGCCATATCAGGGATGGGGACGTGCGGCAGGGCTGCACCCGGCGTTGGCACAAGTACCGCAGACACGCGGATGCGGTGTCGTCCAGATCGTGGCGATGGCCGCGTTTATCAAGCCCGTTCAGGGCAGGGTCGCGATTCGGACGCGCGCGCGGTGGCATCGCGTACGATTCGCCGCGTTGAAAGCCGTCTGTGCGCCGACAATGGATGCGAGGCGGCCACCGTAATCCGCTGGGAAATCACAGCCACATGGCCCGGATAGATGACAGCTTGCGCGCGGCGCGCTCACGGACCGAGGCGGGCGACGCGGAATGGTTGCTCGCCCACGTGCTCGGGCGCTCGCGCGGGTGGTTGTATGCGCATGGCGACGACGAGCTCGATGCCACCGCCGAGGCGCGCTTCGCCGGGTTGCTCGCGCGCCGGATTGCCGGGGAACCGGTGGCGTATCTGGTGGGTCGGCGCGGATTCTGGTGTTTCGATCTGAAGGTCACCCCGGCGACCCTGATCCCCCGGCCGGAAACCGAATTGCTGGTCGAACTGGCACTGGAGCGGTTGCCGACCGGCCAGGTGCAGAACCTCGCCGACCTGGGCACCGGCAGCGGTGCGATTGCGCTGGCATTGGCGCACGAACGACCCGATGCGCGGGTCATTGCCACCGATGCCAGTGCCGCCGCGCTGGCGGTGGCCGAAGGCAATGCGCGCGCGCTGGGGCTGGAGAACATCGGCTTCCTCCAGGGCGACTGGCTCGCGCCGCTGAAGGGCAGGGCATTCGACCTGATCGCCAGCAACCCGCCGTACATCGCCGCCGCCGATGCGCATCTGGGCCAGGGCGACCTGCGCTTCGAGCCGCCCGCCGCGCTGGCATCGGGTGTCGACGGGCTGGATGCGATCCGCGTGATCGTGGGCGATGCGCCGTCGCACCTGGTGCCGGGCGGCTGGCTGCTGCTGGAGCACGGCTGGGATCAGGGCGAGGCCGTGCGCGAACTGCTCACCGGCGCCGGCCTGGTCGATGTCGGCACCGCGCGTGACCTGGAAGACCGCGACCGCGTCAGCTTCGGCCGACTGGGTGGGGCGGCGCAGGATGCTGCAGGCGCGCACGACGCTGGTTAGACTCGATGGCCCCGTTCCCGTGGAGCCTACATGCGCACCCTGTACCCCGAGATCCAGCCCTACGACACCGGCACCATCGAGGTCGACGACCGCCATACGCTGTACTACGAGCAGTGCGGCAACCCCGACGGCAAGCCGGTGGTGCTGTTGCACGGCGGCCCCGGGGGCGGTTGCAGCGACAAGATGCGCCGGTTCCACGACCCGGCCAGGTACCGGATCATCCTGTTCGACCAGCGCGGCAGCGGCCGCTCCACGCCCCACGCCGACCTGGTGGACAACACCACCTGGCATCTGGTGGAGGACATCGAGAAGCTGCGGGTCAGGCTCGGCATCGAGCGCTGGCAGGTGTTCGGCGGCAGCTGGGGCTCGACCCTGGCGCTGGCGTATGCGGAGAAGCATCCCAAGCGGGTCACCGAGCTGGTCCTGCGCGGCATCTTCATGCTGCGTCGCTGGGAGCTGGAATGGTTCTACCAGGAAGGCGCCAGCCGCCTGTTCCCGGAGCCTTGGGAGCAGTACCTGGCTGCGATTCCGGTGGTCGAGCGGCACGATCTGATCAGCGCCTTCCACCGCCGCCTGACCAGTCCCGACGAGTCCGTCCGTCTGGCCGCGGCCAAGGCCTGGAGTGTGTGGGAGGGCGCCACCAGTTTTCTCCACGTGGACGAGGATTTCACCACCAGCCACGAGGATCCGGCATTCGCCCTGGCCTTTGCCCGGATCGAGAACCACTACTTCGCCAACGGCGGCTTCTTCGAGGTCGATGACCAGCTGCTGCGCGACGTGGGCGCGATCGCCGACATCCCCGGCGTGATCGTGCACGGCCGTTATGACGTGGTCTGCCCGGTGCAGAATGCCTGGGACCTGCACAAGGCCTGGCCGAAGGCGACGCTGGAGATCAGCCCGGCGTCGGGCCATTCAGCGTTCGAGGCCGAAAACGTCGACGCGCTGGTCCGGGCCACCGACGGCTTCGCCGGCTAGCTGTGTAAACCGTGACTGACAGCGTTGCCGGAGACGCATGCGCTCGAGGCGAGGCTGCCACTGCATCCGAGGCGGCGGCACTGGAACTGTTCAAACGCATATGGCGGCTCTGCGGGGCGCAGGGCGCCTCAAGTTGCAGCGACAAGAGCGCGGAGATCGCGCCCTTGCCGCGGTTCCCGCTTAGTCGCGGACGTGGCAGGTCAGACGAGCCTTGCCGCTGGCGGAGACGGTTGCATTCCAGTCAGTCGTGAGTTCGAAGCCGGTCGCGGTAAACACGCCGCATTGCAGACCGGTGCTGTTGAAGTCGAAATGCGCGGCACTGCCGGACAACGACGGCGCCACATCGGCATTGCAGCGGAACATCGCGTTGCCGTTTTCACTCTGGGTGCGGACGTTGAGGCTGTCGGTGGTGAACACCAGACCGCCGTTGCCGTCAGGCAGGTTGCATCCGAGGTCGCTGACGACCAGCGCCGACCCAGCAAACGCGGAAGTGCTCGCAAGGGCGAGGACGCATGACAAGGCAATACGTTTCATGATCGTGTCTCCAGTGGCGGGGGGAGCGCTACCGCGGCTGAAACAGGGTATGTGGGCGGGAGCGCAGGTGTTCCCACGCGATCCGTTTCGCAGGGAACACCTTGAAACACGCAGATCCTGATGGAAACCGGACACCACTTTCGTGTCGTGTAAACAAATTTTCAGGTCATCACGGAACTGTCTTGCGTTTGCCATGCGCATGGCACGAAACGTGCCTTCTTCGCAAGATTCGTGCATGTGTCGTGCTCGCCTGGATGCGTAAGCCCCGAAACTTGATTCCGCCGTGTGCGCGGCGTGTCGACGCTATTGATTCGTGCAAGGCCCGCTACTGACCGGGTGACCACGCCAGGGATGGCAGGAGATCACAACTGATCAGCCGGCCGGCGAGCCATCCGGGTTGTGGTCGATCATCCACAACCCGGCCCACAGCTTGAGGTCGAGCTCGAAGCCTTCGGCCTGCTTTTGCATCAACCACGCCGGGGCCTGCGCGCGCGGCACCTTGTGCACGGTGATGTCCTCGCTGTCGGTGCCGCCGCCTTCGCCGACCTGGATCAGTTCCAGCGCCCGCACGAACGCGATGCGCTCGCTGCTCATGCCCGAGGAGGTCGGTCCGGTCAGCAGCACATCGACGCGACCGGGTTTCCAGCCGGTTTCCTCGACCAGCTCCCGGTGCGCGGCGCTGGCCAGGGTGTCATCGGCGTGGTCATCGCCGACCAGGCCGGCGGGCATCTCGATGGTGCGTGCGCCCAGCGGCACCCGGTACTGCTCCACGAACAGCACGCAGTCGTCGGGCGTGACCGCGATGATGATCACCGCCATGCCCTTGCCGTGGGTGCGCTCGGCGTATTCCCAGCGGCCGCGGCGGATCATGCGCAGCCACTGGCCGTCATAGAGGATTTCGGGTGCTTCGTCGTGGTCGTTCATGGGACTGGTGCTGACCTTGGTGCATTGACCGTGGTGGGTGTCGAATCCTG
>DASTUE010000177.1:0-22170 GCA_035759805.1 Lysobacter sp. | reverse complement strand
ACGCCGGTGGACTGGGCGCTGACCAGGGTCAACGCGATGATGCCCATGGTTTTCTGGGCGTCGTTCATGCCGTGCGCAAAGCCCATGCCGGCCGCGCTCACGATCTGCGCCTTGCCGAAGAAACCGTTGACCCAACGCGGCCGCGCAAGCCGGGCCAGCAGCCCGCCGCTGGACGCCATGCCCGAGATGATCGCGAACAGCACGCCCATCATCAGGAAACCCGCGGCGAATCCGAGCACCGGCGAGCTGACCATCGGCACGATCACCTTCCACACCACGCCGGCACTCCGGTAGAACGGCTCGGCCGGCTGCGACCAGATGATCGCGTCCCAGTTATTGGAGGCGGCCGCCAGCGCCGCACCGATCAGTCCACCGATCAACGCGTGCGACGACGAGGACGGCAGTCCCATCCACCAGGTGATCAGGTTCCACACGATGCCGCCCAGCAGGGCGCACAGGATCAGCTGCGCGCCGACCTCGACCACGCCGATATCGATCAGGCCGGACGCGATGGTCTTCGCCACGGCGGTGCCCACCAGTGCACCGATCAGGTTCATGGTCGCCGCCATCGCGACCGCCTGGGCGGGCGACAGCACCTTGGTTGCGACCACGGTGGCGATCGAGTTGGCAGTGTCGTGGAAACCGTTGATGTACTCGAACACGAGCGCGACGATCACCACCGTCAGGACCAGGGTCAGCATTGCGTGGGCCTCAGGAGTTCTTCAGCACGATGTCGTAGGACACCACGCCGGCTTCCCGGCAGCGATCGATGGCTTTTTCCAGGATCTCGAAGAATTCCTTGAGCAGGAACATCTGCAAAGGCCCGAGCTTGCCCGAGTAGATGTCGCGGTACAGCTCCAGCATCAACCGGTCGGCCTCGTTCTCGATCGAGCGCAACTCGTCGTTGAGTGCCTTCATCGGCTCCAGCTTCATCTTCCGGAGCAGCTTGACCATCTCGACCACGACCGCAGCGGCCTGCTCGAGCATCGCCGCGCGCGGCGCGAAGTCGATGTGCCCCAGGTGCTGCAGCGCCAGCGAGTAGCGATCGGCAAACTTCTCGATCTGCTTGGGAATCTTGTACAACGCCGACGTCAGCGCCTCGATGTCCTCGCGCTCGATCGGGGTGATGAAGCTGTCGACCAGCTCCTGGCTGATCTTCTCGGACACGTCGCGCTGCCGCAGGCGCGCCAGCTTGAAAGCATCCAGCGCCGGCTCGCGCTCGGTCACCTTCAGCATCTCGTGCAGGGCTTTGGCGCTGTCGTGGGCCGCCACCGCGGACTCTTCCAGCAGGTCGTAGAACTGGTTGCCTTGGCCGAACATCGTTTGCAGGGAAAACATCGGTGGATGACCTCTATCGTGCCGGCGGCATACGTCGCGGGAGTGGCTGGAAAAATAACGCCGCCGCCCGGCAACGGGCAGCGAAGGGGCGGATTATGACGGTTTCACCGCCTTCACGCCCAGCGACGGATGGTTTCAGGGCCCCGCACCCCCACCTGCTAAAATCCGCCAGCGCCATCCGGGCGTGTTGATCAGGCCCACCGCGCTCCATGGACGACGACCCAAAACCTCCATCTACGCCCGCAACCCCGCGCTGTCGATGCGTTGCGCCCGCGCTTTCCCCGACTGACCTGGAGCGCGCGGCATGCTGGAATTCCTGATCGTCCTGGTGCTCATCGCACTCAACGCCTTCTTCGCGCTGTCGGAGATGTCGGTGGTGACGGCGCGCAAACCCAAGCTGCGCCAGATGGGAAGCTCCAGCCGCCATGCCCGCAAGGCGCTGGACCTGGCCGAGCACCCCGACCGCTTCCTGTCCACCGTGCAGGTCGGCATCACCCTGATCGCGATCCTGACCGGCATGTTCGGTGGCGACGCGATCGGCAGCGCGATCGGCACCTGGCTGGGCGAGAAGATCCCGCTGCTGGGCGAGTACGCCCGCCCGGTCGGCGTCGTGCTCGCGGTCGGCCTGATCACCTACCTCAGCATCGTGCTGGGCGAACTGCTGCCCAAGCGCCTGGCGCTGCTGGCCCCGGAAAAACTGGCCAGCATCGTCGCCACGCCCATGCACGGGATATCGCGCATCGCGACCCCGGCGGTGTGGCTGCTGATGGTCAGCACCCGCGGCATGCTCAAGCTGCTGCGGCTGGACCAGACCCAGGCTTCGAGCATCACCGAAGAGGAAATCCGCATGCTGGTGAGCGAGAGCCACGAGCAGGGCGTGATCGATGCCGACGAGCGCAAGATGATGCACCGCGTGCTCGGCCTCGGCGACCGCACCGCCGACAGCCTGATGACCCCGCGCACCCGGATCACCTGGCTGGATGCCGGCGCATCACTGGAGGAAAACCTGGAGACGATGCGCACCTCGCCGGTGTCGCGCTTCCCGGTGCTGCGCGGCACCGACCAGGACGTGATCGGCGTGGTCGAGGCCAAATCCCTGTTGCGCGCGCTGGCGCCGGGGGTGGAGATCGACCTGTTCGGCAGCATGCGCGAGGCGCTGTTCGTGTCCGAATCGACCCATGCGATGAAACTGCTGGAGATCTTCCGCGAGGAACAGCAATCGCTGGCGCTGGTGGTCGACGAGTACGGCGACGTGACCGGGCTGGTGACGGTCAACGACGTCATGGGCGCGGTGATCGGCCGGGTCCAGGCCGGCATGGGCACCGCCACGGCGGAGCACTCCGAGGAAAGCGTCGGCCCGGTGGTCGAGCGCGCGGACGGCTCGTACCTGATCGACGGCACCCTGCATGTCGAGGACCTGCATGAACTGGTGTCCGGCGACGTGCCCGGGGAGGACGAGTACGACTTCCATACCGCGGCGGGCATGGTGATCGCCCATTTCGGCCGCATCCCCCATGTGGGCGAACATTTTGCCTGGCCCGGCTGGCGGATCGAGGTGGTGGACCTGGACGGCCCGCGCATCGACAAGCTGCTGCTGTACCGCGAACCGCTGCAGGACCCGGACAACGATGAGACCAGCGGATAGGCCCGGGGAAGAAAGCCCCGCAGAAGGGGGCCCGGAGGCGGGAACACGCGCCTTGCTGGATGCCTTCGCGTCCGGCGACCCCGATGAGGTATTGAAGCTGGGCGAGCTGTTCGGCGGGCTGGGCAAGCGCTCGTTCGGGATGCTGCTGTTCATCGCGATCCTGCCCGCGTTCCTGCCGGTTCCGGGCATCGGCGGCATGGTCAGCGGCCCACTGGTCATGTTGATCGGCGCGCAGCTCGTGGCCGGCCTGCGCGCGCCCTGGCTGCCGGAGTTCGCGACCCGTCGCGGCCCTCGCCGGCAGACGATCGGCCGTTTCCGCAACCGCATCTCGCCGTGGCTGTCGCGGCTGGAACGGCTTGTACGCCCGCATTCGCCGGCTCTGCTCGACCACCGTCTGGCCAACCTCGTCACCGGCCTGCTGCTGATCGCGCTGGGCGTGCTGTTGTCGTTGCCGATCCCCTTCACCAACTACCTGTTCGGCGCGCTGCTGTTGCTGTTCGCCCTGGCGTTGCTGGAACGCGACGGCCGCCTGATGGGCGTGGCCTGGATCAGCGGCATCGCGGCGATCACGGTGTTCGGCCTGCTGTCGGGACGACTGGCCACGCTGCTGGCGCTGTGGATGGAACGCCTGCCGCTGGGCCAGTTCCCCTGAGCCGGCTCCCCTGCTAGGCCGGCACGGGTGACTTCAACAAGGCCAGGAATTCGTCCATCGCCATCGGGTGGCCCAGCCAGAATCCCTGCGCCAGGTCGCAGCCCCGGTCGCGCAGCAGCGTGTACTGGGCCTCGTTCTCGACGCCCTCCGCGACGACGGTGATCCCCAGCGAATGCGCCATCGCGATGATCGCGGTGGTCAGGGCCAGGTCGTCGGCATCGTGAAGGATGTCGGCGACGAAGCTGTGGTCGATCTTGACCCCGTCCACCGGCACCCGCCGCAGATGGCTCAGGCCGGAGAAGCCGGTACCGAAATCGTCCAGCCAGACCCGCACACCGCTGGCACGAAGCTGCTGCAGCATCCGGCTGGCGTGGGCCTCGTCGCCGATCATCGCCGTTTCGGTCAGCTCGACATGCAGCCGATGGGGCGCCAGTCCGCTGTGGCTCAGGCTTTCGGCCACGTTGCGCGGCAAGTCGCCGCTGCGCAGTTGCCGTGGCGAGACGTTGACCGAGACGAACAGCGGTTCGGCCTCGGGCGATGATTGCCGCCACAGCGCCGCGTCGCGGCAGGCGGCGGTCAGTACCAGTGGACCGATGACTTCGATAAGCCCGCTCTGCTCGGCGACATCGATGAAGATGGCCGGTGCCACCCGGCCAAGATCGGGATGGTTCCAGCGCAGCAGCGCCTCGGCACCCAGCAGGACGTTGTCGGCCACCCGGTAGATCGGCTGGTACGCCAGGCTCAATTCACCGCGATCCCAGGCACCGCGCAGTTCACCCTCCAGGTACACGTGCCGCTCGACCGCCTGGTTCATGACCCGGTTGTAGTAACGCGCACAGTTCTTGCCGGCGACCTTGGCCTGGTACATCGCGATATCGCCGTTCTTCATCAGGGTCGCCGCGGTAACGGCATCCTCGGGGAACATGCTGATGCCGATCGAGATACCCAGGAAAACATCGCGCTCCTGCAATGGCAGCGGCGCGGAAAGTTCCTCCACCAGGGCCTCGGCCAGGTCGGCGGCGCGCGTGCGCACGTCGACATCGTCGTCCACGGACTCGATCAGGATCACGAACTCGTCGCCGCCAAAGCGGGCCAGCAATGCGCCTTTCCCCCCCATGCGCTCCACGACTTCGCGGATCCGCCCGGACACCGCGAGCAGGACCTCGTCGCCGACGTCATGCCCCAGGGTGTCGTTGACGCGCTTGAAGTCGTCGATATCGGCAAACAGCAGCGCCAGTTGCCGGTCGGTGCCGCGCAGCCGCAGCAGGCGCTGGTCCAGCGCCTCGCGGAAAGCCAGCCGGTTGGCCTGGCCGGTGAGCGCGTCGGTGTAGGCCATGGTGCGGATGTCGTGGTCGTGTCGGGCGACGCTTTCGCTCATCCGCCGGAACGCGCGCATCAGGTCGCCCAACTCGTCGTTGCGGTCGCTGACAGGCGAACGGGGGTCGAACTGGCCGGCCTCGATCGCGCGTGCCGAATCCGCCAGTTCCTCGATCGGCCGGACCAGCCAGCGCTGGATCGCCCACAGCGCAGTGCCGCCCATGACCAGGAAGCCGCAGCCCAGCAGGGATATCCAGAACAGCTGGCGTCGGCCCAGCTCGACCAGGTCGCCGCGCAACGCGGCGGCGGCACGGTCCTGGGTCGCCCGCAGGGATGCCAGGTCGTAGCCGACGCGGATGCCGCCGAGCCGCTCACGGCCGATCAGGATCGGCGCGGACACGTCCATGGTGGAATCGTTGAATTGGGTGTGCAGCCCGTCGGCACGGATCGCTCCCGCCGCCAGCGGGTCGGTCATTTCCCGGCCATAGCCCGGAATCTCGTCGCTGCCGTCATGCAGCACGTTGCCGTGGCGGTCGAACACCAGCACGTACGAAACGCCCGGTTGGGCCAGCGCGCCACGTGCCAGCACGCCGATCTCGTCAAGGTCGTGGTAGTAGAGCGGATTGGCCAGCGATTCGGCGAGCGGGATCACCGTGCCTTCTCCGCGTCGCCGCAGGTTTTCGCTGGCCGTGGCCTGCATCGCGGCATGGCTGGCGCCCACGACCTCGTCCTGCATCCGGCCCTGTCGATGCAGCAGCAGCCCGAACAGGACCAACAGGATCGCCAGCGCCGCCAGCATCATCAGCAGGACCCTGGCCTGCAGCCCATGCACGTACTTGATGGGTGCGAGCGTCATTCGACTTCCGCGCGGACGCGGCGGACCCCGGCCTGGATACGCTCCAGCGCCTGGCGGGAATCGGCATCCATCGGCAGGAAACGGGTCGTGCCGAAGAACTGCTGCAGCGCCTTGCCCGCGGCCGGATCGGTGGCCGCGGCCGTCAGGACCTCACGCAACCTCTCCTGCACCCTTGCCGGCAGGTCGGCCCGGACCAGCTCCAACGCGCGCGGGTATTCACCGGTACGGCCGATGACCAGCAGGTCCCGCTTGAACGCGTCGGGCATCCGCGCGGGATTGTCCCAGTCCAGGTTGCTCATCACGCCCACATCCGCGACTCCCTTGTGCACCCAGGTCGCGACGTTCAGCTCGGAACGGGCGAACAGGTAACCCAATGCGTCGGAAGCGATCGGATCCTCCGGCGACAGCAGGATTTCCAGCTTGAGGCCCCGCTCCAGCAACTCGCCCGCGGGGACGACGTAGGCGCTGGTGGACGAGCGTCGCTGGAAGGCGATGCAGTGCCCGCGCAGGTCGTCCATCCCGGCGATGCCGCTGTCGCGACGGGCGAAGAACACCGTGTGGTAATGGCTCTTGCCGTTGCGCTCGGTCAGCAGCAGCGGCACCGCACCGGCGCGCTCGCTGAGCAGCATCCCCGAAGCCGCGGTTTCCGTGACCCAGTCGACCCGTCCGCGGCGGATATAGCTGGCCATCTGCTGGGGATCACGGGCCATCAGCACCCTGCCCTCGCGGATGCCCACCCCGGCCATGCGCGGCACCACGTAGTCCAGCAAGGGCTTGAGCTGGTCGTAGTGGGCGCGGGGATCGTCACTGATGCGTCCCAGCACCAGCACGCCGCTCTCCGCCGCCAGTGCCGTGGACGGCAGGCCGCACAGCGCGACCAGCAGCATTGCCGGCAGGCCGATTCGTAGAGCCAGGAAGGTGCGACGGAGGCGATCTATCAAGACGGGACCCGACAAAGGCGTGGCCGGCAGCCGGCGGGGTAGTGTCGCATGTGGGCGCTTCCGCCCGTCGAACCCGGCGAATGCGGAAGCAATGTAAAGGCCTGGATCACCGTGGCCCGGCCAGGCGTTGTCCAGCCAGATCGGCCATGCGGCTGGCGTCCGACAGGATGCCCCGCAACAGGCGCACTTCGCGCTCGTCCAGGTCGGCACGCAGGAACAACCGGCGCAGCTTGCGCATCGCCGATTCAGGTGCGCGCCCCTTGTGGAAGTCGATCGCATCGAGGGTTTCACCCAGTTGCGCGAACAGGCCCTCCAGCTGGAAGTGCGATGCGGGTGGATCGCGCGGTTCGGACGCTGCCACCGGACCGGCAGCGCCCAGCAACGCCAGCCGCAGTTCATACGCCAGCACCTGCACCGCCGCGGCCAGGTTCAGCGAGCTGTAATCGGGGTTGGCCGGGATGTGGATCGCGGCGTGGCACAACTGCAGCTCGTCGTTCTCCAGCCCGGTTCGTTCGCGACCGAACACCAGCGCCACTTCATCGCCACCGGCCGCCATCGCCACCGCACGCTCGGCACCCGTACGCGGCAGCAGTTCCTCCAGCGTGATCCGCCGGCTTCTGGCGGTGCAGCCCAGCACCAGCCGGCAATCGCCGACGGCCTCGGCAAGGGTGTCGAAGACCAGCGCACCATCGAGCACGTCATTGGCCCCGGCAGCCAGGGCGAAGGAATCCACATCAGGCGGTTTCTGCGGTGCGACCAGCACCAGCCGCGCCAGTCCCATGGTCTTCAGCGCACGGGCGGCCGAGCCGATGTTGCCCGGATGCTGGGTGCCGACCAGCACGATGCGGATGCGGTGGGCAACGGGAAGCGGATTCCGGGCGGGGAGCGGTGTGGCGGTCATGGCGGCAATGGTAAACTCCGCGACCGGCCACGAGGCAATCGTGTCATCGCCGCCCGCTCTTTTCCCTCGCCAGTTGCGCCCCCACCTCTCCGTCCGAGGCTATTTGCCATGCAGAAACCCGCCATCACCCTCATGGTCAAGGCCGCCCGCGCCGCCGGCAACGTGCTGTTGCGCCACATGTACAAGCTGGACGCACTGAACGTGGTGGAAAAGGACCGCATGGACTTCGCCAGCGAAGTCGATGAACTGGCCGAGAAGGAGATCATCAAGGAATTCCGCCGCGCCACCCCGGACTACGCGATCCTTGGCGAGGAAGGCGGGCTCATCAAGCCCAGGGGCGGCACCGCCCGCTTCACCTGGGTGATCGATCCGCTCGACGGCACCAGCAACTACCTGCGCGGGATTCCGCATTTCTGCGTCTCGATCGCCCTGGTCGAGGCCGGCGAGCCGGTCCACGGGGTGATCTTCGACCCGCTGCGCAACGAGTTGTTCACCGCCAGCCGCGGCAGCGGCACCACCCTCAACGACAAGCGCGTGCGCGTGGCCGACCGCAAGGACCTGGCCGGCGCGATGGTGCTGACCGGCTTCGCGCCGCGCGAGCGCAGCCGCGCCAGCGCCCAGCTCAAGTGCATCGACACCCTGCTGACCGAGATCGAGGACATCCGCCGCAGCGGATCCGCCGCGCTCGACCTGGCCTACGTGGCCTGCGGCCGCGTTGACGCCTATTTCGAAGCCGGCGTGAAGCCCTGGGACATCGCCGCCGGCGCGCTGATGGTGCGCGAGGCCGGCGGCAAGATCAGCGACTTCCGCGATCGCACCACCGGCCCGATGGACGCGCGCGGCGTGAACCCGCGGCCGCTGCTGGCCGGCAACATCAAGGTCGCCGGGCTGCTGCAGCAGCGGATCGTCAACACCGGTTACGCCAGCGCATTCGACTGATCGCACCGGCAGGGTCGCGGCGCAACGCGGCCCCTGCCCAGGAGGCTATGTTCGATACGAGGGGCGCGACCTGCAGACCTTCCGGGCGAATGTCCCCCGGCCCCCGCCTGCGGCGGAGGCCTCCTCCTTTATTTCGCCCCGAAGGCCTGCAGGTCCCGTCGGTGCTGCCGGATCGCATAGATACGCGGAAAGGGCAGCAGCCGGGATTGCGCTTCTGGAGCCACCGGCCGACGGGGGTGGATGTCCTTGGGTGCGAAATAAAGGAGGAGGCACCGGCTTCATCGGTGCCGGGGAACATTCGCACCGAAGGACACTCGCTCCCGGCCACTCCGGCCACCCCGCAGATGCCGCGCTTTCCCCTCGGATGGAAGAATATCCAAAAAAAGGCCGCGCAATTGCTGCGCGGCCTTTCTGTTTGCGGCGATGGCCGGCGGTTTACGGCCGGCGGGCCAACGCCTCTTCGTTCTTGGCCTTCGGCATCAGGTCCTGCTTGGTGACCTTCAGGAAGCCCTTGGTCAGCAACGGGGCCGCCACGAAGATCGACGACAGGGTACCGATCACCACGCCGATCAGCATCGACTCCGCCATGCCGCGCAGCGAACCGCCGCCGTACAGGTACAGCGCCAGCACGGTCAGGAACGCCACCACCGAGGTGATGATCGTGCGCGACAGTGTCTGGTTGATCGAGGCATTGATGACCGTTTCCGGATCGGCGCGCATCGTGCGGAAATTCTCACGGATGCGGTCGAACACCACGATGGTGTCGTTGATCGAGAAACCCAGCACCGACAGGATACCGGCCAGCACGGTCAGGTCGAACTCGTGGCCGCTCAGCGCAAACCAGCCGGTCACGATGAGCGTGTCCTGCAGCGAGGTGAGCACCGCGGAGATCGCGAACTTGCGCTCGAAACGGGTCGAGATGTAGATCAGGAAGCCCACGACCACGAAGATCAGCATCCAGATGCCGTTGAGCGCCAGCTCCTTGCCGACCTGCGGGCCGACGAAGTCGCTGCGCATCACCGTGCCCGGATTGTCGGCGGTCGATACCGCCGCCGTGATGGCCTGGGCGGTACGCGAGTTGGCATCGGCCGCCGCGTCACCGCCCTCTTCCCCGGACTGCAACCGCACCAGCAGGTCGTTGCCGGAGCCGAACGAGAGCACTTCCGCATTGCCGTAACCGGCATCGGCCAACCGCGATCGCGCGTCGTTGATGTCCACCGGCTTGTCGAAACGCAGCTCGGTGACGGTACCGCCGGTGAAGTCCAGAGCGAAGTTGAAGCCCTTGAACGCGATCGCACCGATCGACACCGCCAGCAGCACGATGGAGATGAGGAACGACGCGCCGCTCATCCGCAGGAAGTTCAGGTTCGAGTGCACAGGCACCAGATGAAACTGTTTCATGATCGATTCCTGTCGTCAGATGGCAATGGACTTGAGCTTCTTGCGGCCGCCGTAGATCAGCGTCGCAATCGCCCGTGAGCCCGATACCGCGGTGTACATCGAGGTCGCGATGCCGACGATCAGCGATACCGCGAAGCCCTTCACCGGGCCGGTGCCGAAGGCGAACATCGCCACGCCGGCCAGGATCGTGGTCAGGTTGGCGTCCATGATGGTGCCGGTCGCCTTCTCGTAGCCGGCCGTGATGGCCGACTTGGGCGGCATGCCGTCACGCAACTCCTCGCGTATTCGCTCGTTGATCAGCACGTTCGCGTCCACCGACAGGCCGACCGTCAGCGCGATGCCCGCCAGACCCGGCAGGGTCAGCGTCGCACCGAACAAGGACATCACCGCGACCAGCATCAGGATGTTGAGCAGCAACGCCAGGCAGGTGATCAGGCCGAACATGCGGTAGTACACAAGGAAGAACAGCAGCGCGAACAGGAACGAGAAGGTCACCGCGGTCAGGCCGCGCTCGATGTTTTCCCGCCCCAGGCTCGGCCCGACGATGCGTTCCTCGACAAAGTCCATCGGTGCGGCCAGCGAACCGGAACGCAGCAGCAACGCCAGATCCGCCGCCTCCTTGCTGCTGTCCAGGCCGGTGGTCTGGAACTCCTTGCCGAACACGCCGTTGATGTTGGCCACCGAGATCACTTCCTCGCTGACACGGGTGCTGCGGATCTCTTCACCATTGACCACGCGCACCTGCGGGATGCGCTCGATGTACACCACCGCCATCGGCTTGCCGACGTTGCCGCTGGTGAAGTCGAACATGCGCTGGCCGCCGGCGCTGTCCAGCCGCACCGAGACCGACGGCGTGCCCGACTGCGGGTCCAGGCCCGAGGTCGCGCCGATCAGCTGGTCGCCGGAGGCGATGACGCGCTTGTTGAGCAGGATCGGCACCGGCTTGCCGTCCGGCCCCAGCTCCTTGCGGTAATACACCTTGGCCTGCGGCGGAACGTTGCCCGAGGCCACCGCGTCGTATGCATTGCCCTCGACCACGGCACGGTATTCCAGGGTGGCGGTCGCACCGATGATGCGTTTGGCCTGGGCGGTGTCCTGCACACCGGGCAGTTCGACCACGATGCGGTCGTTGCCCTGGCGCTGGATCATCGGCTCCGCCACGCCCAGGGCGTTGATGCGGTTGCGCAGCGTGCCCAGGTTCTGGTTCAGCGCGTCGGTCATCATGCGCTGCAGTTCGGTGTCGGGCACATTCATCGTGACCGTCTGGCCATCGGTATCCAGACGCAGCGCCGGCTGGCTGGCAAGGATCAACTTGCGCGCATTGGCGGCATCGGCCGCATCGACCAGGCGCACCACGATGGAGTTGTCCGGGCGGCGGGTGACCGATTCGTAACGCACGCGGCCGTCGCGCAGCACCACGCGCGCGTCCTCGACGATGGCGTCCAGATGTTTGTCGATCGCGGCCTTCTGGTCGACCTGCATCAGGAAATGCACGCCGCCCTGCAGGTCGAGGCCAAGCAGCATGCCGTTGGCGCCGATCTTGTTGAGCCACGCGGGAACCGTCGAAGCGAGGTTGAGGGCGGTCACGTAATCGTTGCCCAGCACCGGTGCCAGCGCATCGGCGGCCTTCGTCTGGAAGTCCGTGCCCGTCAGCCGCACCAGCAGGTTGTCGCCGGCGATCTCGATCTGCTTGGTCGGGATGTTGGCCTGCTTGAGGGTGTCCGCCACCCGGTCGGCCAGTGCCTGGTCGATGGGGGCGCCGCGGCTGGCGGTGACCTGCACCGAGGGATCCTTCTGGTAAAGGTTCGGCAACGCGTACAGCCCACTGAACAGGATGGCCAGTATCAGGACGACGTATTTCCAGCGCGCGTAAGTCAGCATCGATTGCCCCTGTGGCGGCCAACCCGGCCGCCGTGCATCAAATAGAAGAGGTGGAGAAGGCCGCTCAGGCCGACTTCAGGGTGCCCTTGGGCAGGACGTTGGCGATCGAGCCGCGCTGCACGCGGATGCGCACGTTGTCGGCGATCTCCACGGTGATGAAGTTCTCGCCCAGGTCGATCACGACCCCGGCGATGCCGCCGTTGGTGAGCACCTCGTCGCCCTTGGCCAGTTGGCCCAGCATCGCCTTGTGTTCCTTGGCGCGCTTCATCTGCGGGCGGATCATCAGGAAATACATCACGCCGATCAGCAGGATCGGGAACAGCAGTGACATTCCGAAGCCGCCCGGGGCCGGGGCGGCAGCTTGCGCATGGGCGGGGGCGATCAGGAGATCAAGCAGGTTCATGTCGAAATTCCGTATTGGGCTGAAAATAGCCGGGGATTATGTCACGGCGGGCTGCGGACCACTTGCGGCGTCGCAGGATGGATGGCAGGGATGGGCGGGGAGAACCGGGCGCGCGTCCTCAGGGCTCGCGCGCAGCGTAGAAGGACTCCCGGAACGCGGCAAAGGTTCCCTGCCCGATCGCCTCGCGCATCTGCGCCATCAGCCGCTGGTAGTAGCGCAGGTTGTGCGCGGTGCCCAGCATCGGCCCGAGCATCTCGTTGCAGCGGTCCAGGTGGCGCAGGTAGCTGCGGGTGAAGCCGCCGGCGCAGGCACGGCAGTCGCAGCCCTCCTCGATCGGCCGCAGGTCGTGCTCGTACTTCGCGTTGCGGATGCGCACGGTGCCGGTCGAGGTGAAGAAGTGGCCGTTGCGTGCGTTGCGGGTCGGCATCACGCAATCGAACATGTCGATCCCGCGTGCCACGCCTTCGACCAGGTCCTCCGGCCGGCCCACGCCCATCAGGTAGCGTGGACGGTCGGCGGGCAACTGCGGACAGGTGTGTTCGAGCATCGCGTTGCGTTCGTGCTCCGGCTCGCCCACCGCCAGGCCGCCGATCGCGTAGCCGTCGAAACCGATCTGCTGCAGGCCCTCCGCCGAGCGAGTGCGCAGGTCGTGGTGGATGCCGCCCTGGACGATGCCGAACAGCGCCGCGTCGTTGCCCTCGTGCGCTTTGCGCGAACGCTCGGCCCAGCGCAGGCTCAGCTCCATCGACTTCCGCGCCACCTCTTCCGTTGCCGGATACGGCGTGCACTCGTCGAAGATCATCACCACGTCCGCGCCCAGTACCTTCTGGATGTGCATGCTCTCCTCGGGGCCCAGGAAGACCTTGCGGCCATCGATCGGCGCGGCGAACGTCACACCGGCCTCGGTGATCTTGCGCTTGTGCGCCAGCGAGAACACCTGGAAGCCGCCGGAGTCGGTCAGGATCGGGCCGTCCCAGCGGGCAAAGCCGTGCAGGCCGCCGTGCGCCTCGATCACTTCCAGCCCCGGTCGCAGATACAGGTGGAACGTGTTGCCCAGGATGATCTGCGCGCCCAGCCCGCGGACGTCGTCAGGGTAGATGCCCTTCACCGTGCCGTAGGTCCCGACCGGCATGAACGCGGGGGTCTCCACCGTGCCGCGCGGAAAACTCAGCCGGCCGCGGCGTGCATCGCCGTCGGTACCGAGCAACGCGAAGGACATGCGGCTGTCGGGCAGCCCGCTCATTGCATCGACTCCGGGAACAGCAACATCGCATCTCCATAGGAAAAGAACCGGTACTCCCGGGCGATTGCATGCGCGTAGGCCGCGAACACCCGCTCCCTGCCGGCAAACGCGGACACCATCATCAGCAAGGTGCTCTCGGGCAGGTGGAAGTTGGTGACCATCGCATCGACCGAACGGATCCTGTAACCGGGCAGGATGAACAGCCGGCTCTCGCCCGCGTAGGGCAGCAGCTCGCCGACCGGATTGTCGGGGGTCGGCCGCATCGCCGTTTCCAGCGCGCGCACCACCGTGGTACCGACCGCGATCACCCGGCCACCGCCCGCCCGCGTGCGCCGCACCTGCTCGACCAGTGCGGCACCGACGTTCAGCCACTCGCTGTGCATCACATGCTGGTCCAGGTCGTCGACCCGCACCGGCTGGAATGTGCCGGCGCCGACATGCAGGGTGACGTGGCCGAAGTCCACGCCCCGCGCGGCCAACCGCTCCAGCAGCGGCTGGTCGAAATGCAGTCCCGCGGTGGGCGCGGCGACCGCGCCGACCTCGCGCGCGAACACGGTCTGGTAGCGCTCGGCGTCGTCCGCACCCGGAGCGCGCTGGATGTAGGGCGGCAACGGCAACTGGCCCGCGTGCAGCAGCCAGGCCTCCAGCGGCTCGGCGACATGGAAGCGCAGGCGGTAGAACTCGCCATCGCGACCCAGCACCTCGGCCTCGCCACCGGCATCCAGCGCGATGCGCGCACCGGACTTGGGCGACTTGCTGACCCCCAACTGCGCACGCGCCTCGTCCCCGCCGAGCAGCCGCTCGATCAGGACCTCGACCCGGCCGCCGGTTGTTTTCTGGCCGAACAGCCGCGCCGGGATTACCCGGGTGTCGTTGAACACCAGCAGGTCGCCGGGGGCAAGCAGATCGGGCAGCTCGCTGAAGACATGGTCCTCGAAGGCACCGGGAATGGGCGGAACCAGCAACAGCCGGCTCGACGAACGCGCCGCCAACGGTGCCTGGGCGATCAACCGGGGAGGCAGCAGGTAATGGAAATCGGATTTCTTCAAGACGGGGTCTTCGAGTGCGTGCTTTCGGCTGCGTGCTTAGGGGCGCAGGCCTCATCAGCGCGTGGGAACGGCCCGCACGGCAGCGGCGTGCCTGCGGCAACCGCGCATTGTAACGACGGCGGGGGTTATCGCCGCGGGAGCCGCGTGGTAGAATCGGCTAACTGATTGAATCAAAACGAGAAACAGGAAAAACGAGAAACAGGACCGCGCGGATGTGCCGCGCTTTTTTGTTTGCGCCGTTCGTTGCGACGTTTTCTGTTGCGACGCTTGTTTGAAAATTCCCCGGCACAGCGCCCGACCCTGCGAAGGAGCCACACCGATGTCCAGCACCACCCACGGCAACGCCATCACCAGCCAACTTGCCCCGCTGCGCGCCCACGCCGGATCGCGCCGCACCGTCGGTCTGGACGATGCCGTCCTGGCGACCTTCGCCGGCGACGCCGAGCTGATCGAGGCCGTCGCAGCTGCCGTCGCCGAGTACCAGCGCATCAAGGACGAGTTCGCCGACCTGCTCGACCTCGACGAGGACGCCCAGGCCCATGCCGTGCAGGCCGGCTACGTCAACTTCTACCAGGACGACGCGGTCAATCCCTACGTCGCCCTCACCGCCCGCGGGCCGTGGATCGTCACCCTGAAGGGCGCGGTGCTGCACGACTCCGGCGGCTACGGCATGCTCGGCTTCGGCCACGCGCCGGCCAGGGTGCTCGAGGCGATGGCCAAGCCGCAGGCGATGGCCAACATCATGACCCCGAGCCTGTCGCAACTGCGCCTGACCAAACTGCTGCGCGAGGCGATCGGCCTGGGCCGCGACTGCCCGTACAGCCACTTCATGTGCCTCAACTCCGGCTCCGAGTCGGTCACCCTCGCCGCCCGCATCGCCGATGCCAACGCCAAGGCGATGACCGACGAAGGCGGCAGGCACGCCGGCCACACCACCATCAAGCGGGTGGTGGTCAAGGGCGGTTTCCACGGCCGCACCGACCGCCCGGCGCTGTACTCCAACTCCTCGCGCAAGGCCTACGAGCAGTACCTGGCCAGCTACCGCGGCGAAAACAGCGTGATCGTGATCGAGCCCTACGACATCGACGCCCTGAACAAGGCCTTCGCCGATGCCGATGCCAACGGCTGGTTCATCGAGGCGATGTTCCTGGAGCCGGTGATGGGCGAAGGCGACCCCGGCCGCAGCGTGCCGGTGGACTTCTACAACGCGGCCCGCGCGCTGACCAGGGCGCACGGCGCTCTGCTGCTGGTCGACTCGATCCAGGCCGGCCTGCGCGCCAACGGCGTGCTGTCGATCATCGACTACCCGGGCTTTGAAGGCGTGGAAGCGCCGGACATGGAGACCTACTCCAAGGCGCTCAATGCCGGCCAGTACCCGCTGTCGGTGCTCGCCGTCAACGCGCACGCCGCCAGCGCCTACAAAAAGGGCCTGTACGGCAACACCATGACCACCAACCCGCGCGCGCTCGACACCGCCTGCGCTGTGCTGGAGATGGTCACCCCCGAGTTGCGCGAGAACATCCGCGCCCGCGGCGCCGAGGCGATCCGGAAGCTGGAAGCGCTCAAGGCCGAACTGGGCGGCATGATCACCAGGGTCCAGGGCACCGGCCTGCTGTTTTCGTGCGAACTGTCCGACGACTTCAAGTGCTTCGGCACCGGCTCGACCGAGGAGTGGCTGCGCGAGCAGGGCATCGGCGTGATCCACGGTGGCGCCAACTCGCTGCGCTTCACCCCGACCTTCACCGTCACCAGCGCCGAGATCGACCTGCTGGTCGGCATGGTCGGCCGCGCGCTGCGCGAAGGCCCGCGCCGCAAACAGGCCGCCGTCGCGTAAGCCAACGCAAGCCTGCTGCAGCAAGGCGTATTGAAGAAGCCGGGGCAGCCCGGCTTTTTCATGCCCGCGTCATGGCGATCGGAACTATCCATCGATCACTGAAAAAACATCCGGATTGCCTATCGCTTCGATCGAGACAATCGAATGGCATATCGACGGTGCGCGGGGCAGACTCTTTGGCAGCACCAAGCTGAACGTTTGGATCACCTTGGCCCAGATCATCCTTGCTGGATGCCCCCGGTCATGTGCCAACACGGGCCTGACCCCATCGACATGAGGAAGACGACCATGACCAGTCCCGACAACCCGTCCAGCCGTGACTTGCCCAGGAGCGGATCGACCACCGGTGCCGGCGCGCCTGCCCCGAGCGACCGCAACTCGCTGAGCGTCGGCGACGACGGCCCGATCCTGCTGCACGACGTCCACTTCCTGGAGCAGATGGCCCACTTCAACCGCGAAAAGGTGCCCGAGCGCCAGCCGCACGCCAAGGGCGCAGGTGCGTTCGGCGTGTTCGAGACCACCGGAGACGTGTCGAAGTACACCAAGGCCGCGCTGTTCCAGCCGGGCGCGAAGACCGACATGCTCGCCCGCTTCTCCACCGTCGCCGGCGAGTCCGGCAGCCCGGACACCTGGCGCGACGTGCGCGGGTTCTCGCTGAAGTTCTACACCGACGAGGGCAACTACGACCTGGTCGGCAACAACACCCCGGTGTTCTTCGTGCGCGACCCGATGAAGTTCCCCCACTTCATCCGCAGCCAGAAGCGCCTGCCCGACTCCGGCCTGCGCGACAACCACATGCAGTGGGACTTCTGGACCAGCAACCCGGAGACCGCGCACCAGGTCACCTACCTGATGGGCGAGCGCGGCCTGCCGCGCACCTGGCGGCATATGAACGGCTACGGCTCGCACACCTACATGTGGATCAACGCCGCCGGCGAGAAATTCTGGGTCAAGTACCACTTCCACACCGGGCAGGGCATGGCGTTCTTCAACAACGCCGAAGCCGCCGCGATGGCCGGCCAGGACGCCGACTTCCACCGCCGCGACCTGTTCGATGCGATCGCCCGCGGCGAGCATCCCCGCTGGATCCTGTCGGTACAGGTGATGCCGTACGCGGATGCGAAGACCTACCGTTTCAACCCCTTCGACCTGACCAAGACCTGGTCGCACAAGGACTATCCGCTGATCAAGGTCGGCACCATGACGCTCAACCGCAACCCGGAAAACTTCTTCGCCCAGATCGAGCAGGCCGCGTTCTCGCCGGGCAACACGGTGCCGGGGATTGGTCTTTCGCCGGACAAGATGCTGCTCGGCCGTGCGTTCGCCTACGCCGACGCCCAGCGCAACCGCATCGGCACCAACTTCCACCAGCTGCCGGTCAATCAGCCCAAGGTGCCGGTCAACACCTACATGTTCGACGGCCAGATGGCCTACCACCACAGCGGCAACGCGCCGGTCTACGCGCCCAACAGCGGCGGCCGCAGCTGGGCGGATGACACTGGCCCGGTGGCGGACGGCTGGGAGACCGACGGCGAGATGGTCCGCAGCGCCTACACCCTGCACGCCGAGGACGACGACTTCGGCCAGCCCGGCACCCTGGTGCGCGAGGTCTGGAACGACGCCCAGCGCGCCCAGTTCGTCGACCAGGTCGCCGGCAGCCTGCTCGGCGGCGTCCGCAGCCCGGTGCTGGAACGCGCGTTCGAGTACTGGAAGAACGTCGACCCCGCGACCGGCCAGCAGATCGAGGACAAGGTCCGCGCCGGCCGTGCGCCGGAACCGGCCGAGGGCATGGGCGAAGGCTGATCACCGGTCCACATTGACGTCGGTTTGTGAAACACCCGGCCCCGCGTGCCAGCCATGCGGGGCCGTTTTTGCATCCGGCGCCGCTACGCGTTCACCGCGCACTGGAACACACCTGGAACACCACCCCGCACGCCAACCCGGTCGCCGCACCGGCGAGGACGTCCGATACCCCGTGCCGGTGCAATACCAGCCGCGACCATCACCGGATGGATCAGGATCGACGCCCGGCGCGCGACCCATTCCCGGGCCGGCTTCACGGCGTTGCCGACGCCGCCTTCCCTGCCTGCAAACGCGAGCCGATCCGGCTGGCCCACCAGGCCATCGGCAGGTAAGCGACCAGCAGGTCGACCGCGATGAACCAGGCCGGTGCCGGAATCATGAAGCTGGCGGCCACGCCACCGCACAGGAAGATCACGCCGATCGCATGACCCAGCGTCGCCTTGTGGCTGGCCGCCACCAGGCAGGCGACGAGCGCACCGGCAAACGTGCCAACGGCATGCGCCAGGAACGGCATCACGAAGTGCCGCGGCTCGAAAAGATGGATGCCGCTGGCGAGGCCCTCGGCACTGGTCACGTTCACGCCCGCAGGCGGCGGGATCAGCGACGGCCCGAGGGTGACCAGTGCCAGGTTGACGGCACTGCCGACGACGAACCCGAGGACGACGGCAATCACGTTGCGCAGCAGCTGGGGCATGGCGGGTTACCGACGAGGGGAAGGT
This sequence comes from Lysobacter sp., assembly GCA_035759805.1. Taxonomy (GTDB): domain Bacteria; phylum Pseudomonadota; class Gammaproteobacteria; order Xanthomonadales; family Xanthomonadaceae; genus Novilysobacter. The sequence goes on along the minus strand of DASTUE010000177.1, from coordinate 3,248 downwards.
TGGCGAGCTTACCGCTGCGGATCGCCCTTCGCCCGGTCACCGGCCTGCGCCAGCTGCTGACGCAGTGTCTCCGCATAGGCCTCCCTGATCCGCTCGCCTGGTGTTTCTGGCGCATGCGGGTAGACGCGCAACATGCCATCGCCGAGCCGGCGCGGATGCACGTGGAAGTGCAGGTGCGGCACTTCCTGGCCCGCTGCCTCGCCGATGGAATGCCACAGGCTCAGGCCCTCGTTGGCGAAGACCGCTCCCACTGCCCGTGTCACCCGCGCCAGCATGGACATGACCGCCGCGCCGGTGGCGTCGTCCAGCTCACGAACATCCGGCAAATGGCACCGCGGAATCACCAGGACATGGCCCGGGTTGAGCTGGCGCAGATCGACGAACGCGATCGCCAGATCGTTCTCGCAGACGATGCCCGCGGGTTCGGTTCCGCGCACGATCCTGCAAAAGACGCAATCGTTGCTCATGTGCGGCGCACGGAATCGATGAGCTCCACAAGGAGGTAATTGGTTGCGCTGGTACTCATGAATTTGGCCATGATTTTCCCCTGTTGCCGGTCGAACCATCCCTTGACTGCAACCGCAGGCCGGCTGCGCGGTGCACTTTTCACGACGTTGCTAGTCAGGAAACTCCCCGTCCAGGTAATACCAGCGGCCATCCACGCGCGCAAACCGGCTCACCTCGTGCAACCGAACCGCGGACCCGCTGCCGACCTTGTAGCGGGCCACGAACTCCACCACCGCGCTGCCGTCACCGGTATCGGCGTGGCGCTTCACGTCCAGCCCCAGCCAGCGCAGATCCGGGCTGTCGTCCAGGTCGAGCGCGACCGGACGGGTATCGGGGTGCCAGGTGGCCAGCAGGTAGTCGCACAGGCCCAGCACATAGGCGCTATAGCGCGAGCGCATCAACGCCTCGGCGCTGGCGGCCGGAAACCGGCCTTCATGCAGCGGCTGGCAGCAGGCCGCGTAGGCAATGGACGGGTTGCAGGGGCAGGCCTGGGGCATGGGAAACCGACGGCGACTGGGGCGCACGAGCTTAGCGCCCCCGCGTCGCCGTATGCATCGGCGAGGCTGCACCCGCCTTCATTGAAGCCCCGGCGAATCGCCGGACGCACCCGTGCCGCCGTCGTAGACGACCAGACGGCCAGTGCCGTCGACACGACAGAGACATTGGCCTGAGTAGCCTGTTCCGAGAAACCTCGCCCGGACGGCACCGCGTCGGCGCCTCGTTTCAATCCATCAAGGGAGTAACCGCCATGGCTGTCACTGTCGACCGCATGCCCCAAAGGGCGCTTCACCCGTTTCATGCGTTCCTGCTGGCCGGGGCCGTCCCGCTGTTCCTGGGCGTGCTGCTGAGCGACATCACCTATGCCCGCAGTTTCCAGATCCAGTGGAGCAACTTCGCGTCCTGGCTGCTCGCCGGCGCGCTGGTTTTCGCCGGCTTCGCGCTGCTTTGGGCCGTCATCGACCTGTTCCGCGCCGATCATCATCGCGGGCGTCCGCTGATCTACGTCCTGCTCCTGCTGGCGACCTGGGTGCTGGGCTTCCTCAATGCCCTGATACACGCCAGGGACGCGTGGGGAATCATGCCCACCGCCCTGGTCCTGTCGGTGATCGTTGCCGTGCTGGCGTGTGCGGCGACCTGGGTGGGGTTTTCCAACTTTCGTACCGGGGGTGCAGCATGAAACGCCTGTTGATGACCTTTGCCATCTCCGCCCTGCTGGGCGCATGCGGCGGCAGCGATCCGGACGCGTCCCAATATGGTGTTGATCCGACCCTCCCGGCCCCGCAGCGGGGGTTGCTGCCCAGCATGACCATTGCGAAGCCGGCGCCATGGGGCGACCAGCGGCCGACCGTGCCGCAGGGCTACACGATCACGGCCATCGCCACCGACCTCAATATCCCGCGCCAGACCCTCGTGCTTCCCAACGGCGACATCCTGGTGGCCGAGGGCCGGGGCGGAAACGCAGCAAAACTGAAGCCGAAGGACGTGATCGCCGGCCGCATCAAGGCCCAGGGCAACACCTCGGTCACCAGCGGCAACCGCCTGACCTTGCTGCGCGACCCGGACGGGAATGGCAGTTACAGGGACCGGCGGGTTTTTGCCGAGAACCTCAACGCGCCCTACGGGCTCGCGCTGGTCGACGGCAGTCTGTACGTCGCCAACCAGGACGCGCTGGTGCGGTTCGATTACCGCGATGGCCAGACCCGGGCCAGCGGGGCGCCGGTCAAGGTCACCGACCTGCCTTCGGCGATCAACCATCACTGGACCAAGGCCCTGACCGCGAGCCCGGATGGGCGTTTCCTTTACGTCGGCATCGGCTCCAACAGCAACATCACCGAGCGCGGGATGGACGCCGAGGTCGACCGCGCGATGGTCTGGCAGGTGGATGCCCGGACCGGCATGCACAAGCCCTACGCCACCGGCCTGCGCAACCCCACCGCGCTCGCCATCCAGCCGGGGACGGACGTGTTGTGGGCGGTGGTGAACGAGCGCGACGAGCTCGGGCCGAACCTGGTCCCCGACTACCTCACCTCGGTCCGGGAAGGCGGGTTCTACGGCTGGCCGTACAGCTACTGGGGCCAGAACGTCGACTCACGCGTGCGGCCGCAGAATCCGGAAAAAGTGGCTTCCGCCATCGTCCCGGACTACAGCCTGAGTTCGCACGTGGCGGCGCTGGGTCTTGATTTCTCCACAGCCACGATGGGCCCCGGATTCGCCGACGGCGTGTTCATCGGCGAACACGGCAGCTGGAACCGCAAGGAGCCGGTCGGCTACAAGGTGATCTTCGTGCCGTTCCGCAACGGCCGCCCTGCCGGCCCGCCGGTCGATTTCGTCTCCGGTTTCCGCGGCGAGGACGGCATGACCCGCGGCCGTCCGGTCGGGGTGACCGTGGACCCGCGCGGCGCACTGATCGTCGCCGACGACCTGGCCAACACCATCTGGCGCGTGGCCCCGGTCCGCTGACAGGTCTTCTAGTCCGCCACCTCCGCCGCCAACGCCTTGCGGTCGCTCAGGCTCTGCCCCTGCGCGTCCTTCCATTCGATCCAGCCGCTGGCGGTGCGGCCGGTCAGGCAGGCGGCGGCGCCGCTGGGGGGGTTGGGACAGGTATGCGCTCAGCCGCGTCGATTACGCCAACCGGTCTGCCAGTATCGGCTACCGGGGCAGTGGGCCGCATCGTGGCAACGGCATCGCCGCACGCGCGGTAGCGCTCACTGCGTCGGGCGGGTTTGAGCTCGGGCTGGGGT
>DASTUE010000176.1:0-2399 GCA_035759805.1 Lysobacter sp. | reverse complement strand
TCGGCCTGCTCGAACGCGGCGGCCTGTTCTCCAGGAACGACAGCGGCCGCATCTACGACAAGTTCCGCGACCGCGTGATGTTCCCGATCCACGACCGCCGCGGCCGCGCGATCGGTTTCGGCGGCCGCGTGCTGGACGCCGACGCCAGCCCGAAATACCTCAACTCGCCGGAGACCGAGCTGTTCCACAAGGGCCGCGAGCTCTACGGCCTGTGGCAGGTGCGTCAGGCGCACAACAAGATCCCGCGGCTGGTGGTGGTGGAGGGCTACATGGACGTGATCGCGCTGTTCCAGCACGGCGTCGACACCGCCGTCGCCACCCTCGGCACCGCGACCACGCCCGACCACGCCGAGCTGCTGTTCCGCAACGCGCCCGACGTGTACTTCTGTTTCGACGGCGACCGCGCAGGCCGTGCCGCGGCGTGGAAGGCGGTCGAGTCGGTGCTGCCGCGCATGAAGGACGGCCGCCAGGGCTTCTTCCTGTTCCTGCCCGATGGCGAGGACCCCGACAGCATCGTGCGGACCGAAGGCGCCGCCGGTTTCGACGCCCGTCTGCAGGCGGCCACGCCGTTGTCGCAGTTCCTGTTCGACTCGCTGTCGGCCGACGTCAACCTGGGCACGCTGGAAGGCAAGGGCCGGCTGGCCGAGCGCGCCAAACCGCTGCTCGCGCAGATTCCCGATGGCGCGTTCGCCGACCTGATGCAGCAGCGCCTGACCGAGTTGACCGGCGTGGGTGCCCGCGCGAGCGACCCCGCTACCCACGTGCCGGTGCGCGTGCAACGTGGGCGCATCGGCCACGGCATCGCCGCCCCGCGACGCAGCCTGGTACGCAGCGCGATCCTGTTGCTGTTGCAGCAACCCGCGCTCGCACTGGAGCTGGAGCCGCCGTTCCGCTTCGCCGGACTGCGCCAACCCGGCATCGAACTGCTGGTCGACCTGCTCGGACTGATCTACGACCGGCCCGACATCGGCACCGGCGCGCTGGTTGAGCACTTCGCCGACCTCGAAGAACACGCCGCCCTGCAGAAACTCGCCGCCGTGACCCTGCCCGGCGACGCAACCACGTTGCGCGAGGAACTGCTCGACACGATCGCCCAGCTCAACCGGCAGACACTGCAGCAACGCATCGACGAACTGCTCGCCAAACAGCGCCAGAACGGACTGGACGACGACGACAAGGACGAACTGCGCGGGCTGTTGAACGCGCGCTTCGACTAGGAAATATCCGTACAACTCGACTTTCTGCTTGTCATTCCCGCGAATGCGGGAACCCGGCGCCCTTTGCTGTCGATGAACTGAAGTCGCTGGGTCCCCGCTTTTGCGGGGACTACGGCCGTTGTTGAGACCTTTCCTGGCGCGAGGGAACGATCAACCGCTTGGCGGCCGCCCCTCCCCGGCCGCGCCCCCACCGATCAGGCGCGCCACGCTGAATCGCGGCAGCACTATCCGGAAATCCCAGACGCCGCTGCCATCCACCTGACTGACCTTCGCACCCGCGGACTCCTCGATGGGACCACAGCGTTCGATGCAGGCCCAGAACTCGCCCTGCCGGGCGACGATATCCACGGAAAACGGATCCAGATCGCGCAGGTACGAGCCCATCGGCCGCTGCATCTGCGGTGGCGCGTCACGGGGCTTCTCCCGCATGGCGTGGACGTTGCCGCTCAGCACGATCAGGCGACCAACCGGCATCGCCGCAAATGCCGCCCGTAAGGTGTCGGCCATCGCCGCGTCGCGCGCGTGATGGTCCCGCGCATCATCGGGGGCAAGGTCGTAAGGCAGCACTGCCACATCGTGGCCACTCCGACGCATCACCCGCAACGCGTCGACCAGATCCAGCATGTCGTGGCTGCGGCGACCGTCGTGCTGGTCGTCGGCACGTGACCAGAACGACGTCGATTGCAGTCGCGCACGCGCCGCGACACCGCCGTCGGAATCCATATAGGACTTCAGTGCCTCGTGTTCGCTGTGCGGCACTTCCAGCCCGAGCACCGCCGGCGCGCCGCCCGCATAGGCGGCGACCAGCGTCCGCACCAGCACCGGGATCTCCCGCGTGCCGTGTTTCTCTCCCAACAGCAGCAGGCGCTGTTCGCCCGCCTGGCTGCGGATCAGCTCCGACGCCGCGGCGATGCCGTCATCCACCGACCTGTCAGCCGCATGCGCCGGCATCGACAGCAGCAGGCAAACGGCAAGCACCGCATTCCAGCAGATCCATGACATGGCAGAACTCCTCAGGGCGGATCATCCGATGTGGGTCGGGCAACCGGCAAAGCAGGTCGCCCCTCACCCCAACGCGCGGAACTCCATCGCCGCCGCCGGCTGCAGGAACGGCAGCAGCCAGTGGTCGACCAGCAGGAACGCGAACAGCGCCATCAGGTACACGATCGAGAAACCGAACAC
>DASTUE010000175.1:0-15133 GCA_035759805.1 Lysobacter sp. | reverse complement strand
GTCGTACGCGGGTGACAGCTCGGTGATCGACTACGTGGGCGATGCGCTGAGCGAATGCACCGACTCGGAAATGGTCACCACCACGACCTTGCTGTCGGCCGGGCTCAAGGCGCATCGCGAGCACTTCCCGGCGATGCTGGACGGCGATACGTTCGAGATTACGTGAGACATCCGGCGCAATGCGCTTTGCTTATTGCGCCTTACGGCCTGTGCAGGAATCCGGGCACCCGGGAACGTAGGGCGCATTAACAATGCGCCACCCCGGCACACCGTCCGGGCCGGGACTTGTGCGGCGGATCGTGACATCCGGCGCAATGCGCTTTGCTTATTGCGGCCTACGACCGCGCGTGGGTCGGGTCACGGTGGTGTCGTCCCGTTTTCTTAACGGGCGGGCGTATTAACTGGCGGGTATCGGCGGCCGATTCACATTCCGGCCGCGTCGCCAATGAACATGAACGTCCCCGCCTGGTTGCTTGCGGCAATGCTGGCGTTTTCGCCCGCGCTTCCAGCCGCGCCCACGCCAACACTTCCGTCGTCGGGTGGTGTGGTGCTGCTCGACATCCAGGGCGGTATCGGCCCGGCCACGCGGGACTACCTGGTGCGCGGGCTTGAGCAGGCGGCCGATCAACAAGCTGCAGCAGTGGTACTGCGCATCGACACGCCCGGCGGGCTTGATGCGGCCACCCGCGACATCAACCAGGCGATCCTGGCGTCGAAAGTGCCGGTGATCGGCTGGGTCGCGCCGCAGGGTGCACGCGCCGCCAGTGCCGGCACCTACATCCTGTATGCCTGCCATCTCGCGGCAATGGCGCCGGCGACGTCGATGGGGGCGGCGACACCGGTACAGATGGGTGGCGGCGGACCGGGGACTCCGCCGGCGGTTCCGGGGGGTGAAGGCGGCACGCCATCGGCCGCGCGGCCCCCCAACAAGCCGCCCAGCCAGCCGTCCGACCAACCCCCGGCCAATGATCCACCCGCGCCATCCGCCGACGCCCCCTCGCCACCGTCCGGCGATGCCATGACCCGCAAGGCCGTCAACGACTCGGTCGCCTACCTGCGGAGCCTGGCGGAGCTGCGTGGCCGCAACGTCGAGTTTGCCGAGCAGGCGGTCCGCAATGCCGCCACGCTGACCGCCGAGCAGGCGCTGAAACAGAAAGTGGTGGAGATCGTCGCCGACGATATCGACAGCCTGCTGGCGCAGGCCGATGGCCGCACCGTCCGGCTGCGCGACGGCGCCGTGACGCTGACGACCCGGGGCAAGCCGGTGACCAGCGTGGAGCCCGACTGGCGGTTCAAGCTGCTGGCCGTGCTGACCAACCCGTCGGTTGCCTACATGCTGCTGCTGGCGGGCATGTACGGCCTGCTGCTGGAAGGCTACAACCCCGGCGCCGTCCTGCCCGGTGTGTTCGGCGCGATCTGCCTGCTGCTGGCGCTGTATGCCCTGCAGGTGCTGCCGGTGAACTACGCCGGCGTGGCCCTGATCGTGCTCGGCGTGGTGTTGATGGCGCTGGAGTTCACCATGCCCAGCTTCGGCGTGCTCGGTATCGGCGGGCTGGTCGCGCTGATCGTCGGCTCACTGATCCTGTTCGATACCGACGTGCCCGGCTTTGGCGTCCCCGGCCAGCTGATCCTGGGCATCGGCGTCACCAGCGCGCTGGGTTTCATGGGCGTCATCTGGCTCGCCGCGCGGACGCGCAACCGGCCGGTCACCACCGGCGCCGACGAGATGGTCGGCCACCGCGCGATCGCACTGGAGGATTTCACCGGCCACGGCCACGTGCGCATCCGCGGCGAGGTCTGGCAGGCGCAATCCAGCATGCCGGTGGCACGCGGACAACCCGTGCAGGTGCTCGCCCTGGCCGGGCTGGTCCTGCATGTCACCCCCGTGGAGGCGCCGCCGGATGTGCGGTCCGGCGCGCGCCCCCGCGATACCGGAGCACGGCCATGAACCTGGTTTTTCTCTCCCCGGCGCTGATCATCGTGGCGCTGCTGTTCTTCAGCGCGATCAAGATCCTGCGCGAGTACGAGCGCGGCGTGGTGTTCCAGCTCGGCCGGTTCTGGAAGGTCAAGGGGCCGGGCCTGATCCTGCTGATCCCGGTCGTCCAGCAGATGGTCCGCGTCGACCTGCGCACCATCGTCATGGACGTGCCGTCGCAGGACCTGATCACCCGCGACAACGTCTCCGTACAGGTCAACGCGGTGGTGTACTTCCGCGTGGTCGATCCGGAAAAGGCGATCATCGCCGTCGAGCATTTCTACGAGGCCACCAGCCAGCTCGCCCAGACCACCCTGCGTTCCGTGCTCGGCCAGCACGAGCTGGACGAGCTGCTGGCCGAACGCGACAAGCTCAACCACGACGTGCGCACGATCCTCGACAGCCAGACCGACGCCTGGGGCATCAAGGTCGCCAACGTCGAGATCAAGCACGTGGACATCAACGAGACGATGGTGCGCGCGATCGCCCGCCAGGCCGAGGCCGAGCGCGTGCGCCGGGCCAAGGTCATCCACGCCGAAGGCGAACAGCAGGCGGCCGAGAAACTGGTCGAGGCCGCCAAGCTGCTGGGTGCCGACCCGCGCGCGATCCAGCTGCGCTACCTGCAGACCCTGACCGAGATCGCCGGCGACAAGAGTTCGACGATTGTCTTTCCGCTGCCGATGGATCTGGTGGAACCGATGCTGGCCCGCATGAAAGGCGAGCCGCGCGAGCGGGGCGTCTAAAGCCACCTCCTTGTTGCAGCAGCGACGCAAGTCGCGACCTGCACATCGTTCCACGGGTAGCGGGTGTTCGCTGCGTTCAGATCCAGCAACCTAATCCAGCAACCCGCGCCGCAGCGCGTAGCGCACCAGTTCGGCGGTGTTGCGCACCCCCAGTTTTCCCAACACGCGAGTGCGGTGGTTCTCCGCGGTCTTGGTGCTGGTACCGAGCTTGCGTGCGATTTCCTTGGTGGTCAGGCCTTCGGCGATCAGGTGGAACGCCTCGCGCTCGCGCGGGGTCAGGCGGCCGTAGGGATCGTCGACCACGCGCTCGGGATGCTGCAGTTGCTCGGCCAGCGCCTTCGACGCCTGCGGGCCGAAGTAGCTGCGGCCGAGCTGCAGGCTGCGCACCGCGGCCAGCAGCTCCGATGCCGCGCTGTCCTTGACCAGGTAACCCGAAGCACCGGCGCGCACGGCCTGCAGCACGTACTCGTCCTCCTGGTGCATGGTCAGCACCAGCACCTTGGTGTCCGGCAGCGATTCGCGCAGGCGGCGCACGACCTCGATCCCGTTGAGCCCGGGCATCGTGAGGTCGGTGACGACGATATCCGGACGGCTCGCTGCCGCCTGCTCCAGCGTCTCCAGGCCGTTGGCGGCCTGCGCCACCACCTGCACGTCGCCATCGGCTTGCAGCAGGCCGACCAGACTTTCGCGGACCAGGGTGTGGTCGTCGGCGATCAGGACACGGATATTCCCCATCGCGCTAACGTGCGTGAGTGATCAGTCGGCGTCAAGCGGGATGACCGCACGGATGCGGGCGCCATTGCCGGGCGACGAGTGCAGGTCCAGCCGGCCGCCATGCAGGTGCAGGCGCTCGCGCATGCCGCCCAGGCCACTGCCGCCGCTGCGCAGGGCGACTTCCGGATCGCAACCGCGGCCATCGTCGGCCACCTGCAACTGCAACCAGCCGCCGCGCACGACCAGGCGCACAAGTACGTTGTCGGCCTGCGCGTGCCGGGCGACGTTGTTGATCGCTTCCTGGGTGATGCGGAACAGCAGCGTCTGCAGGTCGTCGTGGAGCGTCGGCAGCGGCTCCATCTCGACCGTGATCGACAGCTGGCTGGCTTCGCCCTGGCTGCGCGCCAGCCATTGCAGGGCCGGTGCAAGCCCGAGGTCGTCGAGCATCGGCGGACGCAGCAGGCGCGACAGTTCGCGGGTGTCGTCGAGGGTATCGCCGCACAAGGCGATCGCGGCCTCGAGCTGGGCGCGCAGGGCAGGATCCGCCGGCAGGCCGTCGCCGAGCCGGGCCAGGCGGTGCTTGAGCGCGGTGAGGTTCTGGCCGATTCCGTCGTGCAGCTCGCGCGCAAGCCGGCGCCGCTCGTCCTCCTGCACCCGCAGCACCGAGCGCCCGAGGCGACGGAATTCGCGCTCGTTGGCTTCCAGCCGCTGCAGCAGACGCTGGTACTGCTCGCGGATCGCCGCCAGCGAGAGGTCCCCCTCGAGAGCCTTCCCGCTCAACGCGCTGGCTCCTTGTCGGCGGGTTGCGCGGATTGATCGAAGCCGGCGCGCAGGGACTCGGGCAATCCTTCGCGCAACTTGATCCATGCATCGCGTGAACGGGCTTGTGCGCGGCCGGCCTCGGCGGTGTTGCCATTGGCGGTGTGCGCCTGCGCACCGAGTCGATGGAGCTGCCAGGCGAACTGGAAATCGCCGCCGCGCAGCAAGCCCTGCGCCTCCCGGTAGGCGGCGAGCGCCGCCGTCGGGTCAGCGTTGTCGAGCGCCTTCCGCATCGCCCACTCGAGCCAGCCCAACCTCAGGCCGGCATGGCCGAGCGCCGTGGTCGCGGCGTCGAGGTCTTCGCCGTCGACGATGCCGGCGCGTGCCTCGTGCAAAGCGATCTGCAACTGCAGATCGCGCACGCCGGAGTTCGCCGCGCCCTCCCGGGCCTGCCGAAGCATGGCGGTGGCCGGCGTGGCACCGTTGGCGCGCGTGGCAAGTTCCGCACGCAGCAGCTGCGCGATCGCGCGTTGCTCGGACGAGGCCTGCGCCAGGGTCGGCTGCAGCGCGTCGAGCAGCGCCCGCGCCCCGGTATCGGCGTGGGCCGCCAGCAATGCCCGCGCGCGAAGCAGCCCGGCATCAGCGACGCCGCGCTGGTCCTCGCGTTGGCGGAACAGGGCTTCGGCCTTGTGGGTCTGTTCGATCGCCGCGGCCAGGTGGCCCTGCAGCAGTTCGAGTTCGGCCAGGTTGCGGCGGCTGACCGCGGCTTCCTCCGGCATCTGCTGCTGCTCGGCGCTGGCCAGCGACTGGTGCAATCGGCGTCGCGCTTCATCCCATTGACCGCGGGCGGTGGCGAGCAGGCCCAGGTTCTGCTCGGTGCGGATCTGGCCGGTCAGCGAGCCGAGCTCGGCGTAGGCCTCGGCGGCTTGTTGCCAGTACACCTGGGCGTCGTTGTAGGCGCCGAGCTGGTAATGCGCGAAGCCGATGTTGTTGAACGCCTGCGCGCTGCCGTGCACGTCGCCTGCGCGCTGCCAGATCTGCAGCGCGCGGCGGTAGGCGTCGAGTGCGCCGCGGTAGTCGCCGCGTTCCTCGGCCAGCAGGCCCAGCTCGTTTTCGGTGGCCGCCAGGCCTTCCTGGTCGCCGAGACCGGCATGCAGCGCACGGGCCTGCTCCAGGTGGTCGGCGGCCTGGTCGAACTGCCCGGTCAGCGCCAGCACGTTGGCCAGGTTGCGCAGGCTGGTGGCGACGCCGCGGCGGTTGCCGACCGCGCGACGAAGTTCGACGGCTTTGCGGTACTGCTCGATGGCGTCGGCGGTCTGGCCGAGGCGGGCGTAGCCGATGCCGAGCGCATTGACGGTCTCGGCCTCGCCATAGGCGTCGCGGCTGCGCTTGTAGAGCACCAGTGCGCGCACCAGGTGCTCGTCGACCGAGCGCTGGGCATCGCCGCTGAGCAGGGTGAACTTGCCCAGTTCGAACCACGCGCGCGGGTCGTTGGCGTCGCGCGCGACCAGGGTCTGCAGGCCTTCGACGGCAGCACCGAAATCGCCGCCGGCGCCCTGCGCCCGTGCGAGCTGCAGTTCGGCGAAGGTGTCGCCCGGGGTCGCGGCCAGCAGCGCGCGCCACTCGGCAACGGCTGCGGTCGGGTTGCCCTCGAGCACAGCGTGCTCGGCGGCGAGACGTCGGCGCAGGCGCTCCGGCGCGTCCGCCGCGACGCGTTGGCCGTGTTCGATGGCGTCGAACGCGGTATCGAGTTCACCGATCGCCAGCGCGGTCTCGGCTTGCGCCAGCCACGCGGCGGCATAACCCGGGGCGACCGTGGTGGCGACGCCCAGTTTCTCCAGCGCCTGGTCGAGCTTGCCGTCCTGGCGCGCGAGCAGGCCGGCGCCATGGGCGTCCAATGCCCCGGATTCGGTGGGCAGGATCAGGCGGATGGAAGCGCCGTCGCGCAGGCCGAGCGCCTGCCGCGTGCTGGCCTGGTCGGTCCACGCACGCAGCGCGGCGGTGGAATCGGTGGCGGCCGGTCCGTCGATGACCACGGGCGCGGCGGATCCGGAATGCAGTTGCGCGCGCAGGCGCCAGCGGCCGTCCTCGACCACCAGCGTGGGCTGCAGCACGCGTTGTGCGGCGGCGATGGTGCGCAAGCCGGCGACGTCCGGCCGCCCGGCACCGGCGGGGTCGAGCTGGCGCAGGGCCTGTCGGGTGCGTTCGCCATCGACCACGGCGAAGCCGGGGATCGCCGCCAGCGCATCGCGCAGGTGCGCGCCGAGTCCGGCAAGCCTGGGTGCGGGCGTGTCGGCCGGCGAGCCGCCATCGCCCGCATGTTCGAACGGCAATACAAGCAGGCGTTGCAACGGTGGCGATGCGGCGACAACCGCGCCGGGCTCGTGCTGCAACCACCACCCGCCGACGCCGAGCGCGAGCGCAAGCATCGCCGCCAGCCCCCAACCGGCCCCGCGGGACAGCCGAAACTCGCGGGGCACTTCGCGCGTGTCGATCGCGCGCACGACCTCGGCCGCGTTCTGGAAGCGGTGCGCCGGCTGCGGGCGCAACAGCTTGTCGAGCAGGCGCGCGACCCACGCCGGCACCTCGGGCCGGTGCCGGAAGATCGGCTGCGGGGTGCTCACGATGCGTTGCGCCAGCACCTCGGCCATGGTCCCCCCGCCGAACGGTGGCTTGCCGGCCAGCATCTCGTACAGGATCAGGCCCAGTGCGTAGAGGTCGCTGCGCGCATCGATCGGGTCGCCGCGGGCCTGCTCGGGCGACAGGTAATCCGGGGTGCCAACCACCGTGCCCGACTGGGTCAGACCGCTGGTGATGAGCGAGCGGGCCACGCCGAAATCGCTGATGTAGGCATTGCCCTGCGCGTCGAGCAGCACGTTGGCCGGCTTCAGGTCGCGATGCACCACGCCCTTGGCGTGCGCGGCGGCAAGGCCTTCGGCGAGCTGGCGCGTCACCTGCAGCGCATCCTCCACCCCGAGCGGGCCCTGCTTGTCGATCCGATGGTCCAGCGAAGTCCCGTCGACGAAGTCCATGCTGATCAGCCAGTGCTGGCCGTGCCGGGCGAGGTCGTGGATGCGCACCACGTGCGGGTGGGAGACCTGCCGCGCCAGCAGCAGCTCGTCGCGGAACCGGTCGAACGCGTCGGCGCGCTGCGCCAGCTCCGGACGCAGCAGCTTCAGTGCGACCGGCACGTCGAGGGTCAGGTCGGTGGCGCGATAGACCACGCCCATGCCGCCCATGCCGAGGATCGATTCGAGCCGGAAGCGGTCGGCCAGCACGGTCCCTGGCGCGAGGTTCAGCTGGGCATACACGCCGGTGGCGGTGGCGTTGCTGGCCGGGGCTTCGCCGGCGGGTGGGTCCGGATTGCCGCCTGGAGTGATCATGTGTCTGTGGCGTCCGGGCGGGTGTGTGCATCGATGATGCGGCTCCAGTCGACGAGGCCCGCGTTTTCGCAAATCGTTGATTCAGGGGCTACGTGAGTCGCGGCCTTCACATCGCATCCAGCGTCCGGCAGATCGCGACTGGCGTCGCTTCTGCTGCCGGTGTGGCGCCGGTTCGCCGCCCCGGCCCGGATGTCGAGCTGTTCGCTGGTGCGGCGTGCCGAGATCCACACCGCCGCGTTCTCGGCGAAGGCCTGCAGCAGTTCCAGGTCGAGCGTGCTGATTGCCGGGCCGGGCGCGACGCGGTCGGCGTAGATCGCTCCGAGTACCCGGTCCTCGTCCATCAATGGCAGGCACACCAGCGCGCTGAGTCCGGCCGCGACCACCGACTCGCGCGTCGCCAGCCAGGCCTCGCGGCCGATGTCGTTGGCGACCACGATGCGGCGCTGGCCCAGTGCACGCCGCACGGCGCCGACGCTGCCGGAGAACGACCGGCTTGCCAGCGCCGCGGGTGCCAGCGAGTGGCTCGCGCTCACCACGAAGCCGGCGCCGTCGTTGAGCAGCACGAAGCCGCGTTCGCAATGCGCCAGTCCCAGCACTGCATTCAGGCTGGCGTCGAGAAGGTCGCCGAAGCGGGTGAGTTGCTCGATGCGGGTGGTGTGCGCGGTGGCGGCCTGGCGGCGCAGGTGGCGGTCGCGCTCGAAGGCTTCGGCCTCGGCCCCGGTGAGCAGGTCGAGCTCGCAGTGGATGTCGCCGAAGCGCAGCCAGCAGGCGCGCTCCAGTCGCGCGTTCCTGATCGCGACGCCATCGACGTGGCTGCCGTTCTTGCTGCCAAGATCGACCAGCCGCCAACGGCCGGCGTCGGCATGCAACCGGGCATGGGCGCGCGACACCGACGGGTGGTGCAGGACGAGATTCTCCGCCGGATCGCCCTCGCACACGCGGCCGATCCGCAGCGCCTGGTCGGGTCGAACCAGGCGGATGATGGCGGCGTCATCGGGCGGATAGGCGATCAGTCGTGCCTGCATCCGGGCATCTTAGCGTGGTATCGGGGGCTGGATCGCGCGCAGCCGCGCCACCCGGGGACGGCCCGGACCCCGGTGGCGCGGGCGCCCCGTTTACTGCCCGTAGTCGCGCAGATAGGCGACGCTGTACCTGAGGGTCGAGGCACCGGCGATGATCTCGCCGGCCTGGTTTTCCACATCCCGGGTGGCCCGCCATTGCTGGGTCAGGCCAAGCCCGGCGCGGGCCGAGGCGCGGGCGCGGATCTCGTCCAGCGCGCCGATCGCCTCGGCGTGATCGCCGTTGGCGACGGCGGATTCCGCTGCATCGAGGTAGGTATCGAAGGCAGCCCGTTCGCTCGAGGGGAGGGCGGCGATCCGCGCGCGCAACCACGAGAACTTCTGATCCAGCACCACACCGGTCTTGCGCAGGTCGGTCAGCACCAGGAATTGGGAGAAGCCTCCCGTGGTGCCTCGCGCACGCACGCTGCCCGGCGCGATTTCATCGGTGATGTCGCGGAACGCGCCGTTCAGCGGCGCCTTCATCAATCGCAGCGAGCTGCCCGCGGTGTAGGGCAGGGCATGGGTGTGGACTTCGACCCGCACCGTGCGGTTGAAGCTGAGCCCGCCCAGGGGCGGCGGCTCCACCGTGATCATCAGCGGCAGTGCCGGATCGAGCCGGGCCAGGGTCTGGCCGGGCAGGCGGGTGAGCAGGGTGGGATCGCTGACGTTCACCAGTTGCGCGCTGACACCCAGGCTGGAGGCGCTGAGTCCGCGGGCATCGTCGAACGTGAGGATGAGTTCCGCCAACGGCTCGCTGGCGCTGCCGATCCCGATGATCGCGGTGTTGCCGCTGACGTCGACCTGCACCGGGACCGCGACCGATTGCGCCGCTGCCTGGCCGGCGCCGAACAGCAGTGCCGCCACAGCCAGCAGTTTTGAAACCAACGAAAACTTCGACATCGTCATTACTCCAGGGCATCAGCCCGCCTACCCTAGCCTGATTCAGTGATCCGAGTCTCTAGGGGAAATCACTCAGGCGCGCAGCTCGCGTGCTGGGTGATTTTCCCCAGTGCGGTTGGGGGCAAATCCGGATGGGCCGCTGGGTGCAACGCTGTGAATACTCAGGTTCGCCCCAAACCTGCGGCGTTTTTCCTCCGGAGTCCTTCATGTCTTCCAGAACCAGATCCCCCATCCAGCGCCGCACTTTCCGCATCTGTGCCATCGCCGCCGGCCTGCTGGCCAGCGGGGTTGCCCTCGCCGATGCCCAACTCGACCCGGAACTGATCTCGCGGATGCAGAATGCGCTGCCGACCGACCAGTTGCAGGTCGTGGTCAGCTACGAGCAGTCCGGTCCGGTCACGACCGGCCAGGTCGCCGCGCTCAAGTCGCTTGGGATTGACCAGGGCGTGCTGATGCGCACGCTGCCGATCGCCGGTGCGCTGGCGACCCCGGCCGAGATCCGCGCGCTGGCCCAGCGCGATGACGTCGCTTCGATCTACTTCAACGCGCCGCTGCAGTACTTCAACAAGGAAGCCCGGCAGATCTCCGGCGCCGAGCGCGCCGTGCGGAACCCGGGCGACTACAACCGCGCGATCCCGTTCAGCGGCGCCGGCGTGACCGTCGTGGTCAACGATTCCGGTGTCGATGGCACCCACGACGACATCAAGTTCGGCGAGCACCTGGTGCAGAACACCCAGGGCGCGACCAACCTGGCGGCGTACGACACGATTTTGCCGATCACCTATACCGAAGGTGTCCCCAACACCGACTGGGGTTCGGGCCACGGCACCCATTGCGCCGGCACCATCGGCGGCACCGGCGCCAAATCCAACGGGTTGTACCGCGGGGTCGCGCCGGGCGCGGACCTGGTCGGTTACGGCTCCGGCGCCGTGCTCTTCATCCTTGATGCGGTGGGTGGCCTGGACTACGCCGCCACCAACCAGTTCAGCTACGACCACCCGATCCGCGTCACCAGCAACTCCTGGGGCAGCTCCGGCAAGTTCGCACCGCTCAACCCGGTCAACATCGCCACCTATGAGCTGTACAAGCGCGGCATCGTCAGCGTGTTCGCCGCTGGCAACGACGGCTCCGGCGAGGACACCCACAACCCGTACGCGCAGGCCCCGTGGGTCATCTCGGTCGGCGCGGGCGAAAAGGACGGCGTGCTCACCGGCTTCTCCTCGCGCGGCAAGCGCGGTGAGATCGGCAAGTTCACCATGCCCGACGGCCGCGCGTGGACCTACATCAACGAGCCGACCGTGGTCGCCACCGGCGTCGACATCGTTTCCACCCGCACCCTGACCGGCTCGCTGCCGGCGCTCGCCGCCCAGTACGACGCGGAGCACCTCGCCGCGGCGCACCTGCCGTACTACAGCCACATGAGCGGCACCTCGATGGCCACCCCGCATGTTGCCGGCGTGGTCGCGTTGATGTTTGAGGCCAACCCGAACCTCACCCCGGCGCAGGTCAAGGACGTCCTCGAGCGCACCGCGACCAACATGACCGGTCGCCTGCCATGGGAAGCCGGCATGGGGCACCTCAACGCCTACGCCGCGGTGGCCGAGTCCGCCGGCATGCGCAACGACTTCGGTGCGACGGTCAACGGCCTGCGCGAGTTCAACGCCAACGCCTTGCTCGCCCCGGGCGCCGACCCGATCCCGTTCTCGGTCGACTTCGCCCCGGTCGGTCCGGTCGGGGAGCAGGCGTTCACGGTCGGCCCCGAGGTCGCCTTCGTCAGCGTCCGCGCCACCATTGACGCGAACACGTTGGCGCTGGTGTTGATCGATCCGGACGGCGTGAAATACGGCTCGTCGATCGCGCTGCCGGTGCTCGGCGACACCGTCACCACCGGCGCCCCGGGCAAGCCGGGCGTCTGGCGCGTCACCGTGCGGGGCATCGGCTCGGTGTCTGGCCTCGCGCTCGACCCGGCCAAGATCACCAACGGCTACGCTGCGCCGGGCACGGTCAAAGGCGAGATCAGCTTCCTCAACAGCGGCGGCTACACCGGCATGAACGACGTCGCCAACCACCCGGCGCGGCAGGCGATCGAGTTCGCTGTCGCCAACCGCCTGGTCGATGGGGATTCCGACAGCCGTTTCCGTCCCGACGCCTTCCTCAAGCGCGCCGAGATGGCGCAGTACCTGCTGATGGGCGCCAGCGTGCGCCAGCAGCTGCCGCTGGATCGCACGCCGAGCTTCACCGACCTCAGCGTGAACCACCCGGCGTATGCGTTCGCCGAGTCGGCGGTCGCCACCGGCGGTGCGTTGCGTGACCTGAGCCAGTCACAGGCCGGCGTGATGGGCGTGCTCAACGGCAAGTTCCGACCCGACGACAACGTCAGCCGGGTCAGCCTGGCCTACTCGCTGGTGCAGAGCCTGGCGCTGCAGGAGGAAGCACGTGCGTTCAACGGTGAACTTACCGCGTTCTATCTCGGCCAGCGCATCCCGGTCGAAGATGCGGCATCGATACCCGCAGTGTTGCGCGGCTATGTGCAGTTGGCGCTCGACCGGGGCTTGATCAACGCCCGCTTCGAGGTCAAGCAGGGTCCTTACGACCTGCAGCCAACGTTGAAGGCGTACTTCGATCCCACCAAGGGGGTGACCCGCGCGGCGTATGCCGTAGCCGCCAGCCGTTACCAAGTGAGCTACCAGAGCGCGGAAGACTGACCGCCCGCGCTGCGCGTCCGCAGTAGCACAACGGCCCGGGTCACACCGGGCCGTTGTTTTTTCACTTGGGCGAATGACACTTGGTGCGGATGACGGCAGCTCTGCCGGACTCGACGGCCCTGCGGCGGGCGCTGACGTATCCTCGGGCCACCAAGGGGGAGCCGCAATGCCGCTGAGCTGGAACGAGATCAAGACCCGTGCCATCGCCTTTTCCAAGGAGTGGGAAGGGGAGGCGTCCGAGGATGCCGAGGCCAAGTCCTTCTGGGATGCGTTTTTCGAGGTGTTCGGCGTGCACCGCCGCCGCATCGCCAGCTTCGAGGTGCCGATCAAGCGCGAGGACGGCTCCGGCGGCTTCATCGACCTGCTGTGGAAGGGCATCCTGCTGGTCGAGCACAAGTCGCGCGGCAAGGATCTGGATCGCGCCTACGGCCAGGCCCGCGACTACTTTCCCGGCCTCAAGGACCGCGACCTGCCGCGCTACGTGCTGGTGTCGGACTTCGCCCGCTTTCGGCTGCATGACCTGGAAACCGGTGAAGAGCACGCCTTCACACTGAAGGAACTGCACCGCCATATCCGCCTGTTCGGCTTCGTCGCCGGTTACCAGTCGCGCGCCTTCAAGGACCAGGACCCGGTCAACATCAAGGCCGCCGAGCGCATGGGCCGGCTGCACGACGCGCTCGCGGAGGACGGCTACACCGGCCACAAGCTGGAGGTGCTGCTGGTGCGGCTGCTGTTCTGCCTGTTCGCCGAGGACACCGGCATCTTCGAGCCGCGCCGGCGCTTCCAGGACTACATCGAGCAGCGCACGTCCGAGGACGGCAGCGACCTGGGCGGCGCGCTGGCGACCTTGTTCGACGTGCTCAACACCGCCCCGGAGCACCGCCAGAAGGGCCTGGACGCGCAACTGTCCGGCTTCCCCTACGTCAACGGCAAGCTGTTCGAGGAGCGCCTGTCGCCGGCCGCGTTCAACACGCGCATGCGCGAGCGGCTGCTCGACGCCGCCGGCCTGTACTGGGGCGAGATCAGCCCGGCGATCTTCGGCGCGCTGTTCCAGTCGATCATGGACGCCAAGGCGCGGCGCAACCTCGGCGCGCACTACACCAGCGAGAAGAACATCCTCAAGCTGATCGGGCCGCTGTTCCTCGACGGCCTGCGCGCGGAGTTCGACAAGCTCAAGGCCAGCCGGCCGAAGCTGCACGAGTTCCACGAGAAGATCGCGGCCCTCAAGTTCCTCGACCCGGCCTGCGGCTGCGGCAACTTCCTCGTCATCGCCTACCGCGAGCTGCGCCTGCTGGAGCTGGACGTCATCGAGGCGCTGTACCAGAAGGACCAGGAGGCCGGCCAGGTCACCGACCCGCGCCTGCTGATCAAGTGCAACGTCGACCAGTTCTACGGCATCGAGATCGAGGAGTTCCCGGCCCAGATCGCGCAACTGGCGCTGTGGTTGGTCGACCACCAGGTCAACCTGCGCGTGAGCGAGATGTTCGGCAACCCGTTCGAGCGGCTGCCTTTAAAGAAGTCGGCGACGATCATGCACGGCAATGCGTTGCGGATCGACTGGAACGACGTGGTGCCGGCGGCGGAGTTGGATTACATCCTGGGGAATCCGCCGTTTATTGGGCACCAATGGCGTGATGCCGAACAGGTTGCCGACATGGATCACATCTGGGGCACCGAAGGCCGATTTGGACGATTGGACTATGTGACGGCTTGGTACCGGATTGCAGTTGACTACATGCAATCCGGGTCGGCGATCCGAGCTGCACTCGTGTCCACCAATTCCATCTGCCAAGGTGAGCAAGTCGGAATACTTTGGGGAGACCTGCTCACGCGCGGCGCGATCATCACTTTCGCGCACCGCACTTTCCGCTGGACCAACGAGGCGCGCGGCAAGGCCGCAGTCCACTGTGTAATCGTTGGATTCAGTCTTACGGATGTGCCGGAGAAGTGGATCTTTGAGTACGAGACCCCGAGTTCCGACCCTTATCCATTGTTGGTCGAGAACATCAATCCATACTTGGTCGGGGGACCGACCGTGTTACTGCCTTCGCGATCCAGGCCGATGCCGGGCTTGCCTGAGATGTACAAGGGTAGCCAACCAACCGATGGCGGCCATCTGATACTGAGTGAGGAAGAGCGAGCAACGTTGCTTTCCTCGGAAGCACATGCCGAAGTATTCCTGCGCCCCTATATCGGCGGTGAAGAACTGATCAACGGAAGTGGGCGTTGGTGTCTGTGGCTCAAGGATGCGACGCCGCAACAGTTAAGCGCCATGCCGTTGGTACGCGAACGCGTTCAGCGCGTGCGTGAGGCCCGCTTAAAGAGTCCCACCAAACAAGTACGCGAATACGCCGAGATGCCAACGCTGTTCACGCAGGACCGGCAGCCGGATCAATCTTATGTCGCCGTACCGGAAGTCTCGTCAGAGTCCCGGCGTTTTATTCCGATGGGCTTCCTGTCACCTGAGGTCGTTGCAAGCAACAAGATCCAGATGGTTGTGGGTGGTGGCCTGTACGTCTTCGGCATATTGATGTCGACGATGCACATGGCGTGGATGCGGTCGATCGGCGGTCGCTTGAAGAGCGATTACAGCTATTCACCTGCCGTCTACAACAACTTCCCTTGGCCGATGATCGAACGAACGAACGAACGAACGAACGAACGAACGAACGAACGAACGAACGAACGAACGAACGAACGAACGAACGAACGAACGAACGAACGAACGAACGAACGAACGAACGAACGAAGCTGTTGCGAAAATCGAAGCCGCCGCCCAGGCTGTGCTCGACGCCCGCGCCGCGTTTCCCGACAGCACCCTGGCCGACCTCTACGACCCGACCACGATGCCGCCGGCACTGGTCAAGGCGCACCAGGCGCTCGACCGCGCGGT
>DASTUE010000174.1:0-23211 GCA_035759805.1 Lysobacter sp. | reverse complement strand
CCGTGCTTGTGGTTGAGGGGGTGGTCGAGCACCGGAATCCCCGCATCACCCAGGGCGAAACCCAGCTCCGCTCCGACCTTGAAGCTGCCGGCCACCAGCTTCGTCCCCGCCGGCATCTGCGCGCGGGTGAAGCGAACGGTTTCGGCCAGCTCATTCCAGCCGGCGAAGTTGGACGGGTACCACTTTTCCGCCGCGGTGCGGGCGCGCGCATCCGGAATCGACACCACGATGTAATAGCCCAGCATCAGCGCCAGCCCGAGCCCCGCGGTGGCCCAGGTGGCCACACGCAGCCAGCGCGGCCAGATTGCGAACGCAGCCGGCAGCAAGGGCAACAGCGCCAGATAGCCCGGCAACGGCCAGTGGAAACTGACCCGCTCGGTGTCGGCGAAAAAACCCAGCGCGAAGAACCCCAATACCAGCAGCCCGCCCAGCAGCGCGAAGTAGCGCGACACCGGCAACGCACTGCGATGGCCGCGCCAGCACGCAAACGCCAGGGCGGCGAACAGCAACGGCGTCACCATCAGCGCCTGGACGGCGATGAACAGGATGCCGTCGGCATGGAACGCCCACGGGTGCCGATCAACCAGCTGGAAGCGCAAACCGGCATCGGCGTTGTCCAGGTTCCATGCCACCAACGGCGCCCAGGCCGCCGCGCCGATCGCAATCGCCATCCACACGCGCGCATCGCGCAGCAGTTTGCGCCCGTCGGCCAGCAGCAACAGGGCGAGCAGGCCGACGCCGATCACGGCGATGAAGCGGTAATGACTGAGCGCGCCGATCGACAAGCCCAGCGCCAGCTCCAGCGCGGCGCCCGCATCAACCCGACGCAGCAGCCGCGCGCCGCCATCAATGCACAACAGGGTGGCCAGCGCCATCGCCGCATCCGGCAGCGCCAGCAGGCCCAGGGTGCCCGACAGCGGCAGCAGCAACGCGAAACTGCCTGCCTGCCAGCCGTGGACATCGCCGTATTCGCGCGCGGTAATGCGCATCACCAGCCACGGCACCAACGCCGCGATGACCAGGAACGGCAACCGCAGGCCCAGCTCCGTGTTTCCGCCCAGGCTAACGCCCAACCGGCTCAGCCAGGCGGTCAGTCCTGGCAGATCGGAATACGCCGGAGCCAGGCGCTGGCCTTCAAGCCAGTAGAAGGTTTCATCGACAAACAGCGGCAGGCGCGCCGCGACCAGCAGCTTCAGCACCAGCACCGCGATGAACAACCCCCAGAACCAGCGTCTGGCCGATCCGGCACCGGCCTGCGGTTGCCGGTAGGCGGCCGTGGCGTCCGGATCGGACGATGAGCCGGGCAGCGAGTCAGGCAATCGGGAAGCCGGGATTTCGCGCATCGACAGATGACCTCGTTACACTCGGATGATTGTGGCCGGCCGCGAAGCTGCGCCTCCCGGGGCAATCCCACGGAGCGGCAGAAAAATTCGCATTGGCGGCGCTGAACGACTTCTGGAGAACACCATGGCGGCATCCTTTCCCGCGTCCGACGCCGGCACCGGCGCGGTGAAAACCGGCATGCTACCCGAGCGGCTGAAAAAAGCCCTTGACGACGCCCAGGCGCAGGTCAATTCGCTGGTACTGGGCAAGCCACACGAGGTCCGGCTGGCGTTCGTGGCCCTGCTGTCCGACGGCCACCTGCTGATTGAGGACCTGCCTGGGCTGGGCAAGACCACCCTGGCGCATGCACTGGCGGCGACACTCGGGCTGGAATTCCAGCGCGTGCAGTTCACTTCCGACCTGTTGCCGGCCGACATCGTCGGGGTATCGGTGTTCGATCCGCAGGCGCGCCGGTTCGAGTTCCACCCGGGACCGATCTTCACCCAGGTGCTGCTGGCCGACGAGATCAACCGCGCCCCGCCGCGTACCCAGAGCGCCCTGCTGGAGGCGATGGCCGAGCACCAGGTCACCGTCGATGGCGCGACCCACGCCCTGCCCGATCCGTTCTTCGTGATCGCCACCCAGAACCCGGTCGACCTGTCGGGGACCTACCCCCTGCCGGACTCGCAACTCGACCGGTTCCTGCTGCGGCTGGCGCTGGGCTATCCCGGCGAGGACGCCGAGCGTGAACTGCTGGCCGGCCACGACCGTCGCGCATTGATTGCCGCGACCCGGCCCCTGCTGGGTCGCGATGACGTCGTGGCCATCCGGCAGGCGGTCGGCGCCGTGCACGCCAGTGAGGCGCTGATCGCCTACGTGCAGGCGCTGATGGCGCGCAGCCGCAGGCACCCCGGCGTGCGGGTCGGCCTGTCGCCGCGCGCCGGGCTCGCGTTGCTGCGTGCATCGAAGGCGTATGCGTTGCTGCTGGGCCGCAACCACGTGCGACCGGAAGACGTGCAGGCGCTGTTCGCCGCGGTCGCAGCCCACCGCCTGGTCGGCGAAGCCGAAGCCGGCAGCGATGCCGCACTGGCCAAGTCGATCCTGCACGCGGTTGCGGTGGACTGACCCGCGATGCCTGGACGCTGGTTCCGGCAGCTGCATCGTTGGGCGCTGGTGTGGACGCGCCCACGGGAGCCCGAAGCCCTGCCCGCACGCTTCGACCGTCGTCGCGTGTACGTGCTGCCGACCCGGTTCGGCCTGTTCTACCTGATGCTGCTGCTGACCATGCTGTTGGGCGCGCTGAACTACAACAACAATCCCGCATTGCTGCTCGGCCTGCTGCTTGGCAGTGCCGGGCTCGCCAGTCTGGTGGCGGCGCAGCTGCAACTGACGGGTCTGGCCATCAGCGCCATCGATGCCGAGCCCGTGCCGGCCGGCAGCGATCTGCTGCTGCACGTGTACGCCCAGGCCGACGACGGACGGCGACGGAGCGGCCTGCAGGTCCGCCTCGACACCGACAGCTCCCGCCCCTCCCTGCTGGGCCTGGAGCATGGCCGCGGCGAGGCGCAACTGCTGGTTCCCACGACCCGGCGCGGCTGGCTCGATCTGGCTCGCCTGCAGGTTTCCACCACGCACCCGCTGGGCCTGGCACGCGCATGGGCCTACGTCTGGCCGCAATCGCCGCTGCTGGTGTATCCGCGCCCCGAAACCGACGGCCCGCCGCTGCCGACCGGCACCGGCGACCGGCCGCAGAGCCGCCTGCATCCCACCGGCGATGACGTCCACCACCTGCGCAACTACCGCCGTGGCGACTCCCGCCGGGCGATCGCGTGGAAGGCGTCGGCACGCCGCGACACCTTGCTGGTGCGCGAATACGAACAACCGCTGGGCGCCGACGTCGTGCTCGACTGGCATGGCCTGACCCGCATGCCGGGTGAGGAGCGGATCGGCCGGCTGGCGCGCTGGGTCGATGAGGCCGAACGCGATGGCCGACGGTACCGGCTGGTATTGCCGGGACAGCCCGCGATCGGCCCGGCACAGGGCCCGATCCACCGCCACGACTGCCTGCGCGCGTTGGCGCTGTTGCCGCATGAGTAGGCCCGCCCCCGTTGCGCTGGACCCCGGCAGCCGTCGCTGGACGCTGGCCGCTGCCAGCGCCTGCCTGTTTCCGCTGCTGCTGCAATTGCCGTCGTCCCTGGCGCTGCTGATCGGCGCAGCCGGCGCGGCGGTGGTCGCATTGTCCTGGCGCACGCCGGTGCACGGCCTGCTGCGTCTGCTGATCGTGTTCGCGCTGCTGGCCGCGGTGTTCGGAATGTCCGGCCACCGTTTCGGCCGCGATACCGGCTGCGCCGTATTGGCCGCGATGCTGGCCATCAAGCCGGCGGAGACCTTCAGCCTGCGGGAGGCACGCAGCCTGCTCGGATTCGCCCTGTTCGCACCATTCGGCACCTTCCTGCTCGACCAGGGACCGTTGAGCCTGTTGCTGGGCCTGGTGGGCGCGGTACTGGCACTGTGCGCCCTGCAGCGTTTGGCCGATCTGGAGTCGGGCGATCTCGTTGCGGTGCAGGCCAGCCGCCATTTCGCCGGCATCGGCCGTCTGCTGGCGATCGGCCTGCCGCTGGCGCTGGCCGCGTTCTGGCTGTTCCCGCGCCTGGGCTCGCCGCTGTGGGGCGTTCCCGAACGCGCGTTGGCGCGCACCGGGCTGTCGGACCAGATGACGCCGGGGCAGTGGATCGACCTGATGGCCGACGACACGCCCGCACTGCGCGTGCGCTTTTTCGGTGCCGTCCCGCCGACCTCGCAGATGTACTGGCGCGGCCCGGTGCTGTCGGACTTCGACGGCCACAGCTGGACCCGCGCCCGCTGGATGGCCACCTCGCCGGCCGCACCGGTGCAGCGCGCCACGACGGGGGCGAACTGGGATTACGAGATCGAGATCGAACCCACCGACCGGCGCCAGATGGTCGCCCTCGAACTGCCGCTGGAGGCACCCGAGGGCACCCGGCTCGGGCACGATTACGAGCTGTTCGCCGACCGGCCGTTGAGCGCGCTGACCCGCTGGCGGATGCAGTCGGCCCCGCCGGCCGCGTTCGAACCGCAACTGCGCGCCGGGCTGCGACAGGCCGCGCTGGCGCTTCCGGACGGTTACAACCCACGCACGCTCGCGCTCGCCCGCCAATGGCGCGCCGACGCCGGCCGCGACGATGCCGCGATCGTGCAGCGCGCCATGGACTGGATACAGCGCGATTTCGCCTACACCCTGAGCACGCCGCTGGCCGGCCGGAACTCGGCCGACGAGTTCCTGTTCGACCAGCAGGAGGGCTTCTGCGAACACTTCAGCTCGGCCTTCGTGGTGCTGATGCGCGGGGCCGGCATCCCCGCGCGCGTGGTCACCGGCTACGTCGGTGGCTACCGCAATCCGTTGGGCGACTACTGGCTGGTGCGGCGCTCCGACGCCCATGCCTGGGCGGAGGTGTGGCTGGAAGGCCGCGGCTGGGTCCGCGCCGACCCGACCGCCGCGGTCGCCCCGGAACGGATCTACGACACCCTCGACGACCGCTTACCCGGATCGGGCAGCCTGTTCGGCCGCGTGCTGGGTGATGCCAGCGGGCTGTTCAACATGACCGACTGGTTGCGGCGCGGCTGGAACGACCTGGTGCTCGGGTTCAATGCCGAACGCCAGACCAGGCTGCTGCGCCCGCTGGGCATCGACCGGCTGGACGGCGTCAAGCTGGGGCTGCTGTTCGCACTGATGGCGCTGCTCGGGCTGCTGTGGATGATCTGGCTGAGCCGTCGCGCCGAGCGCCAGCCGGACCCGGTGCTGCGCGCCTGGCATGCACTGGAGCGCCGCTACCGGCGACGTGGACTGGGTCGCGCACCCGATGAACCCGCGATCCAGTGGGCGCAACGCGTGGCCGCCGGGCAGCCCGGCGGCGATGACGGCCTGGATCGCCTCAGCCACCGTTTCAGCGATTGGCGCTACGCTACGACCGGTTCGCACAAGACATCGCGCGGGTCACGCGAACGCGAATCACGTGAACTCATACGCGCCCTGCGCCGCCACCGGCCGCATGCCGGCAGGGATGGCGCAGACTGATGCATGGCAGGCCAATGACCGCGACCCACCCCCGACACGGAGAACACCCATGAACATCCGTCTTGCCATCCTCGCGCTCGCCACCGTGCTGCTGGCCGCCTGCGCCAGCCAGCCCAGGCCGCTGCAGGGCGAGTTCGCCCAGATCAGCCCGCACGACGCCGGCAGCATCGATCGGACCGGTGCCCTGGTGCGATGGGGCGGCCGGATCGTGCAGGTCGAGCCGCACACGAACCGCACCTGCTTCGAGATGATCTCGACCCGGCTCAACGCCTACGGCCGGCCGTACTGGGCGACCGATGACGTCGGTGGCCGCTTCATCGCCTGCCGCGACGGCTTCTACGATCCGGCGCTGTTCCAGACCAACCGCGAGGTGACCTTCACCGGCCGCATCGACGGGTATGAGAACCGCCGCATCGGCGGCTACGACTACCGCTTCCCGCGCGTCGCCGCCGACGTGGTGTACCTGTGGCCGGTGCGCGAACGGGTCGACGTGATCACCCGCCCCTCGCCATGGCCGTGGTGGGGTTACTGGTAGCAGCCAGCGTCCGGAAAGCCGCCGACACACATGAAAACGCCCCGACTCCCGGGGCGTTTCCGCATCCGCAGGATGACTACTTCTGGGTGCCGAACCGGCCCAGCGGGGCACCGGCGAGCAGGTGCAGGTGGATCTGGAACACGGTCTGGCCGGCGTGCTCGTTGCAGTTCATCACCACCCGGTAGCCGTCTTCGGCCAGGCCCTCGCGCTTGGCGTACTCCGCGGCCGCGTGCACGAGGCCACCCACGACCGCGGCCTGCCCATCGGTCAGGTCGTTGAGCGTCGCGATCGGGGTCTTGGGCACGAACAGCACATGCACCGGCGCCTGCGGGGCGATGTCGCGGAACGCGATCAGGCGGTCGTCCTCGTAGACGATGTCGGCGGGCAGTTCGCGGCGGATGATCTTGCCGAAAATGGTGTCGTCGGTCATGGCGGAACTCCGGTGAAGATGGCGGCATTGTCGCCCATGCAGGCAGTGGCCGGCCCTGGGCCCGCCCTCTAGGACATTTCGCTGCGGCTGCCGAACGCGTGCGACAGGGTGCCGCGATCGACGTATTCCAGCTCGCCGCCCAGCGGCACGCCATGGGTCAGCCGGCTCGGCCGGACGTTGTGCTGGCGTGCGATCTGGCCGACGTAATGGGCGGTCGCCTCGCCCTCCACGGTCGGGTTTGTGGCGACGATCAACTCCGACACCTCGCCTTCGGCCAGCCGCGCATGCAGGCGATCCAGCCCCAGCTCGGCCGGACCGATGCCGTCGAGCGGACTGAGCCGCCCCTGCAACACGTAGTACAGCCCGCGGTAGCCGGTCGCCTGCTCGATCGCGAGGCGGTCGGCCGGGGTTTCCACCACGCACAACTGGTGGACGTCGCGCGAGGCGCTGGCGCAGGTCGGGCAGACCTCGTCCTCGCTGAAATCGCGGCAACGCGCGCAATGGCCGATCTTTTCCACCGCGACCGCGAGCGCGTCGGCCAGCCGCTGGCCACCCGCGCGCTCCCGTTCGAGCACGTGGTAGGCCATGCGCTGGGCCGACTTCTGGCCGACGCCGGGCAGCACGCGCAGCGCCTCGATCAGCTGCTCAAGCAGGGGCGAGCTCATCGCGCAGCGTCAGAACGGCAGCTTCATTCCCGGCGGCAGCTGCATGCCGACGGTGGCCGAACCCATCTTCTCCTGCGAGGCCGCGTTGACCTTGTTGACCGCGTCGTTGATCGCCGCGGCGATCAGGTCTTCGGCCATTTCCGGGTCGGACAGCACACTGGGATCGATGCGCACCTTGCGGCACTCCATCCGCCCGGTCAGGGTCACGTTGACCATGCCGCCGCCGGCGTTGCCGGTGACCTCGATGTTGGCCAGTTCTTCCTGCGCACGCTGCATGTTTTCCTGCATCTTCTGCGCTTGCTGCATGAGTTGGGCGATGTTTCCACGCATGTCGTCTACTCGTTCCGGTCGGTGAAATGAAGGATTACGGGATGTCTGTCGAGATGAAGGCGGCGCACGCCATCCACAAGGCCGCGAACAGCCATCGGGTTCAGGCGCCGTCGAACGGGCGGATCGAATCGGCCACGATCTTCGCGCCGTACCGGCCCACCAGCTGCTGCACCTGCGCATCACTCATGAACACCCGTTCCGCCGTCGCCTGACGCTCGTCACGGGCCCGCTCGTTGCGCTCGCGCAGGGAAGTGATCTTGCCGGTCGCGGCCTCGAAGCGGATGTCCGGCACGCCGCCGAACAACGGTGCCAGGGCCTCGGCGATCTGCTGCACCAGGGCCGGTTTGTTCAGCAGCTCATCGTCCGGGGACAGGCCGAGTCTCAGCACGGTGTCGTGACAGGCGATGAAGCCGACATGCTCGGCCAGCACGCGTGCGGGGCCTTTCAGTTCGCTGGTCATCACCCAGGCATGCCAGGCATCGGCATCGTCGATGGCAGCGGACGAAAACACGGTGGAGTCCATGACAGCCTCCGTCGACGGTGTGGTGACTGCGGGCGCAGGTTCCGATGCCGCAGCTGGCGTTGAAACGGATCCGGCCATTGGCTCCTGCCGGGGCGCGATGTAGGTGTCGACTCCGGTTTCCCGCACGCTCCCGGCCGCCTCGACCTGCGGCGCGACGTCCATCGCGGACTCGACTGCAGCGCGGGCGTCGATCTCAATGACCTCGATATCAGTGGCCTCGACCTCATTGACGGCCGACTCCGCAACGGATGCCTCCATGAACGTTTCGGGCAACGCGTCCGGCCCGGCAACCACCGGTGCCGGCGCCCTTGCCGACGCCGACGGGTCGGCCGGCCAGGCAACCACCGCATCAACGTCAACCGGCTGCCTGGCATCCAACTGTCCGGAATCCATCGGCAGCGCCGCAGCATGCCCGGCCACTACATTCGGGTTCACCGGGGATGCGCTGTCCTGCGTCGCAGTCCTCGGCGCCGCGCGTGTCGCGCCCGCACCCGGACCCGCCGGACGGAACGCCAGCATCCGCAGCACACTCATCTCGAATCCGGCCCGCGGGCTCGGCGCCAGCGGCAGGTCGCGACGGCCGTTGATCGCCATCTGGTACCACAGCTGCACCACTTCGGCCGGCACCTTGTCGGCCAGCGAACCGGCATCGACGCCGTCCACCTCGACGGCCGCCGCCGGTACCAGTTGCCGCACCTGGATCCGGTGCAGGGCCTCGGTCAGCGCTTCCAGCACGCTGCCCCAGTCGGGCGAGAACTCGGCCAGCGTCGCCACCTCTTGCAGCAGCGTCCCGCCATCGCCATTGCCCAGCGCCTCCAGCAGCGCGCCCACGCGGGTCTGGTCGACGGTGCCGAGCATCGTCGCCACCGCCGCATCGGTCAGCTGGCCGCCGGTGTAGGCAATTGCCTGGTCGAGCAGCGACAGGCCGTCGCGCAGGCTGCCGTCGGCGGCCTTGCTGATCTGGCGCACCGCGCCGGGTTCGACCGCGATCCCCTCGGCCTGCAGGATCTTCTCGACCTGCCCGCCGATCTGGCCCTCGTCCAGCCGCTTGAGGTTGAACTGCAGGCAGCGCGACAGCACCGTCACCGGCAGCTTCTGCGGGTCGGTGGTCGCGAGCAGGAACTTCACGTGCCCCGGCGGCTCCTCCAGCGTCTTCAGCAGCGCGTTGAACGCCGACTTGGACAGCATGTGGACTTCGTCGATCAGGTAGACCTTCACCCGTCCACGCGAGGGCATGTACTGCGCGTTGTCGATCAGGTCGCGGACATCGTCGACACCGGTGTTGGAGGCCGCGTCGATCTCCAGCAGGTCGATGAAGCGGCCGGCATCGATGTCCCTGCAGGAGTTGCACTCCCCGCACGGATCGGCCGACGTGCCCTGCTCGCAGTTGAGCGACTTGGCGAAGATCCGCGCAATCGTGGTCTTGCCGACCCCGCGGGTGCCGGAGAACAGGAACGCGTGATGGACCCGGCCGGTATCGAGCGCATTGGTCAGCGCCCGGACCACGTGTTCCTGCCCGACCAGTTCGGCGAAGCGCTTGGGCCGCCACTTGCGGGCGAGGACGAGGTAGGACATCGATAACCTTGGACAAGTCCGGAGGGAATGGCTGCTGGCCAGCGCCGTGCCGCGGTCGGCCGGCCATGGCGGGCCGGTGCCATTGTGCCACGCCACATCCCCGGCGCCGACGACCGCCAACAGGCGACTTGTCCGCAAGCCCCGGCACCGCTAGACTTTGCGACCCGCTGGCGACCTGGTGTCGTTGCGGGGGTCTGAGCGGCTTCAGATGCGGGACGATGCGGAGAGGTGTCCGAGTGGTTGAAGGAGCACGCCTGGAAAGTGTGTAAGCGTCTAAACCGCGCTTCGGGGGTTCGAATCCCCCTCTCTCCGCCAGATTTTGCAGTATCCCGCTTGCTTGTGACTGTGCATCTTGTAACTGTCCATGGTGGCCCCGTCGGCCCCTCGCGACGCCAGGTCGAAAACTCCGCCAGGGCCGGAAGGCAGCAACGGTATTGACTGATGCGGGTGCCGAGGTCAGCCGGCGGGGCCATCGCCTTTCCGGGGATTGCCCGCAACTTCGTGCGGACGCCAAGCTTCTTCTGAACGGACCTTGCCGCCGCCCCCGACTTGAACTATCGCGGCACTTCGACCTGCAGCGCGGTGGTGTCCGCCAACGCGACCACTTCGCCCGGCCGGCCGATCCGATAGCCACGCGCGGCGAGTACCTCGCCCTCCCGCACGCTGCCGTAGTGGTACAGCAGGCAACGGGCCAGCACGTCGCGCGGGTATTCGCGTTCCAGATCCTCGATGCCGCTGTGCGAAGGATTGCCATGCAGCGCGCAATCGTGGGCGATCAGCTCGCCCGCATCGGCGACCTTGGCCAGTACTTCCGGGATCGGCCGGGTATCGCCGGTCCAGACCACGCTGCCGTGCAACCGCAAGCCGAACGCGGTATCGGGCCAGTGATGGCGGACGGGAAACACTTCCAGCCGCACGCCCTGGTGCCAGAACGCGTCGCCGACCGGGATCACCTGGAACGCATCCCAGAAGTTCGCCCCGCCCTCCGCCAACGGATTGGGGTAGTCACCCACGCGCTGATGCAGCAGCGGCACCAGTTTGGCCGGCACATAGAGACGCACCCGGCCGCGACGGTCGGGGTCGAAATAGCTCTGCACGAACAACCGCTCGAAGCCGGCGACGTGGTCGAGGTGGGTGTGGGTGATGAACAACGCCTGCGGGGCGGCGCCGTAATGCGCCAGGTAGGCCGACAAGCCTTCGCCGCCGCAGTCGATGGTCAGCCACGGCTGGCCGTCGCGCTCCAGGGTAGCCATCGCCGAGCCCAGCTCGACCGCCGAGGCATTGCCCACTCCGTGCAGCCGCAGGGTCCAGGCCATCGGTCAGTAGCCCCGCGCCCAGGCGCGGTCATAGGCACCACGCAAACGGGCGAAATCGCGCTCCACCGCGGCGGCTTCGCGCTCGCCGCGCAGCTTCAGCAACGAACGCTTGAGACGGGCGAGATTGCCCTCCCGCCAGCCGGTGGCGGGAATCGCGAGCCGGCCGCGATCCAGGTCGATCACCCAGCCGTTGCCGCAGGTGTCGAACATCAGGTTGTGGGCGTTCAGGTCGGCGTGGTCGAGGCCCGCCCGGTGCGCGCGCGCGACCAACCGGCCGGCTTCCTCCCATGGCGCACCGTCGCCGGCCACCATCGCCCGGTCGGCCAGGGTGCGCACGTCGGGCAGACGCTCGATCAGGATCGCGCACCGGTAGAACAGGCCTTCGCGGCGGTAGCTCGCGGCGATCGGCTGCGGCACCGGCACGCCCTTTTCGATCACCGCGCGCGACAGGCGGTACTCGGCAAAAC
Source organism: Lysobacter sp. (assembly GCA_035759805.1). Lineage (GTDB taxonomy): Bacteria > Pseudomonadota > Gammaproteobacteria > Xanthomonadales > Xanthomonadaceae > Novilysobacter. The sequence continues at coordinate 11,951 of DASTUE010000174.1, read as the reverse complement.
TGCGGGTCGCCGCGGCACTGCGCCACAGGTAGCGGTCGCGGCTGAACCTGGCCACCATGCCGCCACGCAGGTAGCGTCGCAGGACCGCCGGACCGAACGGCGCGTCGACAAACCACGCCCCGCCGCGTCCGCCGCTTTCAACCGGGCGCGCTTTTTCCTCCCAGAACGCGGGAACAAACCATTCCGGCTGCGCTTGCCGCATCCGTGTGGTGTCGAACAGAATCGCCCCGTAACCGCCGTCTTCGCGGAATGGCGTCAGTCCCTCGGCAGCGTCATACCCCGTCATCACCCGGAGTCTAGCAATTAGCATGCCCCCTGCACCCGCTTCGATCTGCCTGCTGCGCCTGTCCGCGCTGGGCGATGTGACCCACGTCGTGCCGCTGGTGCGCACCCTGCAGGCCGCGTGGCCGGACACGCCATTGAGCTGGATCATCGGCAAGACCGAACAGCGCCTGCTGGAAGGGCTGCCGGGGGTGGAGTTCATCGAGTACGACAAGAAATCCGGGCTGGGCGGAATGATCGCGCTGTACCGCCGGCTGCACGCCCGTCCCGTCGACACCCCCGCATTCGATATCCTGCTGCAGATGCAGGTGGCCGCGCGGGCGAACCTGCTGTCTGCGGTCGTTCCCGCCCGGGTGCGGGTGGGATACGACCGGGCGCGCTCCCGGGACGGCCACGGCCTGTTCGTCAACCGCCGGATTCCCGACCGCCCCGGCATCCACGTCCTCGACGCCATCGGCAGCTTCTGCGAACCGCTGGGCCTGCAGCAGACCGAAGTGCGCTGGGACCTGCCGGTGCCCGCGGACGCGCGCGAGTGGGCCCGCGCGCAATGGCCGGACGACGGCACCCGGACCCTGATGATCTCGCCCTGCTCCAGCCACGTGCTGCGCAACTGGCGGGCCGAGCGCTATGCCGCCGTCGCCGACCACGCGATCGCGCGCGGCTGGCGGGTGGTGCTGTGCGGTGGACGCAGCGGACTGGAGCGGCAGACCACCGACGCGATCCTCCATGCGATGCGCGGCGAGGCGCTCGACCTGGTCGGCAAGGACACCCTGAAACAATTGCCCGCGCTGCTGGAACGCGCCCACCTGTTGCTGACCCCGGATTCGGGGCCGATGCACATCGCCAACGCGATGGGCACCAAGGTGCTGGGCCTGCATGCGGCCAGCAACCCGGCCCGCAGCGGGCCCTACAGCGATCGCCGCTACTGCGTGGACCGCTATGACGATGCCGCGCGCAGGTTCCGTGGCAAGCCGGCGGCCGAACTGCGCTGGGGTAGCAAGATCGAACACGAGGGCGTCATGGATCTGGTCACGGTCGAGGACGCGACGGACGCCTTCGAACGCTTCGTCACCGACGTGTCGGGCTAGTTGCCCACATCACGACGCATCCGGCTTCCGGTAGTCCTGGTAGGACTTTTCCTCGACATAGGTCGAGCCCAGCGCGTGGTTGATCTCGCGCTTGAGCCGGGCGCGCTCGTCGTTCTGGATATAGACGCTGCGGGCGAGCTGGATGAAGTCCGCGTCGAACTCCTGCGCCCGCTCCTTGAGGCGGATGTCGTCCTCGATCTCCCACAGGCGCTCGTTGACCGCCTTGAGCGCCGCGCGCAGGGCGACCACTTCCTTGCCGGCGGCCGGGTGTTCCATCCAGGTTTTCTGCAGCGCGCCCAGTTCGTTGTGGATATTGGCCAGCTTGGCCGGATCGGTCATCCGCTCGGACTTGATCGCCAGGATCGAGATCTTGTCGAGCAGCTCGCCAAAGGAAACGGGAACAAGGATTTCGGACATGGGACGGATTCAACCCTGGGCGCGCAAGAACGGGGCTGACAGTCTAGCGCCGCACGCTTCCGGGCTGGCGGCTTGTCTGCCCGCCGCGCGCACCGTATGATTGCGCCCCCACGACCCCGGACTTGCTGCCGGCGGTACACCGGAGAGGTGGCAGAGTGGTTGAATGTACCTGATTCGAAATCAGGCGTACGTTTATAGCGTACCGGGGGTTCGAATCCCCCCCTCTCCGCCATTACACAAGGCATCACAGACAACAGGGCTGCCCCCCGGCAGCCTTTTTTGTTGCCGGCGCCGATACAAACCACCAACCGCACCACCATGCCGATCGATGGGGTTCGATGGCCCTCGGCGCGTGGCCGTCGAGCTGGCTTCACTGCGTTAACGTATGTGAAGGTTATCCCGATAATCTGACCGCCTGGTCCTGACTTGCATGATCAACCCATGATCGAATTCGGACACCTGACGCACGTCGGCCTACGTCGCGAGCTCAATGAAGACAGCTATTACGGCGACAGCGAGCTGGGCCTGTGGCTGGTCGCCGACGGCATGGGCGGGCACGAATACGGCGAGGTCGCCAGCGCGCTGGCAAGGGAAACCATCGTGCGCGAGATCCGCGACGGCACCCCGCTCATCCAGGCCATCCGGATTGCCGACGAGGAGATCATCCGTACATCGCGGCACCGGCGTGATGCGTTGCCAATGGGCACGACCGTGGTCGCCACCAGGATCACCGGCAACCGGTTTGAAGTCGCCTGGGTCGGCGACAGCCGGGTCTACCTGTGGCGCAACGGCCAGCTGGTCCAACTATCGAAGGATCACAGCTATGTCCAGGAGCTGCTCGCCAGCGGCACGATCACCCAGGAGCAGGCGCGCAGCCATCCGCATCGCAACGTGGTCACCCAGGCGTTGGGCGTGACCGATCCGCGCAACCTGAATGTCGCCACCCTGTCCGGGGAGGTGTTTCCCGGCATGCAGTTGCTGTTGTGCAGCGACGGCCTGACCGAGGAGGTCGATGACAGCGAGATCGCGCGGGTGCTGGGGCAGCAGGATTGCAGCGCCCAGGAGTGCGTGGACACGCTGGTGGCCGCGGCGCTCGATGGCGGCGGCTCGGACAACATCACGGCGGTACTGATCCGCAGCCACTAGGCCGCGACAAGCTTTCGGCGGAGCACGCGGCGCGCGGCCCGAATCGAACGGTCATTCGCCGGACGCGTCATCCCACACTGCGTGGCCGGCCCGCTTGCGCAGGGTCGCCAGCCGCGCCTCGTGCGCGGCAAATTCGTCAGACGCCACCTCCACCCGTGGCCGCGGACGGTGGGTATCGAGCTGGAACACGATCGCACCGGCATCTGCCGGTCCCGGCTCGGCGGCATCGAAACCGATCTCTTCCTGGCCGGATGTCAGCCCGATGTAGACCTCGGCCAGCAACTGGGCGTCCAGCAGCGCGCCATGCAGCTGGCGGTGCGCGTTGTCCACCCCCAGCCGCCGGCACAGGGCATCCAGCGAGTTGCGCTGGCCGGGGTAGCGACGACGGGCGAGCAACAGCGAATCCTCGATCGTGCAGCGGTCCGCGAGGCTGCCGTGGTGCGCGCCCGCGAGGCGCAACTCGTTGTCCAGGAAGCCCACGTCGAACGCGGCGTTGTGGATCACCAGCTCGGCGCCGTCGATGAAGGCCAGGAACTCGTCGACCACCTCGGCGAACACCGGCTTGTCGGCGAGGAACTCGAGCGTCAGGCCGGTCACTTCCTGCGCGCCCGGCTCGAACACGCAGTCCGGCTTGAGATAGCGGTGGAAGGTACGGCCGGTCGGCCGCCGCTCGACGAACTCGACGCAGCCGATTTCGACCACGCGGTTGCCGCGCTCCCAGCTCAGGCCGGTGGTTTCGGTATCGAGGATGACCTGGCGCACGGACACCTCAGCCCACCTGGCCGCGCGAGCGCTGCTTGAAGCGGGTCGCCTCGTCGCGCGCCAGAACGTCCACGCGCTCGTTGTCGGGATCGCCCGAGTGCCCCTTGACCCAGCGCCAGTCGATCTGGTGGTTTCGCGCGGCCAGGTTCAGCCGCTCCCACAGGTCGCGGTTCTTCACCGGGTCGCCGCCAGCGGTCTTCCAGCCACGACGCACCCAGTTGGCCATCCACTGGGTGATGCCCTGGCGGACGTACTGGGAGTCGGTATGCAGCGTCACCGCGCAGCTCTCACTGAGGGCCTCCAGCGCGCAGATCGCCGCCATCAGCTCCATGCGGTTGTTGGTGGTATCGGCCTCGCCGCCCACCAGTTCGCGCTCGCGCCCCTTGCAACGCAGCAGTGCGGCCCAGCCACCCGGCCCGGGATTGCCGAGGCAGGCGCCATCGGTGTGGATGTCAACGATCTTCTTTGCGTCGGTGCCGCGAATGCTTTCAGTCATCCCGGCATTATCGCCGAGTGCGCTGTTGAAGGTCGCCTCCGCATGCGCGCCGGACCTCGTCCACCGGCCAGCGTCCGGCTTGCCAACGCAGCTGGCGCAGGGGTGTCGGCGGGACCATCGCCGGTGCACGCTTGCTGACCGTGATCGCGATACTGGCGCGAAAGCGATCCATCACGGCGACGCCGGCCTCGCCCGGACTGGCGTGCCAATGCGGGCCCAGCCACTGCAGGCGGATCGAGCCGCCGGCAAACCCGGCGCGGCGCAACATGCGCTGCCAGCGACCGGGGCCGCGCGCATGCAGGCCACGACCGGCCCAGCGCGCGCGATAGGGGCTCCATGGATTCAACGTCGCCAGCCACAACGTGCCGCCCGGCGCGAGCACACGGGCGCATTCTTCAAGCAGCGCGGCCTGGTCACGGCCTTCGTCCAGGACGTGTTGGAGCAAAACCGCACCGAAGGTTTCGCTCGCCAGCGGCAGCGGCAGCCGGCAACGCACCGAGCCTGCCAACTCGCGGCCCTCGCGCCGCAACAACACGCTGCGGCGACCACCCGGAGGCGGCAGCGCGGATGACACGCCCAACCACGCCCAGGGCAGCGCGGGACAGCCTGACAGCACCCTGGCAACCGCCGCGGCCTCGGTCGCGAGCACACCCTGCCCCGCCGGGCTGGCGAACCAGGCCAGGCCGGTGGCGTGCCGATCGGGTTGACGGTCGTGCGCAAACGCGGGCATGGTCGCGAATTCTCGTTCCGGTGTCGCAGGTTGCTGATTCTGCGGTAAATCCAGCGGCAAGTCCCTGCGGCAGGTCCGCCGACGGACGCACCCTGCCGACAATCCATCACCAGTCTCGAGGAGCATGCATCGTGCAGTTGCAAGCCCTGCCCGCGTTCGCCGACAACTACATCTGGCTGTTGCCCAATGACGACAACACCGCGGTGGTGGTGGACCCCGGCGAAGCCGGCCCGGTCCTCGCCGCCGCCGATACCGGCCTGCGGATCGGCGCCGTACTGCTGACCCATCACCACCACGACCACATCGGCGGTGTGCCGGCACTGCTGGAGCGCTGGCCCGGCCTGCCGGTGTTTGCACCGGACGACCCGCGCATCGGCGTGCCGGCGACGCCAGTGGGCGATGGCGACCGGTTGCGGACCGTGGGTTTCGAATTCGAAGTGATCGCCGTCCCAGGCCACACCAGCAGCCACGTGGCCTATTACGGAGCCGGTATCGGAGAGGGCGTGCTGTTCAGCGGGGACACCTTGTTCAGCCTGGGTTGCGGGCGACTTTTCGAAGGTACCCCGTTGCAGATGCACCAATCGTTGTCGCGCCTGGCCCGTTTGCCGGGTTCCACCAGCCTGTATTGCGGCCACGAGTACACCCTGTCCAACGCCGCCTTCGCGCGCGTGGTCGAGCCCGAAAATGCGCCGCTGTTGCGCCGCACCCAGGAAGCCCAAGACATGCGTGATGCCTCCCGTCCCACCCTGCCCAGCACGCTGGCCAGCGAACTGGCCAGCAACCCGTTCCTGCGTTGCAACCAGCCGGCCGTGATCGCCGCCGTGCAACGCCGTCTCGGTCGCGTCCCGACGGATGCGGTCGAGGTCTTCGCCGAATTGCGGCGCTGGAAGGATGGATTCAGCGGATGAAGCGGCCTACATCGAAGCTGCATCACGCAAAGACCCCCATCGCCCAGGTGTTGGGAGTGGCCCTGGGAGTCGCGCTGATTGCTCCCGCCGTTGCCGCAGCGCCCACCGTCACCACCACGACGCCTGCTCCGGCGCCCGCCTCCGCCGCGGACGCCGCCCCATCCCGCAGCGGACTGGAGATCTACCAGCAGTTCCAGCAAGGCCTGGCCGATCCCAGCTGTGGGGCCGAGGTGAGTGAGCGCTGGAGCAAGCATTACGCCGCCGCGCCCAAGCGGCTCGCATCGCAGAATGAAGACACGCTGCTGTTGTTCGGTTACGTGCTCGATGCCGTGCGCGAAGCCCATCTGCCCAGCGAGTACGCACTGATCCCGTTCGTGGAAAGCGGCTATCGACCGGAAGCACGCAGCCCGGCCGGACCGGCCGGCATGTGGCAGATGATCGAGCGCACCGCGCGCAACCACAAAGTCCCGATCCGCAAGGGGTACGACGGCCGCCTCTCGCCGGTGGACTCGACCCGCGCCGCGGTGCGCTACCTGAAGACCCTGCACGGGATGTTCGCCGGCGATTGGCGCCTGGCAGCGATGGCCTACAACGCCGGTGAATACCGGATCCTTTCCGCGCTGAAAAGCGGCGGCCAGGTCGCCCGGAACGCCAAGCCCGAAGCGCTTCCCAACGTGCCGGCCACCACCCACGCCTACGTGCGCAAGCTGCACGCGCTGGCTTGCGTGCTGGGTGAGGCGGAGGATCGCGAGTCATGGGTCAAGGCCATGGACCGCCCCGCCTCGCGCCTGCAGGCGGTGACGATCGGCGATGGCATCAATCGGCTGGCCGACTGGGCGGACCGCAACGGCCAGGACATTGATCGCCTGGGGCGTCTCAATCCGGCATTCAGCGGCGGCAGGATCGCCAACAGCGACGAGACACCGGTGCGCCTGCTTGCCCCTGCCATCGGGGTGAATTAGCGCCGTCAACTAGTTCGCGCGAGGCCGGTACAATGAGCGATTGCCCGACCGTGCCGGTCGTGGCCCTGATCACTTTGGAGCGACCATGGGTTTCCTGCAAGGCAAGCGTGCACTGATCACGGGCATCGCCAGCGAGCGTTCGATCGCCAGCGGCATCGCCGAGGCGATGCACCGCGAGGGTGCGGAACTGGCTTTCACCTACCTCAACGAAAAACTGCAGCCGCGCGTGGAAAAAGCCGCGGCAGCCCTGGGCAGCGACATCGTGCTGCCGCTGGATGTCTCCAGCGACGAGCAGATCACGGCCTGCTTCGACCAGCTCGGCCAGCGCTGGGACGGTTTCGACATCCTCGTCCACGCGATCGCCTACGCGCCGCGTGAGGCGATCGAGGGCGAGTTCCTGGACGGCCTGACCCGCGAGAACTGGGCCATCGCCCACGACATCTCGGCCTATTCGCTGGCCGCCATCGCCAAGGCGGCCCGGCCGCTGATGGCAGGTCGCAACGGTTCGATCCTGACCCTGAGCTACCTGGGCGCGGTGCGTGCGCTGCAGAACTACAACGTGATGGGAGTGGCCAAGGCCAGCCTGGAGGCGACGGTCCGCTACCTCGCACTGAACCTCGGTCCCGAAGGCACGCGCGTCAACGCGATTTCCGCCGGCCCGATCAAGACCCTGTCCGCCGCGGGCATCTCCAACTTCCGCAAGATGCTGGGCCAGTTCGAGCAGAATGCGCCGTTGCGGCGCACGGTCACGATCGAGGATGTCGGCAACACCGCCGCGTTCCTGTGCTCGGACCTGGCACTGGGCATCACCGGCGACGTGGTGTACGTCGATTCGGGCTACAACATCCTGGGCATGACCGGCATCGGCGACAAGGACTGACACGGGCACTGACACAGACAGTCCCCGACCCACGAAAAAGCCCGGCTTCGCGCCGGGCTTTTTCATTTCCGCCGGTACCGGATCCGCACGGATCCGATACCAAAGATCGAGTTACAGGTTCTGCTCAATGACCTTGATCTTCATGGTCTTGCGCAGCGCGGCCAGCAACGCCTGCACATCGTCGATCCCGGCCGCCTGGGCCAATTGCTGCTGCAGCATCTGGCGCTGCTCGGGCGGGAAGCGGTCGATGTCGCCCGGCACCACCTTGTCGACGGTGAACAGCACGATCCGGCCATCGTCCAGCACGCGGTTGCCCGCGACCGGCTTGCCGTCGGGCGACATGTGCGCGGCGAAGATCGCGTCCGAGACCCCGGGCGCGATCAACGGCGCGCCGCGCGGAACGCCCGGCAACGTCTCCGGCGCCGGCAGCGATTCCTTCTCCGCCAATGCGGCCAGGGTTTCACCACCACTCACGCGCGCCAGCAACGCCGCCGCGCGCTCGGTGGCGGCCTGCTGCAGGCGTTCGGCACGGATCGCGGCAACCACCTGATCGCTGACCTGACTCAACGGCTGCGCCTGTTCCGGTGTGTGGTCGACCACCCGGATCCAGACGTTGTGACCCGGCGAGATCTCGATCGGGTCGCTGACCGTCGCGTCCTGGATCAGCACCTCGGAAAACGCCGCTCGCTTCAGCGCCGGGCTGGCAGCGACGCCTTCATTCGCCTGCGCGTTGAACGGCCCGAGCTTCTGCACGGTCAGGTTCGCCGCGGCCGCCGCCGGTGCCAGCGAGCCGGGGTTCTGCAGCACCGCATCGACCACGCGGCTGGACAGGTCGTTGAACACCCGCTCGCGATCGGCCTCGGCCTGTTCCCGCACCAACGCTTCGCGGACCTGCTCGAATGATTCCTGCTCGCCGGCCTTGATCTCGCGCAACTTGAGCACGTGCCAGCCAAACTCGGTCTTCACCGGATCGCTGACCTGGCCCGGCTGCATCGCGAACAGCGCGCTTTCCAGCGGCGCAGGCATCGTGTCCTTGCCGACCCAACCCAGGTCGCCACCCGCGGCCTTCGAGCCGGTGTCATCGCTTTCGGCCGCTGCCAGGGCCGCGAAATCCGCCCCTTCGGCACGCGCTTTCGCTGCCAGCCCACGGGCCTTCGCTTCGGCCGCTTCGCGGGTCGCTGCGTCCGCGTTTTCCCCCACTTCCACCAGGATGTGCGATGCCAGACGCTGCTCCTGATCGGCGAATTTCTCGCGCTCCTGGTCGTAACGCTGACGCAGGGTTTCCTCGTCCGCCGGCGGCGGGGCGGGCATGGTGTTCGCATCCAGCGAGATGTACTCGATGCTGACGCTCTCGGGGGCGCGGTAGTCGTCCAGGTGGGCGTCATACCAGGCCTGGATATCGGCCTGGGCAACCGGCGTGCCTGTCCCGGCATCCGCCAGGGACGGAAGGATCATCAGGGTGACGTCACGCTGCTCGCCCATCAGCTTGATCAAGCGGTCCATTTCCGGCGCGGTGATGAAGTTGCTGCTGGCGATCGCATTCATCACCAGCCCTTGCTCCAGGCTCTCGCGCACCACCTGGTCGAACTGGGATGGCGTCTGCGCGGGCACCTGGGAAGCCAGGGCCAGTTGATAGCGCTGGGGATCGAAGCGGCCATCGACCTGGAACGCCGGGATCCGCTGGATCTCATCGCGCACCATGGCATCGCTGACCGCCACGCCCGCCGCTTCGGCGGCCATTGACTGCACCCGCTGGTCGATCAGCGCCTCAAGCACCGCGCGCTTGTTGGCGACATCCTCGAATGCGCGCGCATCGAACGCATCGCCCTGCTCGGCACGCTGCTGCTGGCGCACCTGCTCGAAGCGGCTGCGGAACTCCTCGGTGCCGATTTCCTCATGCCGCCAGAACACCGACGCCGGCCAGAACGAGGGTGCGGAAGACCACCAGGTCGGCGGCGCCTTGATGGTCGCAACGGTGCTGCTGCTGCCCTGGACCATGTACTGCTCGAGTCCGAACAACGCAAAGGGAACGATCAGAATGCCGAGGATCGTCATGGCGATCCAGCCGGTGGTCTTGTCTCGGAGTTTCTGCAGCATGATCCAGTCGTGTCAGGTCGGAAGCCGGACAGTTTACCGTGGATGGGCCTCAGGGGTTCGGCACGTCCAGGGGCATGCGCGCCCCACACCCGGCGACAGGTGGGAACTGCATCCGGCAGCCGGATCAATGCGGTGGCGAAGCGCGCAGGCCATCAACAAAAAAGGGCACCGTTTCCGGTGCCCTTCGGGTGCAACTGGCGGAGTGGACGGGACTCGAACCCGCGACCTCCGGCGTGACAGGCCAGCATTCTAACCAACTGAACTACCACTCCGCATCTTGAACATCTTTCCAGCGGGACGGATGGCTCCGGTGGACCGGGAAGCAACCGCCTCACTCAAAGCAAACCCCTCGATCACTCGGGGGGCTTGGGTGCAACTGGCGGAGTGGACGGGACTCGAACCCGCGACCTCCGGCGTGACAGGCCAGCATTCTAACCAACTGAACTACCACTCCGCACTTGAACGCTTTCTACCCGGTGCTTGGTGGGTGCTGAGGGTTTCGAACCCCCGACCCTCTCCGTGTAAAGGAGACGCTCTACCACTGAGCTAAGCACCCTGTACTACAGACCCGATGCCAACAGCAGGCACCGGCGGGCCAGCCACTTAGTTTACAGCGTCCTTCAGGGCTTTGCCAGCCTTGAACGCCGGATTTTTCGACGCCTTGATCTTGATGGCCTCGCCGGTCTTCGGATTGCGGCCCTGACGGGCAGCACGCTTGCGAACTTCGAAAGTGCCGAAGCCGACCAGCGTGATCGTCTCGCCCTTCTTCAGCGTCTTGGTGATGACACTGATCACGGCATCAACGGCACCGGCGGCATCGGTCTTGGACAGCTCTGCAGCCTCGGCGACAGCAGCAACAAAATCACCCTTGTTCATTCGTTTGGACTCCCTGAGCGGATTTGACCGCGATGTTCTTGAAATCGGAATGTCGCCGCACGCAGCGGCCCTCCGATCGACCTTGCCGCATCGCAGTCCCCGGCGGGGTTTGTGCGACACGGTTGCCCGTCGTTATACCAGCGGGATTTTGGACGCGCAAGGCGGAAACCCAGCAATGACGCGGGTTTCAGCCGATTCTGCGAATTTCACGTCAACTGGCGCAATCAATGCTTGACCCCCGCACGCGTCACACGCTCGCTCTTGCGCGGCGCGGGCAAGCCCTCCTGCCCAGCCGGCGGCAGCGGCGTCAGCGGCGTCAGCGGGCGCTCCAGCGCGACATCCAGCACCTCGTCGATCCAGCGGGCGGTCACGATCTTGAGCCCTTCGCTCACGCTCTTGGGCAGATCGACGAGATCCTTCCTGTTTTCCTCCGGAATGATCACGGTGGTGATCCCGCCGCGCAGTGCCGCGAGCAGCTTTTCCTTGAGTCCGCCGATTGGAAGCACGCGGCCACGCAGGGTGATCTCGCCGGTCATCGCCACTTCCGCCTTGACCGGATTCCCGGTCAGCGTGGACACCAATGCCGTGACCATCGCGATGCCCGCGCTCGGGCCGTCCTTCGGCGTCGCGCCTTCGGGGACATGCACGTGGACATCGTGCTTCTGCAGGAAGTCCAGGTCGATGCCGAGGCGCTCGGTCCGCGCACGCACAACCGACAAGGCCGCCGATGCCGACTCCTTCATCACGTCGCCGAGTTGACCGGTCAGAAGCAACTGGCCCTTGCCGGGCACCAGCGTGGTTTCGACCTGCAGCAACTCGCCACCGACCTCGGTCCACGCCAGCCCGGTGACCAGACCGATTTCGTTCTGCTCCTCGGCACGCCCGAAATCGAACCGGCGCACCCCGAGGTATTTGTCCAGGTTCTTGGCGGTGACGGTCAGGATCGACTTGCGGGCCTTCGCCGGCTTCGGGCCTGCCAACGCGATCTCCTTGACCACCTTGCGGCAGATCTTGGCGATCTCACGCTCAAGATTGCGTACGCCGGCCTCGCGCGTGTAGTAGCGCACTATGTCGTGCACCGCCGACTCGGCCACCTTCAGCTCTTCGGGCTTCAGGCCGTTGGCCTTGACCTGCTTCGGCAGCAGGTAACGCATCGCGATGTTGACCTTCTCCTCCTCGGTGTAGCCGGGGATCCGGATCACTTCCATGCGGTCCAGCAGCGGGCCGGGAATGTTCAGCGAGTTGGAGGTTGCGACGAACATCACCTCGCTCAGGTCCAGGTCGACCTCCAGGTAATGGTCGTTGAA
>DASTUE010000173.1:0-2764 GCA_035759805.1 Lysobacter sp. | reverse complement strand
GTACGCGTTTTCCCGCAAACGGGTCGAGAAGACCGCCGAGCAGCTGCAGGCCGCCGGCATCAACGCCCTGCCCTACCACGCCGGCATGCCGGCGGAAGTGCGGGCCGCCAACCAGCGCCGCTTCCTGCAGGAGGACGGCGTGGTGATGGTCGCCACGATCGCGTTCGGCATGGGCATCGACAAGCCCGATGTGCGCTTCGTCGCCCACGTCGACCTGCCCAAGTCGATCGAGGGCTACTACCAGGAAACCGGCCGCGCCGGCCGCGATGGCGAACCGGCCGAGGCCTGGCTCAACTACGGCCTGGGCGACGTGGTCAACCTGCGCATGCTGATCAACCAGGGCGAGGCCAGCGACGAGCGCAAACGGCTGGAACTGCGCAAGCTCGACGCCCTGCTGGGCTATTGCGAGTCCACCCGGTGCCGCCGACAGGCGCTGCTGGGATGGTTCGCCGAAAGCCATCCCGGCAACTGCGGCAACTGCGACAACTGCCTGAACCCGCCGGAAAGCTGGGACGGCACCGAGGTCGCCCGCAAGGCGCTGTCCTGCGTCTATCGCACCGGACAGCGTTTCGGTGCCGGCCACGTCATCGACGTATTGCGCGGCACGCCCACTGACCGGGTGGTCCAGTTCGGCCACGACAAGCTCAGCACCTGGGCGATCGGCGACAACCTCGATGCGCGCCAGTGGAGCAGCGTGTTCCGGCAGCTGGTGGCCGCCGGCCTGCTGGAAGCCGACCACGAGCGCCATGGCGCCTTCCGCCTGACCAGCGACGCCGGTCCGGTGTTGCGAGGCGAGCGCCAGTTGCACTTCCGTCGCGATGCACCCAAACCGGCCAACACCCGCAAACGCAACGGTTCCGCCCCGCCGCCGATCGACCTCGCCCCGGAGGAAGCCGCCCGCTTCCGCGCCCTGCGCGGCTGGCGCGCGGAAACGGCCCGCGAACAGAACGTCCCCGCCTACGTGATCTTCCACGACGCGACCCTGCGCGCGATCGCCGAATCCGACCCGGGCGACCTCGACGAACTGGGCCAGATTCCCGGCATCGGCGCCAGCAAGCTGGAGCGCTACGGCGAAGCGGTGTTGCAGCAGTTGCTGGATTGCGACGTGGAGTGAGCGCGCGGCCACGACAAGACGGCCTGATACTTCAGACCCCATCGAACACCTGCGGACGCAAATCGAGGCAGCGCAGTTTCAATCAGGCGAGCAAGCCGTGGGTACAGCCGTGCGATGAAGGCAGTTCCGGCAGCGAGCGCGAGTGCAAGCCGGAGATGGTGGGCCGTGATGGATTCGAACCATCGACCAGCGGATTAAAAGTCCGATGCTCTACCGACTGAGCTAACGGCCCACATGCACCCGGCCTTGCGCCGGGGGCGTGAATTCTAACGCAAGTCCCCCGCCACGTGCGAAACAGTGACGGATGCTGCGTCATGCGTATCGCGTCGGGTCCGGGACGCCCGCACCGGCAAAGCCTTCGGCTCGCAGGCGGCACGCGTCGCAGTGCCCGCAGGCGCGGCCTTCGTCATCGGCTTTGTAGCAGGACACGGTGTCGGCGAAGTCCACCCCCAGGCGCACGCCTTCGCGCACGATGTCGGCCTTGCTCATGAATTGCAGCGGCGCGTGCACGCGGATGCCAGCGCCCTCCACGCCGGCCTTGGTGGCGAGGTTCGCCAGCTTCTCGAAGGCCGCGATGAACTCCGGGCGGCAATCGGGATAGCCGGAGTAATCCACCGCATTGACGCCGCAGAACAGGTCGGCCGCACCCAGCACTTCGGCCCAGCCCAGCGCGACGGACAGCATGATCGTGTTGCGTGCCGGCACGTAGGTCACCGGGATCGCGTCGGCACCGGAGGCCTCGTCGAGTGGGACATCGATCTCATCGGTCAACGCGGAGCCGCCGATGCTGCGCAGGTCCACGCTGACGGTCTTGTGCGCGACCACACCGAGGGCCTTGGCGACCCGGTCGGCGGCCGCAAGCTCGGAGGTATGGCGCTGGCCGTAGTCCAGGCTCAGCGCATGGACGGCGAAGCCCTGCTCGCGCGCCATCGCGATGACGACGGCGGAATCCATGCCTCCGGAAACGAGAACGACGGCGTTTTTCATGGGCGGGTCAACTTTTTTGAGGAGTGCGGACGGGCCGCGGGCTCGGCATCAAGGGCCGCGATCCGACGCAGGCCGGAGGGACGGGCCGTGTAGCGCCCCGCGATGCCGTTCTGGGGAGGAACCCGCCACGTCTAGTTGTGGGCGGAGCAGGCCTGACTTCGCCGAGGTCAGCGGCCGGGCTCGTCATCCCACAGGATCTTGTGCAGCTGCAACTGGAAGCGCACTGGCAGGTGGTCAGCGACGATCCAGTCGGCCAGTTCCCGCGGACGGATCTGGCTGAAGCTGGGGGAAAACATCACGTCACAACGATCGGTCAGGCGGTGCTCCTCGACGATTCCACGCGCCCAGTCGTAGTCCTCCCGCGAGCAGATCACGAACTTGACCTGGTCGTGCGGGGTCAGCAACGCGATATTGCTCCACAGATTGCGCTCGACCTCGGCGGAGCCCGGCGTCTTGATATCCAGCACCCGCGATACCCGCGGATCGACCTCGCCGATGTCGAGCGCGCCGGAGGTCTCCAGCGACACCTCGTAACCCGCGTCGCACAGGCGTTCGAGCAGGCCGATGCAGCGCTTCTGCGCGAGCGGCTCGCCGCCGGTGACACAGACATGGCGGGCACCGTGGCGGGCGACCTCGGCCAGGATGCCGTCGACATCCCACCAC
>DASTUE010000172.1:0-14921 GCA_035759805.1 Lysobacter sp. | reverse complement strand
CGGATGGCCGTGTTGTCTGCTTCCACCGTCCAGTGGCCGTCAATGCCCCAGGCGCTGTCCGGACGCTCCTGGTAGACGTTGCTGATCCGGTAGGTGCCATCGCCCTGCAAGGTCAGGGTGACGTCGATGCCGGGGCAGTCGGCGCAGGGCAGGGTGCCAGTGAAGGTGCCGGCGAAGGCACGCTGGTCGAAGTCGGAGTCGGGCGCCTGGCCGGAGGGAACCACGTCCGCCGGTGCCGGTCCGGCGTCGGCTGGCGCGACCGCAGAGGCGTCCGTGGCGGGCGCGGCGGGCGCGGCATCTTTTTGGGTGCAGGCGGCCAGTGCGAACGCGCCGATGCAGGCGAGGGCGAGAAATTTCGGGTTCATGATGGGACTCCTTGTCGCGGGCAGTGGTGGTTTCAGGGATCGGGTCGGGGATTACCTGCGCCCGCCGAACAGGCCTCCGAGCACGCCGCGCAGGATCTGCCGACCGATCTGGTTGCCGACTGTCCGCGCGGTCTGCTTGGCCATCGTCTCGACCATGCCCTGGCGTCGCTTGGTGCCGAACACAGCGTCCTTGATCGCCTGGCTCATGCCACCGCTTTCTTCCGGGACGGGCGTGGCGGCGGGTGCGTTGACCTGGGTGGCGGCGGCATCGGCCTTTCTGGCGAGCATCTCCATCGCCGACTCGCGATCGACGCGGGTGTCGTACTTCGCTCCCACCGGACTGCCGGCGCGGACCTGGGCGCGTTCGGCATCGGTGATCGCGCCCATGCGGCAGCGCGGCGGCGCGATCAGGGTGCGCTCGACCGGCATCGGGATGCCCTTGTCCTGCAGGGTCGAGACCAGCGCCTCGCCGGTGCCGAGCTGGCCGATCGCGGTGGCGACATCCAGCGCGGGGTTGGCGACGAAGGTCTGCGCCGCCGTGCGTACCGCCTTCTGGTCGCGCGGAGTGAACGCACGCAAGGCGTGCTGCACCCGGTTGCCGAGCTGGCCGAGGATGTTGTCGGGCACGTCATCGGGAAACTGCGAGCAGAAATACACGCCCACGCCCTTGGAGCGGATGATCCGCACCACCTGCTCCACCCGCTGCCGCAGCGCCGGCGGTGCATCGTCGAACAGCAGGTGCGCCTCGTCGAATACGAACACCAATTTTGGCTTGTCCAGGTCGCCGACTTCGGGCAGTTGCTCGAACAGCTCCGACAGCAGCCACAGCAGGAAGCTGGAATACAGCCGCGGCTTCAGCACCAGCGTCTCGGACGCGAGGATGCTGATCATCCCGCGGCCATCGGTGGTGGTGCGCATCAGGTCGGACAGCTCCAGCGCGGGCTCGCCGAAGAGCTGGTCGCCGCCATCGGACTGCAGTCGCAGCAGGGCGCGCTGGATCGCGCCGACCGACGGGTTGCTGACCAGACCGTACTCGACCGAAACCGTCTTGCGCTCCTCCGCCACCAGGTTCAGCAGCGCGCGCAGGTCGGCCAGGTCGAGCAGCAGCAGGCCGCGGTCGTCGGCCAGCTTGAACACGATGTCGAGCACGCCCGACTGGGTGTCGTTGAGCTCGAGCATGCGCGACAGCAGGGTCGGGCCGATCTCGCTGACGGTGGCGCGCACCGGGTGGCCGAGCTTGCCGAACAGGTCCCAGAACAGGGTCGGGCTGCCTTCGCTGGTGTAGCCGTCGATGCCGATCTGGTCGATCCGCGCCTGCAGCTTGTCGTTCAGCGTGCCGGGCACCGCAAGCCCGGCCACATCGCCCTTCACGTCGGCCAGGAATACCGGCACACCGATCCGCGAGAATCCTTCGGCCAGGGTCATCAGGGTGACCGTCTTGCCGGTACCGGTCGCGCCGGCGACCAGGCCGTGGCGGTTGCCGAGCCGCGGCTGCAGGAACACCTGGCCGTGGGTGTCGGGCAACGAATCGGGGGTGGTGACGGCCTTGCCGAGCAGGACGGGTGGGGGAGTGGGCGCCATGGCTGCTTCCAAAATGGGATGCGGTCGATTCTATGGCCTAAACCGGCCGTTGGAATTTGCCGGGCGATCGGCAGGCCGGGTGCCGCTGGCTCGTCGGCGATCCGGCGACAGCCGCCATCCGCCGCTCCGCGATCCGTTTGCGGTTCGTCATCGCCGCGGACTACCCTGCAGACCGCTTCCGCTTTGCTTGCCGTCCATGCCCGTCATTGCCTGTCTTTCGCGTATTTCCGTTTTCCTTGCCGGTCTTGCCCTGGTGCTGGTGTCCTTCGAAGCAGGGGCGATCTCGCAACGCGACCAGACGGCGGTGGATGCGATCACCCAGCGCATGGAAGCGGCCGAGGCCGGGTATCGCGAGGCGCTGGTCAAGATCGGCCATGCCGACCCGTCCGGCAGTGCGGACGCCGACCGCGCGCTGGAGGACATGGAGGATGTGGTCGCGTCCTGCTCGCGCCAGCGCGGCTGTTCGGTGACGGGTCTGCTGACCACCTACAAGCGCTTGCTCAAGCTCAACGCCGACCTCGAGGCCGACGACGAACTGCTGGACGAGCTGCCATCGGACGAGATCGGCCACCACATGACCTCGTTCGCGCAGGACGTGCCCGAAGCGGCCCGTGCGGCGGCGTTGCTGGGCGCCGACGACGGTCACGAATTCGACCGCATGGTCCAGTACAACCCGGCCGTGCAGGAAGGCATCCGTCGCTGGTTGACCGACATGCGTGGCGCTTTCCTGACCAGCTACGAGAACTACCAGTACATGCGCCACCTGATGTGGCCGCAGTACGAGCGTGCCGGGCTGCCGGAGGCATTGCTGTTCGGGATCATGGCCAAGGAATCCAACGGCCGGGTGCATTCGACTTCGCGCGCCGGCGCGGCCGGACCGATGCAGTTCATGTACGCCACCGGCAAGCGCTTTGGTCTGGGCGATGACGGCACCGGCTTCGACACCCGCTACGACGCCTACGCCGCGTCTGAGGCCAGTGTCAGCTACCTCAACGAGCGCATGCGCGAGCTCAACCGCAGCATCGAGCTGTCATTGGCCGCCTACAACGGCGGCGAGGGCCGTGCGCTGCGGGTGTATCAGGGCAGTGGCGGCAAGGATTTCTGGCATCAGGACGTCTACCAGCAGTTCCCGCCGGAAACCCGCGACTACGTGCCGATGGTGATCGCCGCGGCGTGGCTGTTCCTGCACCCGCGTGAGTACGGCCTGAGCCTGCCCCGGCTCGATCCCAAGCCGGGATCGTTGCGTCTGGAGCAGCCGGCGTCGATCTACCAGCTGACCATCTGCCTGGGCAACCGCGGCGTGCGTGAGGGCTACATGCGCGCGTTGCGCAACCTCAACCCGCGCTACCAGGCCGAGGACTGGCTGCCGGCCGGCACCACCCTGCGGGCGACCACGCGGATCGCCGGCCTGTACAAGCGCCAGTGCGTGCAGGGCCCGCGCGCCGAACTGGCCCGTGCGCTGGTGACCAGCGATGCGAGCCGGGCGGTCGTGCGGACCGGCCCGGTGACGGCGTTGGGCCCCGCCGACGTGGCGACGGTGGCTGCGCCCGCCAGCGTGAAGCCGGCCACGACGACCACACGCAGGTACTCGGTACAGCGCGGCGAAACCCTGAGCTCCATCGGCCGGAAGTTCCAGTGCGACACCAGCGAGCTGGCCCGCAACAACGGCATCAAGCCGCCGCGTTACGCATTGCGCCCGGGGCAGGAGCTGAGCCTGGAAGGCTGCAAGGCCGGAAGCTGATTTTCTCGGCGGTGGTTACGCCTGCGGGTGTTCGTCCGTCGGCGCCAGCAATCGCGCCAGCGCCTGGCCGAGCTGTACCGGGCATTCGGCGCCCAGGCCAGCGGCCATTTCCGCCGTGCCGGCCGGCAGCAGGACGATCACGGTCGAGCCGTAATTGAATCGCGCCATCTCCTCGAAACGCTCGATCACGATGTCCTCGCCGCGGTAGTCCTTGACGGTGACCGCATCGCCGTAGGCGGGAATCTCCTCACCGCTCCAGACCGTCTCCACGCCGGACACCAGCAGCGCGCCGACCATCACCATCGCCATCGGACCGAAGTCGGTGTCGAAGTGGCAGACCAGGCGCTCGTTGCGGGCGAACAACCGCGGCACGTGCTGCACGGCCGCCGGGCCGACGCTGAACAAGCGCCCGGGCACGTGCACGGTTTCCCGCAACCGGCCCGTCCACGGCATGTGCACGCGGTGGTAATCCTTCGGCGACAGGTACACGGTCGCGAACAGGCCGTCGTCGAACAGGCGGGCCGCGTCGTCGTCGCCGAGCAGCTCGGCGGTGGTGAACGACTGCCCTTTGGCCTGGAAGATCCGGCCGTTGCCATCGGCATCGGTGGTGATCGCGCCGCATTGGCTGATGCGGCCGTCGGCGGGCATCAGCAGGCTGCGCGGGTCGGGATCGGCCACGCGCGCGCCGGGTTTCAGCGCACGGGTAAAAAAGGCGTTGAAGGTCGCGTAGTCGGCCGGGTCGGACTTGGCCGCCTCGTCGAGGTTCACGCCGAATTTGCGGACCACGGTATCGATCAGCCAGCGCCGGATGCGGGGCTGGTCGGAATACGCCAGCCGGCGCGCCAGCGCGGACAGCAGCCGGTGCGGCAGGACGTAGGTGAGTTTGGTGGGCAGGCCCATGGTCGGCGACTCTCGGCTTACGGCGCGCTGGCGGCGGTCAGGGCGGCCATGTCGGCGGCGATCGCGGCCGGGTCGAACGGCGGCTGGATGAGGCCGGACATGCGGCCCTGCGGATCGAGCACCGCCATCGTGGCGCTGTGGTCGACCGAGTACTGGTCGGCCGGCGCGCCTTCCTCGGGTGGCGCCTTGGCGAACACCAGGCTCAGCGAGCGGGCGAAATTCTCCAGCGCGGGAATGTCGGCGGTCGCGGCCAGGGTGTCCTTGTGGAATGCATGGGCGTATTCGCCGATGCGGTCCGGCGTGTCCCGCTCGGGATCGACGGAGACGAACAGCACCCGCGGCCGGATCGACTCGGGGATCGACTCCCACTGCCGTTGCGCCTGCGACATCTGGGTCAGGGTCAACGGGCAGACGTCCGGGCAATGGGTGAAACCGAGGAACACCAGCGTCCAGTGGCCCTTCAATTCACCCGGTACCAGCTGGGTGCCGTCGGCCTGGCGCAGGCTGAAGTCGGGCAGCACGCGCGGCGGGTCGAACAGGCGCACGGCGCTGGTCTGCGGCCAGGACGGAGCCGGCCGGTCGGCGAAATAACGCTGCGAGGCGAACAGGCCCAGACCCGCGGCCAGCGCGGCGATGAGGATGACGACAGTGCTGCGATTGAACATGGACGACCCGGTAGTGACGCGATGAAAGCGGTCATGATAGCGGGCCGCTGCCGCTATAATCGCCGGCCCTCCGCAGAACTTGCTGCCATGACCGTCGAACGTGCCAACTTTGGCTCCGCCACCTTCGAGCAGGTCTCGATCATCGACCTGATCCGTTTTGGCGGGAGCCGTTTCGGCGAGGCCGGCCTGGCGTTCGGCCACAGCTACGACAACGCGCTCGACGAGGCGACCCAGCTGGTGCTGCACGCATTGCACATGCCGCACGACCTGAGTCCGGTCTACGGCGCATCGCGGGTGACCAGCGAGGAAAAGCAGCAGGTGCTGGCGTTGTTCGAGCGCCGCATCAACGAGCGCATCCCGGCCGCCTACCTGACCGGTGAGGCGTGGTTCGCCGGCCTGAGCTTCAAGAGCGACCCGCGCGCGCTGGTGCCTCGCTCGCCGATCGCCGAACTCATCGAGACCGGCTTCGAACCCTGGCTGGGCGGACGCGAGGTCGGCCGGGTGCTCGACCTGTGCACCGGCTCGGGCTGCATCGCGATCTCCACCGCGCATTACCACCCACACTGGCAGGTCGATGGCGTCGACATCAACGACGACGCGCTGGCGCTGGCGGCCGAGAACAAGGCCCGTCTGCACGCCGACAACGTCAGCCTGCGCAGGTCCGACCTGTTCAACGACCTGCAGGGCGAGGTCTACGACCTGATCGTGACCAACCCGCCGTATGTCACCAACGACGAGACCGATGCGCTGCCGGCCGAGTACGCGCACGAACCCGAGCTGGGCCTGCGTGCCGGTGACGACGGCCTGGACCTGGCGCTGAAGATCCTGCGCGATGCGCCGCAGCACCTGTCCGAAAACGGTCTGCTGATCTGCGAAGTTGGCGAGGCCGAGCGCGCGCTGGTCGCATTGCTGCCCGAACTGCCGCTGGCCTGGATCGAGTTCAAGGTCGGCCAGATGGGCATCTTCGCGGTCGATCGCGCGGATCTGGTCGAACACCGTGCGAGGATCAAGGCACTGGCCGACGCGCGGGGATGACCGCTCGGCTGCCCCCGTAGGAGCGACGTCAGTCGCGACCTGCACATCGTCCCGGGGTTCGCGGGTCGCGACTCACGTCGCTCCTACAACATCAACCGCAGGAGCCATCGTGGCCAGCAACACCTTCGGAAAACTGCTTGCGATCACCACCTTCGGCGAAAGCCACGGGCCGGCGATCGGCTGCGTGGTCGACGGCTGCCCGCCGGGCCTGGCGATCGCGCCGGACGACTTCCGCCATGACCTGGCCCGTCGCGCGACCGGCAAGAGCCGGCACACCTCCGCGCGGCACGAGGCCGACGAGGTCGAGATCCTCTCGGGCGTGTACGAAGGCCGCACCACCGGCACCCCGATCGCGCTGCTGATCCGCAACACCGATGCGCGCAGCCGGGATTACGCGAAGATCGCCGAACAGTTCCGCCCCGGCCACGCCGACTACACCTACTGGCAGAAATACGGCATCCGCGACCCGCGCGGCGGTGGCCGTTCCAGCGCCCGCGAAACCACGATGCGGGTCGCCGCCGGCGTGATCGCGAAGAAGTGGCTGGCCGACCGGCATGGCGTGCGCGTGCAGGGTTTCCTGTCGCAGATCGGCGACATCGTTCCCGACGCGATCGACCTGGCGGTGGTCGAGGACAACCCGTTCTTCTGGCCCGCCGCGGCCCAGCTGCCGGCGCTGGAGGCGTACATGGACGCACTGCGCAAATCCGGCGACTCGGTCGGCGCGCGCGTGGATGTCTATGCGGACGGCCTGCCGCCGGGCTGGGGCGAGCCGGTCTACGGCAAGCTCGACGGCGAGCTGGCGGGCGCGTTGATGAGCATCAACGCGGTCAAGGGCGTGGAGATAGGCGACGGTTTCGCCTCCGTCGCCCAGCGGGGCAGCCAGCACCGCGATCCGATCGGCCGGGAAGGCTTCGGGTCGAACCACGCCGGCGGCATCCTCGGCGGCATCAGCACCGGCCAGCGCCTGCGTTGCTCGGTCGCCTTCAAGCCGACGTCGAGCCTGCGGCTGCCGGTCGACAGCCTGGACATCCACGGAGAATCCGTCGAGGTGGTCACCACCGGCCGCCACGACCCCTGCGTCGGCATCCGCGCCACTCCGATCTGCGAGGCGATGGTCGCGCTGGTGCTGATGGACCAGGCACTGCGGCACCGCGCGCAGTGCGGCGATGTGGGCGACATCATTCCGCGCGTGCCCGGCCGAAAACCGTAATCCCCGTAGGAGCGACGTAAGTCGCGACCCTCCGGACTCGCGAAGCACCGAGGAAATCGCGACTTACGTCGCTCCTACAATGACTCGGCCATCGAAACTCACCAGGAAACCCCAGATGAGCAAGACCGTAAACGTAGCCGTCGTCGGTGCCACCGGTGCCGTCGGCGAAATGTTGCTGAAGATCCTCGCCGAGCGCCAGTTCCCCGTCGGTCAACTGCATGTGCTGGCCAGCGGGCGCTCGGCTGGCGAGAAGCTCGAATACGGTGCGCGCCAGCTGGTGGTGCAGGACCTGGCCACGTTCGATCCGGCCGGGGTCGATATCGCGCTGTTTGCTGCCGGTGGTTCGGTGTCGAAGGAATACGCGGCCAGGTTTGCGGCGGCCGGCGCGGTGGTGATCGACAATTCCTCGGTGTTCCGTGGCGACGACGACGTGCCGCTGGTGGTCGCCGAGGTCAATCCCGAGGCGCTGAAGCACCGTCCGCGCGGCATCATCGCCAACCCGAACTGTTCGACCATGCAACTGATGGTCGCGCTCGCGCCGATCCATCGCCGCGCGGGGATCGAGCGCATCAACATCGCGACCTATCAGTCGGTGTCCGGCACCGGCCGGCGCGCGCTGGAGGAACTCGGCCGCCAGACCGCGGGCATGCTCAGCTTCCGCGAGGTGCAGCCCGAGGTCTATCCGGTGCAGATCGCGTTCAACGTGATCCCGCAGGGGGGCGACTTCCTCGACAACGGTTACACCAGCGAGGAGATGAAACTGGTCTGGGAGACCCGCAAGATCCTCGGCGACGCGACGATCGGGGTGAATGCCACCGTGGTGCGGGTGCCGGTGTTCTACGGCCATTCCGAGGCGGTGCACATCGAGACCCGCGACAAGCTCGGCGCGGCCGAGGCGCGCGAGTTGCTGCAGGCGGCGCCCGGGGTCGAGGTGATCGACGAACATGTTGACGGCGGCTATCCGACCGCGGTGACGCATGCCTCGGGCAACGATCCGGTGTATGTCGGGCGCATCCGCGAGGACATCTCCCATCCGCGCGGGCTGTCGCTGTGGGTGGTCGCCGACAACATCCGCAAGGGCGCGGCGTTGAATGCGGTGCAACTGGCCGAGCTGGTGATGGCCGAGCGCGATGGGAACTGATCGGCACCTGCCGTTGCCGGCGCCAGAGCGGGTGGAGCCGGGCGCCGGCCTGCATTGCCGCCATCGGCGACGGCCGTTAGAGTCGCGGCCAGGGGTTTGTCGGGAGTGGTTGTGAAGCGATTCATGCGTACGGCATTGGCGGTGGCGCTGGCAGTGGCCAGCGGTTCGGCCGCGGCGTTGGGACTGGGCCAGATCGAGTTGAAGTCGAAGCTCGGCGAACCCTTGCTGGCCGAGATCCCGATCATCTCCAGCGATCCGTCCGAACTGGAGCACCTGCGCGCCGGACTGGCGTCGCCGGAGACGTTCGCGCGCGTCGGCCTGGGCCTGCCGCAGGGCGTGATGGCCCAGTTGCGGTTCGTGCCGGCGCTCGACCAGGCCGGCAGGCCGGTGATCCGGGTCACCAGCGAGGCGGCGATCGACGAGCCGTTGCTGACGTTCCTGATCGAGGTCGACTGGGGGCAGGGCCGGCTGGTACGCGAGTACTCGACCCTGCTGGATGCCCCGCGCACCGTGTCCGCGCCGCTGCAACCGCCGATCGATGCGCCGATGGTCGGGCCGTCCAATGCAATCGTGCGCGAGCCGGTGCCGCAGGAGGCTGTGGCCGATTCGGGTGCGGAAAGTCCGCTGGACGCGGGTGTCGAGGCATCGGATCGCGAAGACACGCCGCTTGTCGCTGTTCCTGCCACGCCGGTTGCCGCGCCTGCGGCCGCTCCGGCCCTGATTGAGCGCCCGGATCGCTCCGGCGCAGTCCAGGCAGGCGACAACCTGTCGACGATCGCCAGCCGGCTCGGCACCGGCGGCAGCCTCAACCAGACCATGATCGCGTTGCTGCAGGCGAATCCCGAGGCGTTCATCGACGGCAACATCCACCTGCTCAAGCAGGGTGCGGTGCTGCGGGTGCCCGATGCCGCCGAGGTACGCGGCATTGATGCGGCGCAGGCGATGGCGCAGGTGCGCGAGCAGACGCGGGCGTGGCGCGCCGCGCGGCAGCCGGTGCCGCAACCGCAGCTGGTCGGCGGCGATGAGGCGACCGCGACCACTGCGGCAACAACGGCGGCATCCGGCAATGACGGTGCGCGGCTTGAAATCGTTCCCCCGGGCGCAAGCGACGCAAGCCGGGCGGGAACCCAATCGGGCATCAGTGCCGGAGGCGAGGGCGACATGGTGCGACAGGAACTGCAGACCACGAAGGAGACCCTGGCGGCGCGCGATGCCGAACTGGCCGAGATGAAGAGCCGGATCGAAGCGCTGGAGCAACTCCAGGCCGACCAGCAGAAGCTGATCTCGATGAAGGACTCCGAATTGACCGCCGCGCAGCAGCAGTTGGCGCAGACCCAGGCGGCCGATGCGGGCGAGTCCGCGTCGACCATGCCCTGGCTGCTGGGCGGAGGCGGGCTGGTACTGGCCCTGCTGGGTGGCTGGTGGCTGCGGCGTCGTGCCGACATGGCGCCCAGGTTCCGCGCACCGCCGCCGACCCAGCCCGGCCGCGCGCCATCGACGCTGGCCGCAGGCTTCCCGCAGGCGAACCGGTTCGATGACGAGCCGTCCGACAGCCGTCTGCGGGACCAGCCCGAAGTGGCCTCGTCGACGGCAACATCGACTTCGGCCCAGGCGGAGCGCCTGACCTCACCGGCTCCTCCAGCCAGTGCGGATGCGGGTGAAGTTGCGGCATCCCCGGCTGTGCAGGATGTCGCCGATGTGGCCGTACCGGCATGGCATGCGACGTCGGGCGCGAACAAGCTGAACCGGCTGGAGCCGACGCCGGCGTCGGCAACCGCGACCACCCTCGCCGACAGCGCGCCGGTCGCCGGCGATGCCGACTTCGAAACCGAAGCGCCGGGCCTGGAGCGTCTGGAACTGGCCCGCGCCTATCTGGACCTGGGCGACCGGGAAAGTGCCCGCCAGCTCCTCGGCGAGCTGGTGATCGGTGGCAGCCCGGCCGCACGTGAGCAGGCGGCCAAGTTGTTGCGGGATATCGGATAAGGCAGTGTCCGCGGAACCCGAGCCGAACCTGCCCGTATCGACTGATGCCGACGCTACTCCCTCACCTGCCGGTGCGGGAGTGTTGCGACGTCGCTGGGCGCTGGGAGTCGAGTACGACGGCAGCGGATTTTCCGGCTGGCAGCGGCTGAACCGGCCCGGCCAGCCCGAGCGTCGCAACGAGCCGACCGTGCAGGCCGCGCTCGAACAGGCGCTGTCGTTCGTGGCTGGCGAGCCGGTCGCGGTGGTCTGCGCCGGACGCACCGATGCCGGCGTGCATGCCGCCGCCCAGGTGGTGCACTTCGACGGGCCGGCCCGACGCGACCCGCGTGGCTGGGTACTGGGCACCACCAGCCGGCTGCCGGCATCGGTATGCGTCAACTGGTGCGTGCCGGTCGCCGATGATTTCCATGCGAGGTTTTCCGCGCGGGCGCGGCGCTACCGCTATTCGATCCTCAACCGCCCCGTGCGTCCGGCCATGCAGCGGCAATACCTGAGCTGGGTGCGCCCGCCGCTGGATGCCGCGGCGATGCACGAGGCGGCGCAGTACCTGCTTGGCGAGCACGATTTTTCCGCATTCCGCACCGTCCATTGCCAGGCCCCGCACGCGCGGCGCGACCTGCAGCAGATCAGCGTGACCCGGACCGGGGAGGTCGTGACGGTGGACATCCAGGCCAATGCGTTCCTGCACCACATGGTTCGCAACATCGTCGGCAGCCTGCTGGTGGTGGGCCAGGGCGAGCGGCCCGGCGCGTGGATGGCCGAGTTGCTGGCGGGGCGCGACCGTGCGCTTGCCGGGCCGACGGCGCCCTCGGCCGGTCTGGTGTTCCTCGGACCGCGTTACCCGGCACAATGGCAACTCCCGGCCGAGGTCACGTTGTGAGTGGCCTGCGGTGAACGGCTTGTTGCCGAGGAGTCCGGTTTTGAAGCTTGTATTGAAGGTCCTGTCTTGAAGGTGTTGTCTTGAAACGGACCCTGTTTCGTACGCGGATCAAGTTCTGCGGTCTCACCCGGCCCGGTGACGTGCGCCTGGCGTGCGAGCTGGGCGTGGATGCGATCGGGTTCGTGTTCGCTCCGGGCAGCACCCGCCGGGTCGAGCCCGAGCAGGCGCGGGCGATGCGTCAGGCGCTGGCGCCGCTGGTCGATGTGGTGGCGCTGTTCAGCGACAACAGCACGCAGGAGGTGCGCGAGGTCGTGCGCCATGTGCGGCCGAGCCTGCTGCAGTTCCACGGCAGCGAGGACGATGCGTTCTGCCGCGGTTTCGGCGTGCCGTACCTGAAGGCGATCCCGATGGGCAGCCCGATCGCGAGCGGGCATCCGGCCGCGCTGGAGCGTCTGTATCCCGGCGCGGCGGGATTTCTGTTCGACAGCCACGCCGCGGGCGGATCGGGCGGCAGCGGCAAGGTGTTCGACTGGTCGCGGATCCCGGCCGGCGTGCAGAAGCCCTTCGTACTGGCCGGCGGGCTGGACGCGGACAACGTGTTCGACGCGATCCTCGCCACCATGCCGTGGGGCGTGGATGTCTCCAGCGGCATCGAGACGGCACCGGGGCTGAAGGACGGCGACAGGATGCGGCATTTCGTCGAGCAGGTGCGCCGTGCCGATTGCCAGGTCCCCGACTGAGCCGCCGGTTTCCACGGTCGACGTCATTACTTTCCGCTTTCCGCCAACGCCTGCGAGGTGTCTGGCGACAACCAACGAGTCGTGTCGATGCTTCCCGAGTCCTCCTCCATCCCGCCGATCGATTACCACGCCACCCCCGACGCCTCCGGGCATTTCGGCCGGTTTGGCGGTCGCTTCGTTGCTGAAACCCTGGTCGGCCCGTTGCAGGAGCTGGCCGCGGCCTACGATGCGGCCCGGATCGATCCGGCGTTCATCCGCGCGTTCGAGCGTGACCTGGCGCACTACGTCGGCCGTCCCAGCCCGATCTATCACGCCGAGCGGCTGAGCCGTGAAGTGGGTGGCGCGCGCATCCTGCTCAAGCGCGAGGACCTGAACCACACCGGCGCGCACAAGATCAACAACACCATCGGCCAGGCCCTGCTGGCCAGCCGGATGGGCAAGACCCGGATCATCGCCGAGACCGGCGCCGGCCAGCACGGCGTGGCCTCGGCCACCGTGGCCGCGCGGCTCGGGCTGGAATGCGTGGTCTACATGGGCGCGACGGATATCGAGCGGCAGAAGATCAACGTCTACCGGATGCAGCTGCTCGGCGCGACGGTGGTGCCGGTCAGCAGCGGTTCGGCGACGCTCAAGGACGCGCTCAACGAGGCCATGCGCGACTGGGTGACCAACATCGCCGACACCTTCTACATCATCGGCACCGTCGCTGGCCCGGATCCGTACCCACGCATGGTGCGCGACTTCAACGCCGTGGTCGGGCGCGAGGCGCACGAGCAGATGCTGGCCGAGTACGGTCGCCTGCCCGATGCGGTCACCGCCTGCGTCGGTGGTGGCAGCAACGCGATCGGCATCTTCCACGCGTTCCTCAACGATCCCGGCGTGCGCATCGTCGGCGCCGAGGCGGCGGGCGAGGGCGTCGCCAGCGGCCGACATGCCGCGTCGCTGTCGGCCGGCCGGCCGGGCGTGCTGCACGGCAACCGCACGTACCTGTTGTGCGACGACGACGGCCAGATCATCGAAACCCACTCGATTTCCGCCGGCCTGGACTATCCGGGGGTCGGTCCCGAACACGCCTTCCTGCAGGAGACCGGCCGCGCCGAGTATGTCGGGGTGACCGACGACGAGGCGCTGGCGGCGTTCCACCAGCTCATCCGCACCGAGGGCATCCTGCCGGCGCTGGAGTCCAGCCATGCGGTCGCGCAGGCGGTGAAGCTCGCGCGGGAACTGCCCGCGGACGCGATCGTGCTGTGCAACCTGTCCGGCCGGGGCGACAAGGACGTGCACACGATCGCCGCGCGCGAAGGGATGTCGCTATGAGCCGTATTGCCACCCGTTTCGCCCAGCTCAAGGCCGGCGGACGCAAGGCCCTGGTGCCGTTCATCACCGCCGGCGATCCGTCGCTGGAGGCGACCGTGCCGGTGATGCACGCGCTGGTCGCCGCCGGTGCCGACGTGATCGAGATCGGGGTGCCGTTCTCCGATCCGATGGCCGACGGCCCGACCATCCAGCACAGCTCCGAGCGGGCGCTCGCGCGTGGCGCGGACATGGCGTACGTGTTCGAGACCGTGAGGCGT
This sequence comes from Lysobacter sp., assembly GCA_035759805.1. Classification (GTDB taxonomy): domain Bacteria; phylum Pseudomonadota; class Gammaproteobacteria; order Xanthomonadales; family Xanthomonadaceae; genus Novilysobacter. The sequence goes on along the minus strand of DASTUE010000172.1, from coordinate 1,106 downwards.
TTCCGCGAAACCGACGACCTGACCCCGGTCGTGCTGATGGGCTATCTCAACCCCGTCGAGATCCGCGGGCACGCGCGCTACGCCGCGCAGGCCGTGGCCGCGGGCATCGATGGCGCGTTGCTGGTCGACCTGACCCCCGAGGAAGCCGCCGACTACCGCACCGCATTCGAAACCCATGGGCTGGACATGATCCTGCTGGCCGCGCCGACGACGTCGCCGGCGCGGATGGCCCAGCTCTGCGAGCTGGCCACCGGCTATCTGTACTACGTCAGCTACACCGGCGTGACCGGAGCCGACCATCTGGATGCCGGCGCGGCCAATGACCGCCTGCATGCCATCCGCGCGCTCGACCGGGTGCCGGTGGTGGCCGGTTTCGGCATCAAGGACGCGGCCAGTGCCGCGGCGATGGCGGGCGAGGCCGATGGCGTTGTGGTCGGCAGCGCGCTGGTGGCGGCGATGGCCGATGCAGCCGACGCCGACGATGCCGCCAGGCGCGCAGCGGCGTTCCTGGCGCCGTTGCGACGCGCCATCGACGCGGCAACCCCGGTCTGATGGGCCTGCGCTAAACTGCCACGTTGGCCGGACAGTCCGGCACCTGGAGCGCGGCCGGCACGCGCGCGATCCGGGACTGATGATTTCCGGGCGATCGCACCGGGCAAATACAGGGAATCTCGCACCGCATGTCCTGGCTCAAGAAACTCATGCCGTCCGGCATCCGTACCGACAACGCCGCGGCCAAGCGCCGCAGCGTGCCCGAGGGGCTGTGGGAAAAGTGCGACCGTTGCGGCGCCGTGCTCTACCGTCCCGAGCTCGAGGAAAACCTCGAAGTCTGCCCCAAGTGCGGCCACCACCGCGCCATCCGTGCCCGTGCGCGGCTGGCGGCGCTGTTCGACGCCGGCAGTACCACCGAGATCGGGGCCAGGCTCGGCCCGACGGACGTGCTCAGGTTCCGCGACCAGAAACGGTACTCGGATCGCATCAAGGCCGCGCAGAAGTCCACCGGCGAGCGCGATGCGCTGATCGCCCTGCAGGGCACGCTGAAGCAGCAGCCGCTGGTCGCCTGCGCGTTCGACTTCGCCTTCATGGGCGGCTCGATGGGTTCGGTG
>DASTUE010000171.1:0-4151 GCA_035759805.1 Lysobacter sp. | reverse complement strand
GAACGGTGCCGGCCTGCTGGTGCAGGGCGCGCTGGAAGGCAGCAACGTCAACGTGGTCGAGGAACTGGTGTCGATGATCGAGACCCAGCGTGCGTATGAGACCAACGCCAAGGCGATCTCCACCACCGACCAGATGCTCGGTTTCCTCAACCAGCATCTGTGACGGGGGGCGATCATGAAATTGCTTGAAGCCGCGCGAAAGACAACGTCGCTGGGTTCCCGCTTTCGCGGGAATGACGGTAGTAGCAGTCCGTCATCCCCTTTTTTCCCGTCATCCCCGCGAAAGCGGGAACCCAGCGCCTTTGCTTCAAGCACCCCGATACCCCGACACCTGCTGCTTCCCGTCGCCGTCGCCCTGCTGACCCTCGCCGGCTGCGCCAGCCTGGTCGGCGACGTGCGCCCGTTCGCGCCGGTCGCGCCGATGGCCGGCATGGACATTCCGATGGCCTCCAGCCCGTCCATGCCCGACGCCCACCAGGCCGGCATGGCGAGCCAGGCCCGGCATTCCAGCGGCTCGATCTACGCCAACAGTGGCGGCGGAAATACCACCGGCCTGCGCCTGTTCCAGGACAACAAGGCGCGCGAGGTCGGCGACCTGCTGACCATCGTGCTGGTGGAGCGCACCTCGTCCACCTCCCGCGCCAAGACCGCGGTGTCCAAGAACTCCGGCCTCAGCCTGGGCGCGCCGGTCATCGCCGGGGTACCGGTGACCCACAACGGCCAGTCGATCCTGCAGGCCGAGATCGAGGCCGGCCGCGACTTCAACGGTTCCGGCGATTCCACCCAGAGCAACCGCCTCGACGGCGAAGTCACCGTGAGCGTGGTCAAGGCGCTCGGCAACGGCAACCTGCTGGTCAGCGGGCAGAAGCAGGTGCGCCTGAACCAGGGCGACGAGCTGGTGCAGGTTCAAGGGATCGTGCGGACGGCCGATATCGGCCCTGACAACCGCATCACGTCCGACCGCGTCGGCAATGCGCAGATCGTCTATGGCGGTCGCGGCACGCTGGCGCGTTCCAATGCGATGGGCTGGCTGGGCCGGTTCTTCAACTCCGCCGCCTTCCCGTACTGAGGAGCACGACCATGCGTGCGTCAATCTCCCTCCGCTCCATCGCCGCCATTGCCCTGCTCGCGCTGTTCGCGGCCGGCCCGGCCTGCGCGGAACGCATCAAGGACCTGGCCCAGGTCGCCGGCGTGCGCGGCAACGCGCTCGTCGGCTACGGCCTGGTGGTCGGGCTGGACGGCAGCGGCGACCGCACCAGCCAGACCCAGTTCACCGTGCAGAGCCTGAAAACCATGCTCGACCAGCTCGGCGTGACCCTGCCGCCGGGCGTGAATCCGCAGCTCAAGAACGTCGCCGCGGTGGCGATCCATGCCGAGCTGCCGCCCTACGCCAAGCCCGGCCAGTCGATCGACGTCACCGTATCCTCGATCGGCAACGCCGGCTCGCTGCGCGGCGGCAGCCTGCTGATGGCGCCGCTGAAAGGCGCTGACGGACAGGTGTACGCGATCGCCCAGGGCAGCCTGGTGGTCAGCGGTTTTGGCGCGTCCGGACGCGACGGCTCGCGGATCTCGGTCAACGCGCCCAATGGCGGCCGGATTCCCAACGGCGCGACCGTCGAGCGCGCAGTGCCCGGCAATGCCTCGGCGTCCGACACCATCACCCTCAACCTGCACGAGTTCGACTTCACCACCGCCTCACGCATCGTCACTGCGGTGAACCGCGCGTTCGGTGCCGGCATCGCACGGGCGGTGGACGGGGTGACCATCGAGATCGCCGCGCCCGGCAACGACCGCATCGGCTTCCTCGCCCAGCTGGAAGCGCTGGACATCAGCCCCGGCGCTTCCGCCGCCAAGGTCATCGTCAACTCCCGCACCGGCACCGTGGTCATGGGCGGCCACGTCAGCGTGCTGCCGGCGGCGGTGTCGCACGGCTCGCTGACGGTGTCGATCATGGAGAGCGCGCAGATCAGCCAGCCCGGCGCGTTCGGTGGCGGCACCACCGCCGTGGTGCCGCAGTCCTCGATCGAGGTCAGCGAGGAAGGCAACCGCATGTTCCTGCTGGAAGGCAGCTCGCTGCAGGCCATCGTCAACGCGGTGAACGCGGTCGGCGCGGCCCCCGGCGACATCGTCGCGATCCTGGAAGCCCTCAAGCGCGTCGGCGCGCTGCGCGCCGAGCTCGAGGTGATCTGATGATTGCCGTCGCCACGTGCTGTCTGGGTAGGAGCGACGTAAGTCGCGACCCCGCCGCACCCCGCTCCCCCGCGACGGTCAACCATGTGGATGCCACCGGCGCCGGATCCAGCCATCGCCCACAAATTGCACACCACAACCAAATTCTGCGCGGTCGCGACTCACGTCGCTCCTACGGCAAGGCACGGGGCTTGCATTGACCCAGCCATGCGCCTGCCTTCCGCCACCGCGATTCCCCTGCAGCCCGCCGACGCCTCGCGCGAACGCTTGCAGACGGCTGCGCGCGAGCTGGAGTCGCAGTTTGCCCAGATGATGCTGAAGTCGATGCGCAGCGCCAGCTTCGGCGACCCGATGCTGGGCGACAACACGATGTACCGCGACCTGTACGACCAGCAGCTCGCCAAGGAAATGACCAAAGGACGCGGCCTGGGTCTGGCGCCGATGATCGAGCGGCAGTTGTCGCGCAGCCTGCCGGCGGCCACGACCAAGGCCGGACCGATGGCGCTGGGCAAGACAGTCCATGGCGGCCCGATGGCGCTGGGTACGGTGACAGGCAGCGGCCCGCTGGCCCTCGTGCAGAACCTGCCGCTGGCGATGCCGCTGTCGTCCTCGTCCGGCGGCGCTGTGTATGCAGGACAGGCGGCGGATGGCTTGCGGCATTCCGGTTTGTCAGGTTCCGGGCTGTCTCTCGCACCCAGCCGTGCCGGCGTGTCGATGCCCGCGGTGGCGCCGCTGCCGCCACCGCCAGCGCCTCCTGCCGACGCCGACCTGGATACCATCGTCAACCCCGATGCCAAGATCGACTGCAGCAGCCCGGAAGCCTTCGTGCGTTCGATCTGGCCGCAGGCCAGGCAGACCGCGCGCGAGCTGGGCGTGTCGGCCAAGGCGCTGGTCGCCCAGGCCGCACTGGAAACCGGCTGGGGCCGGCGTCTGGTAGGCGGCGACAAGTCGCACAACCTGTTCGGCATCAAGTCCTCCGCCAACTGGCGCGGCGCGAAAGTCGAGTCGGCGACCCACGAGTTCGTCGACGGCAAGCGCCAGAACCAGCGCGCGCAGTTCCGCGCCTACGACTCGGTGCAGCAGAGCTTCGCCGACTACGCCCGGCTGATGCGCAACGATCGCTACTCCGGCGCGATCGCCGCCGGCGACGACGCCAACCGCTTCGCCTCGGCGCTGCAGAAGGCCGGCTACGCCACCGACCCGTCCTACGCGGCCAAGATCTCGGCGATCGCCAACGGCCCGACCCTCCAGCGCGCATTGAACGCACTGGCCGACACCGGCGATCGCGCGATCGACGCGCCAAACACTCGCCCTGACCGCGCCTACGCCGCGCTCGACTCCAACCCCCGAGGCTGATCATGAGCGGACTGCTCTCCACCGGAAGCTCGGCCCTGCTCGCCTTCCAGCGCGCGTTGAACACCGTCGGCCACAACGTCGCCAATGCCTCCACGCCCGGCTACAGCCGCCAGCGGGTCGACTTCGCCGCGCGCCCCGGACAGAGCACCACCGCCGGCTACATCGGTGCCGGGGTGGACGTCACCGGCCTGCAACGGCTGGCCGACGGGCTGGTGTTCGGCCGCCAGATCGACAGCAGTGCGGAAGTCGGCCGGCTCGGCCAGCTGTCCGCGATGACGACCCGGCTGGACAAGCTGGTGTCCGACCCGGCCAGCGGCCTGGCGGCGCCGTGGTCGGCCTTCTTCACCGCCGCCGAAGGGGTCAGCGCGGAACCGACCTCCGCCTCGGCCCGCAACGCCCTGCTCGCCGCCGGGAACCAGCTGGCCACGCGCTGGAGCAGCCTGGACAACCAGATGGCCAGCCAGGAAACCGAGGTCAACCAGCACATCAAGGCCCAGGTCGCGACCGCCAACCAGCTCGCCAGCGAGATCGCCCTGCTCAACCGCGACATCGCGGCCTCCCGCGCCAACGCCACGCCCGACCTGATCGACCAGCGCGCGCTGCGC
>DASTUE010000170.1:0-23067 GCA_035759805.1 Lysobacter sp. | reverse complement strand
GGTCGTTGCTGCCGAAGCGCGGGATCTCGACGTCGAACAGCACGTCGCGCAGGTCCTTGTAGTACACGCCGGCGGAGAAGAAACCCTGCGGACGCATGTACCACTCGAAGTAGGCGTCGAGGCCGATCGACTTTTCGGTGTCGGCGTACGGGTTGCCACCGTCGATCTCCTGCTCGTCGTCGTTGATCGCGAAGTTCGGGCGCAGGTCGGTGTAGTCCGGGCGCGCGGCACCGGTGTTGGCCGAGAAGCGCAGCTTCATCTCGTCGTTGAGGTCCCAGTTCAGGTGCACGCTGGGGAAGAACTCGACGCCGCTCTCGGTGACCGTGACCTTGCGGTAGCCGTCATCGTCCTCGGCGTGGGCGGAGGATTCGTTGCGGGTGTACTCGCCACGCACGCCGTAAACAACGTTGCCCCAGTCGAAGTGGGTGGTGCCCATGCCATACAGCGCGCCGATCTTTTCCTGCACGTTGTACCAGTTGTCCATCACCACGCTCCCGACCATGCCGCCGGCGCCCTGCGCGCGCAGGCCGTTGAGCAGGTTCCAGGCCTTGCCTTCGTCGTGGTAGCGGAAGCTGTAGCCCAGCGGCAGGTTGCCCTGGTAGGGCTTGTCGGAAGCGAAGTCGGACATCGTCGGCTGGGCGATGCCCATGGCCGCCAGCTGCGCGGCGGTGACCTGCCAGCGGCTCTGGTTGTTCTCCTTGGTGCGGTCGTCGTACTGGAGGCCGAACTGCAGCTCGGTCGAACGATCGAACAGCTCGGTGTCGCGGATCAGGTCCATGCGGGCGCTGTAGGCGTCGGTCACCGCCTTGCCGGCGTTGGAGCGCAGGTTGACGAAGTTGTAGTCGTGCGCATCCAGCGAACGCTTGAGGTTGCCCTTGGAGAACGAGCCGTCCGCGTTGCGGATGGTCTCGAACAGGGTCGCGCGGTGCAGTTCGCGGTTGGTGAAGTCGTAGTCGACCGTCGGACGCAGGGTTCGCTCGGACGGGCTGACCCAGGTCGAATGGAACGACGGACCCGAGTCCTGCTCGGCCTCGGTGTAGTTCAGCCGCCAGCTCGCGCGCCAGTCGCCTAGATTCTGGTCACCGCCGAGCGTCGTGGTGAAGATGCTCTGCACGGTGTTGTTGATGTTCTGCGTGGCGTCCATCTCCACGCCGTAGAGGGTGCCCTGCCACGGGGTGTTGCCGGTGCGGACGTCTGCGTAACCGGTGCGCTGGGCCTCGGACTGCGGGCGCGTGTCGGTGGTACGCACGGCGTTGGCGTCGAAGTCGAACTCCCACGCGTTGCGCAGCTCATGGTCGCTGAACTCGGTATAGATCGTGCTCAGGAAGAAGTGGTGGTCGTCATTCGGCCGGAACTCGAGGCGGCCGCTGACCGACTCGTTCTCGCGGGTCAGGCGGTACAGCTTGTTCTGGTGGGCGTCGAACCACACGCGCTCGCTGCCGCCGGGTTCACGGTCCTCGGAAGCCACTTCCGGATCCGACTCGAAGTTGTCGGTGACCATGTCGCGCGAGTACTTGGACGCGGACAGCAGTACGCCCCAACGGTCGTCGGCGAACTTGTTGGAGATGAAGCCGCTCCAGTTGTACTGCTTGCCGCCGCCCAGGTCGTTGTAGCCGATGCCCAGGTCGGCGCCGATCTTCAGGCCTTCATAGTCGAACGGGCTGCGGGTGATGATGTCGATGTTGCCGGCCAGCGTCTCGCTGGGCATGGCTGCGGTGATGGCCTTGCGGGCGATGACCTGGCTGGCGATCGAGGAGGGGATGGTATCCAGGCGGGCGGTGCGGCCGGCCGGGCTGATCACGTTGACGCCGTCGAAGGCAATGGTGGTCCAGCGCGACGGCGCACCGCGCAGGTTCACGTAGCGCTCCTGGCCCTGGTCGCGCTCGACCGCGATGCCGGGCAGGCGGCTGAGCGAGGCGGCCACGTTCTGGTCGGGGAAGCGGCCGATGGAGTCGGCGGCGACCACGTTGACCAGCGAGGTCGAGGCGCGCTGGGCCTGCAGCGCGGCGTACTCGGACTCGGCGATCGGGCGAGGCGCAGTGACGACCAGGCCGTCCAGGTCGGTGGCGTTGCCATTGGCCGCCACGGCCATGTCGAGGCTGACCGGGGTCGTCTGCCCGATGGTGACCGTCACGTTCTCGCGCACGTCCGCACGGCCGACGTAGCTGACGGTCAGCTGGTGCTGCCCAGCGGGCACCCGGTGCAGGGTGAAACGGCCGTCCGAACCGGTGACCGCAACGACGTTGGTCCCGCTCACGCGGACTTCGGCGCCGGCGAGATAGCCGCCGCGACCGCTGTCGGACACCACGCCGGAGATGGTGCCGCTTTCGGCGCGCGAGGCCGGGTCACCCATGCCGGCCGGATCCGGAGACGGGCCGGAAACGGTCTGGGCGTGCGCCTGGACATGCATGGTCAGTGCGAGAGCCAGCGCCGTGGCGAGCGAGGTGGTCCTGAACATCGTTATTTTCCCTGGAGTGAAGTTGTACGGAAGTGGAGCCGGTCATCGGGTGACCAGCGGGATGCGGAGTGCGGTAGGAGAGGGCGGGGCAGTCGTGGAGACCGCCCGGGTCAATGGACGTCGATGAACACCGGGTTGCTGTAGAACCACAGGTCCGTCCATGGATCCTCGCCACGCGGGTCGGCGGCCGGCTCGAGGTCGGTGGTGCTGGTGCCGCGCACCCGCAGGTAGCTCGACGTCGCGATGGCGGGCAGGGTGCGGGTCATCGTCAGGTACTCGCCGTCGCGCACCCAGTCGGTGGCGGTGAAGCGGCGCACCACGCGGGTGGTCGGGTTGGCGTCGCTGGAGCGGTCGGAAGCCGGGCCGGTGACTTCGCCGACGATCAGATCGACGCGCGCGACCTCCGGCGAGTGGCCGCCGTGGTTGGTGCCGGCCGGATCGCGGACCCGGATCGCGACCTCGATGTCGCTACCTGAGTGGGCGTGCAGGTTGCCACCGATGCCGACGTGGGTGTCCGGCGCGGCGCTGCTACGCACGACCACGTCCAGCTCCGAGATCAGGTCGCCGGTGGTGACGAACACGCGGCCGTTGCGGATGCCGTCAAGGATGTCGTCGTGTCCGTGCTTGGCCAGCACATAGGTCTTGGAATACTCGCCGGGGTAGAAATCGCTGCCGCCGTCGCGCCAGTGGCGGTGGGCGTCGGAAGTCGATGTGACCCACCAGCGCCGGCCCTCGCCGAGCATCGAATCCCAGAACCCGCCCAGGCGTGCGGTCATCTGGTCGAACCCGCCCATCGTCGGCGCATTCTTGTAGCCGCCGCGGGCGCCTTCAGGGTCGATGCGGCCATCCGGGTCGATGGCCGCAGCCTGGTGGCCGGGTGCGCCTTCCATACCGACCGCGACCTGCGGCGCGGTGTCCTTCCAGGCCCGGAACTCGGCCGGAGCGTACTTGCCGTACACGCCCACCGCCGTCGCCGAGCGGGACGGGTGGTTGGCGATGAGCACCGGCGGTGCCTCCAACTGGCGCATGTGCTCCAGCGCTTCGAGCATCTTCGGCTCGACGTCGCGGGCCGGATTGCGCGGCCAGGCATCGCGCTGCGACCAGCGCGATTCGATCGTGTGCAGGTCGCTGCGCTCGTCGTGGGTGTGCGGCATGATCAGGCTGCTGTGGTCGCCGCCCGGCGTATCGAATTCCATGCCGAAGAACTGCACCACCTCGGGCACTTCCCGCCGAGCCTGCTGCAGCGCCGGCCAGGCGTGGTCATGGTTGACCTTGGAGTGGTCGGGGCCCCCGTGGTCGGTGGAAACCATCCAGGCCAGACCATGCTCACGCGCCTTCAGCGCGTTGTCGGTGATGGAATAGCGGCCGTCGCTACCGAACACCGGTGTGGGCGGCTGGGCCGGATCCGTGCTTTCGACGTACTTGGCGCTGAACTGGCTGTGGATGTGATGATCGCCGGCCAGCCAGCGCCGCTCGCCTGTGTCGAAGACCGCATCCGGCATACCGGCGGCTTCAAGCACCTGGCCCTGATGCAGGGCGCAACCAGAAAGACCCGCGATCAACAGGCTGCAGGCAAGAGTTCCAATTTTCATTTGGTGCATCCCCTCAGGGCTGGCCGGAGGCATACCTCATCCGGGCCGGGCGACTTCAGGCGTTGCGCGGTATGGCGCATTCGCTGCTTTATGAACAGGGCTGATGGTCGTTGTGAGAGGTGACGGGAGGGAAACATCCAGGTGACGCTTAGGTTACGTGTGCGTACATAATATGCATTATGCGAAGTATTCGAAGGATCAGAATGCCGCTCTCAAGCATCCTGGACTCCGCTCTTCATCAGCACCTGCTGTCCTGACGATGGCCAGTATTGAGTCGAGGAACTTATGAAGATCGATCCGATGATCCGTACCGAACTGACCGGTACTTGGACCGGCTTCGGTTTCCAGCGTGGGTATCTGTGGACACCCGAAGGTCATACGCTCTACCCGGAACACATGGCATGGATGAGCCTCTCGGCGAACATCGTTCGTGAGTGGCGCTTGATGATGGAACATGCGCGACCGGGGAAGCCGGCAGCGGGTTTCACCCCGACGTCCACAGACGTCGTCTACCTGCGCGACGTGCTTGGCAAGCATCCAGAACCGCGATGAAGGTGGACAAGTCTATCTGCAAGCCTCATGCACCTTGTCGCCCCAGTGCCGCATGAACGCCATGTTCCGCTTGGGGTTTTTCCCATAGGCGTTGTCGCGCTGTCGCTTCACGGCCTCGCAGCGGTTGGGCTTGACCTTGACCACGGTACCCATGGGTGAAGCATTCCTCCGGGCGAGGCGTGCAAGGTATGCCGCATCGCTGGCGGATTTTTTCCCGGCATTGTGGATTCGCCGTTGCTCGGCGCTGTCCAGCGGCTCGGGAGTGGCGTCCCAGGTTTTCTTGACCTGCGATGGCTCGCTGCAAGGCTCCGACTGGAAACTGGTCACGCCACCTTTGCCGACGCACTTGTAAACCGACTGCGCCGAAGCGCTGAAGCTGGCCAGTGCCAATGCCAGTGCCAGACAGAAGACGAAGATTCGCATCGCTCCACTCTCCTTGTGAATTGACGCGAGCGTAGCAAAGCAGCTCGCCGAAGACCTCGCTCCCGTCGCCCTGCCCCTCGCGGCGGCTTTCACGCAGGGCTTCCGGGTGCTGGCTCAAAGTGGCTGTTCCTCAGCGTTCCGGGGCATCTGAAAATGACCGGTCGAGACCGAAAAGACCCTCCCGCGCCTGACAGCAAACCGGGCGAGCGCGAGCTGCCCGAGCAGCGCCAGAAGAGGAAGGAGCACGAGAGCGACAATCAGGACGAGGCACTGGAGGAGACGTTCCCGGCAAGCGATCCGGTCTCTCCGTTCGTACCTGCCAAGCGTCCCGACTGACGGGGCGCACGACGGTTCAAAAGTTCCGTCTGCGTCAACTCGGAGTGATCGGAAGGGCCGTGCGTGCCCGCTGTCCGAAGTCATGCCCCTGCGATCTGCATCACACCCGGCCATCAGAGCGGCCGGATCGCTCCCGCGATGCGCACGCCGAGCCACACCAGCACCACACCTCCGGCCAGCGTCAGTGCCAGATACGCGAACAAGGCGGCGGTGCGCTCGCTGCGTGCCAGCAGCAGGCATTCGAGCATCAGCGCGGAATACGTGGTCAGGCCGCCGAGCAGCCCGACGATCAGGAAGGCCCGCCAGTACAGTGCCGCCTGGCCTCGCCCTTCCAGCCAGACCGCGAGGAAACCGATCGCAAAGGAGCCGAACAGGTTGACCGCCAGCGTGCCCCAGGGAAGTCCGTCGCCGATCCGGCGCAGCAATACGCCGCCGATCCAGTAGCGGCCTCCGGCTCCCAGCGCGCCGCCGGCCATCACCAACGCCAATTGTTGCCACCACAGGGACAGGCCCATCGCCGTACCTCGTTGCGTCCGTCGGGATGCGTTCACCAGAGCGCGGCGGCGTTTACTTGCGTGCCGCACGCCGCGCGATGCGTAACCGGTCGAGCTTTTCCTTGAGCTTCAGTTCCATCCCCCGCTCCACCGGCTGGTAGTAGACCCGCTCGCCCATGGCATCGGGGAAGCCGGTCTGGTCCAGCGCGATACCGCCTTCCGCATCGTGGTCGTACTGGTAGCCCTTGGCGTAACCCAGCTCCTTCATCAGCTTGGTGGGCGCATTGCGCAGGTGCAGCGGAACGTCCTGGGTGCCGTACTGGTGCACGTCCTTTTTGGCCGTGTTGAAGGCGGCGTAGACCGCGTTGGATTTGGCGGTGCTGGCCAGATAGATCACCAACTGCGCCAGCGCGAGGTCGCCTTCGGGGCTGCCGAGGCGGTCGTAGGTATCCCAGGCATCGATCGCCATCTGCTGCGCACGCGGGTCGGCCAGGCCGATGTCCTCGGTGGCCATGCGCGTCAGTCGGCGGGCCAGGTAGGCGGGATCGCAACCGCCGTCGATCATCCGGGCAAACCAGTACAGCGCGGCATCCGGGTTCGAGCTGCGCACGGACTTGTGCAGGGCGGAGATCTGGTCGTAGAACTGCTCGCCACCCTTGTCGAAGCGGCGGGTGCGGTCGGCGAGTACCTGCGCCAGCGTGGCCTGGGTGATCTCGCCCTCCTCGCCCATTGCCAGTTCGGCGGCGATCTCCAGCAGGGTCAGGCCGCGGCGGACGTCGCCATCGGCGGCACCGGCGATCTGCATCAACGCCTCGTCGGACACCTTCAGGCCCTGCCCGCCCAGTCCGTTGTCCTCGTCATCGAGGGCACGCCGCAGCGCGATCGCAATGTCCTCGGCGGAGACCGCGTCCATCACGTGCACGCGGCAGCGCGACAGCAGTGCCGAGTTGAGTTCGAACGACGGGTTTTCGGTGGTCGCACCGACGAACAGGATCGTGCCGCGCTCGATATGCGGCAGGAAGGCGTCCTGCTGGGTCTTGTTGAACCGGTGTACCTCGTCGACGAACAACACCGTGCGGCGGCCTTCGGCGAACCGCTGCGCCGCTTCGGCCAGGACCAGGCGCACCTCGGGCAGGCCGGACAGCACGGCCGATATCGCGCGGAATTCGGCGTCGGTGTACTGCGCGAGCAGCAGCGCGAACGTGGTCTTGCCGCAGCCCGGAGGCCCCCACAGGATCATCGAATGGGCGCGGCCGGATTCGACCGCACGACGCAGGGCCGATCCAGGCGCCAGCAGGCGGCGCTGGCCGACCATCCCGTCCAGAGTGGCGGGCCGCATCCGTTCGGCGAGCGGACGCAGCGCGCTGTTCTCCACGCTGAGCAGGTCAGCCGAGTGGCCGGAAACAGTGATATTCGGGGTACGGGGTCTGGCCAACGGAGGCGACACTTCGACAAGGCGGGAATCGGGTGGCCAGCGTAACAAAGCCGCGGCACTGCCTACGCACCCAGCCCCGGCGCATTACGGGCTTCGCCTCAATGCGCCACATCGTTCGTTGAGCTCAGCCCTCGCCGATCACATCGACGCCCTTGGGCGGCGTGTAGCGGAAGGTGTCAGCGGCAAACGCGGGGTTGCGGCTCCACGAGCCGAACTTGATCTCGGTGCGCTGGCCGACGGCGTCCTGCACCTCCATCTTCACCAGTTGGGCGTTGGAGAACCCGAGCCGCGCGGAGCGGAAGCTGGCTTCGTCCTCGTTCCTGGGCGTCAGGCTCAACCAGGCCAGGCCGTCGGCATCCCCGGCTTCCTTGACCACGAACTTCTTGTCCAGCGTCGCCGGCTCGAACAGTGCCGCCAGCGGGCTGCCCTGCTCTTCCGCGCCTTGCGGACGCACGGTCACCTGCTCCAGGTCGGGATCGTAGATCCAGACCTTCCTGCCGTCGGCAACGATGAGCTGCGGGTACGGCTTCACGTACTCCCAGCGGAACAGGCGCGGCACCGACAACTGCACATGGCCGGTGGATGTCTCCTTCAAGCGGTCCTGGGTGTCGTAGACCTGCTGGGTGAACTGCCCATCCAGCCCCTTCAGGCCCTTGGTGAAGCTAGTGAGATCGTCACGCGCTCCTGCAAAGGCGGTACCGGCAACAAGCGTGCCCAGCAGCAGGCCGGCGCTCCAGCGAATCATCTGGTTCATGCAATCGATCTCCGGATCGTGGTCTGGCTGTGGAGTGTGTGGGAGACAGGCTGAATAGGTGTTCGACGCTAGACGGTTCGTTCAGTCCTGGCCGATATCGATATGTAGGAGCGGCTTCAGCCGCGATCGGATGGGCGATCGAACGACCGATTCCGGATCGCGGCTGAAGCCGCTCCTACAGGTGGTAATCCAAGAGGCGCGGCGAACGTCAATCGCGCGGCGGTGGCGGCGCGAGCACGCTGCGGTCGCCGTTGTGCTCGGGCGGGGTGACAATCCCGGCCGCTTCCATCGCCTCCACCAGCCGGGCGGCGCGGTTGTAGCCGATCTTGAGCCTGCGCTGCACGCCCGAGATGGACGCGCGCCGGGTCTCGGTCACCACGCGCACGGCCTCGTCGTACAAGGGGTCGGATTCGTCGCCGCTGCTGGCGGTTTCCGGCAGGCCGGTGGCGCCGACCACCACGCCGTCGCCCATCGTCTGCACTTCCTCCAGCACGCCGTTGATGTAGTCGGGGCCGCCGCTGCTCTGCTTGAGGAACTCGACCACGCGGTGCACTTCCTCATCGGACACGAACGCACCATGCACGCGCTCCGGCATCGCCGTGCCGGGCGGCAGGTACAGCATGTCGCCGTTGCCCAGCAGCGTTTCCGCGCCGGACTGGTCGAGGATGGTGCGCGAGTCGATCTTGCTCGACACCTGGAACGCGATACGGGTCGGGATATTGGCCTTGATCAGGCCGGTGATGACGTCCACCGACGGTCGCTGGGTGGCCAGGATCAGATGGATGCCGGCGGCGCGCGACTTCTGCGCCAGCCGGGCGATCAACTCCTCGACCTTCTTGCCGACGATCATCATCATGTCGGCGAATTCGTCGATGAAGATCACGATGAACGGCAGCGGCTCCAGCAACGGCGCCACTTCGTTGATCTCGGGATTGGGCTTGAACAGCGGGTCGCTCATCGGCTGGCCGGCGTCGATCGCGTCGCGCACCTTCTTGTTGAAGCCGGCCAGGTTGCGCACGCCGACCGCGCTCATCAGCTTGTAGCGCCGCTCCATCTCGGCCACGCACCAGCGCAGGCCGTTGGCGGCCTCCTTCATGTCGGTGACCACCGGCGCGAGCAGGTGCGGGATGCCTTCGTATACCGAAAGTTCGAGCATCTTCGGGTCGATCATCAGCATCCGCACGTCCTTCGCGGACGCCTTGTACAGCAGGCTCAACACCATCGCGTTGACCCCGACCGACTTGCCCGAGCCGGTGGTGCCGGCCACCAGCAGGTGCGGCATCCGGGCCAGGTCGGCAACGGTCGGACGGCCACCGATGTCCTTGCCCAGCGCGATCGTCAACGGGCTGGACGACTTGTCGTATTCCTTCGAACGAAGCAGCTCGGACAGGTAGATCATCTCGCGCTGTGTGTTCGGCGTTTCCAGTCCGATCACCGCCTTGCCCGGGATCACGTCGACCACGCGTACCGACTTCACCGACAGGCCGCGCGCGATGTCCTTGTCGAGCGAACTGATCTGGCTGACTTTGATGCCCGGCGCCGGTTCGATCTCGAACCGGGTGATCACCGGACCGGGATACGCACCGACCACGGTGGCATCGATGCGGAAATCCTTGAGCTTGAATTCGATCTGCCGCGACAGGGTTTCCAGCGTGTCGGCGTTGTAGCCCTTGGGCTGCGGCTTGGGATCGTCCAGCAACGACAATGGCGGGATACCCGTGCCATCGGCGACGTTGAGCAGCGGGATCTGCTGTTCGCGCCGGGCCCGGTCACTGCGCTCCACCGCGGCCGGGGCCGGCGGCTCGATCTTCACCGGCGCACGCCTGGCGCGCAGTTCGGTGTCGATCTTGCGCACTTCCTCGCGCTCCTCGCGCATCGCACGGGTCTGTTGCCACTCGGCGGCCTGCCTGCTGCCGCGGCGGAACAGGCGCGACAACAGCGGCCCCAGCGCCAGCACCCAGTGGCCGATCCTGTCCATTACCGCCAACCACGAGATCCCGGTCGCCAGGGTCACCGAAACCAGCAGCAACGCGAGCAGGAACAGGTTGCCGCCCACCGGGCCGAAACCGCTGTAGAGCGAACGCCCGACCAGTTGGCCGAGGATGCCGCCCGCGCCGGCGGAGAAATCGAGCACCGGTCCCACGCGCAACTGCAGCAGGCCGGTGGCCGACACCAGGAAGCCGACGATCCCCACCAGGCGCAGCGCAGGCCCCAGGTCGGCATCGCCGTCGCCGTCGATGTCCATGCCGAACAGGGCGATCCAGGCGACCAGGCCAAGCATGACCGGCAACAGGAAAGCGACGTAACCCGTCAGGTACAGCAACACGTCCGCCAGCCACGCCCCGACCCGGCCGCCGACGTTGTGCAGCGGCGCGGTGACGCTGCCCGACTGCGACCAACCGGGATCGGTGGGCGAGAACGTGAACAGGCTGGCGACCAGGTACAGCAACAGCGGCGCGATCGCGATCATCGCGATGTCGCGCATCAGCCGTTGACGCTTCGGCGACGGCGACGCTCCTGTGTTGCGCGTGGCCTCGGTCGTTTTTTTCCTGCGGGATGCCGTGGACGCTTGCGCCACCGTGATGTTCTGCCTTAGCTAAGTTGCGTTAGCCATTGAATATACGTGAAAAATACACGTCGGCCGACCAGCGCGCCGGGTTGCAACGCTGCATCCCCGTGTCCGCCTTGTGTTGCCGGTAGGTCGCCGCCAAGCTATCAACCCCATCGGCCGCATGACCGGGCCACGCCTGACGCCGCCCCGGCGCATCCTCCAACCTTCGCGATTATACCCATGACCCCAAGCAAGCACGCCCGCCTCATCATCCTCGGCTCCGGCCCCGCCGGCTGGACGTCGGCCGTCTATGCCGCCCGCGCCAACCTCAAGCCGTTGCTGATCACCGGCCTGCAGATGGGCGGCCAATTGATGACCACCACCGATGTCGACAACTGGCCCGGCGACGCCCACGGCCTGCAGGGCCCGGATCTGATGACGCGCATGCAGGCCCATGCCGAACGCTTCGATACCGAGGTGGTGTTCGACCACATCCATTCCGCCGACCTGTCGCAGCGGCCGTTCCGGCTGACCGGTGACAGCGGCGAATACACCTGCGACGCACTGGTGATCGCCACCGGCGCCAGCGCCAAGTACCTGGGCATCGAGTCCGAACAGAAGTACATGGGCAAGGGCGTGTCGGCCTGCGCGACCTGCGACGGCTTCTTCTACAAGGAGCAGGAAGTGGCGGTGATCGGCGGCGGCAATACCGCGGTCGAGGAAGCGCTGTACCTGTCCAACATCGCGCGCAAGGTCTATCTGGTGCATCGCCGCGACAGCCTGCGGGCGGAGAAGATCCTGCAGGACAAGCTGTTCGCCAAGGCCCAGACCGGCAAGATCGAACTGATCTGGGACCACTCCGTGGACGAGGTACTGGGCGATGACACCGGCGTGACCGGCATGCGCCTGCGCTCGACCAAGGACGACCGCACCCGCGAGATCCCGGTCAACGGCTTCTTCGTCGCCATCGGCCACACCCCGAACACGTCGCTGTTCGAGGGCCAGCTGGACATGAAGGGCGGCTACCTGCAGATCAAGTCGGGTCTGGACGGCAACGCCACCCAGACCTCGGTGCGCGGCGTGTTCGCCGCCGGCGACGTGGCTGACCAGGTCTACCGTCAGGCGATCACCTCGGCCGGCTTTGGCTGCATGGCGGCGCTGGACGCGGAGAAGTTCCTCGACCTGGGCGAGTAGCCGCGTTTGCGGACTGCCTTGAATGGCAGTCCGCGCGGCTGCGAGCGCCCGGCCAAGGATGTCCGGGCCGGCGATCCGGCGCTGGTGATGCTTCACCACGGATGGTTGCCGCAATCTCCATTGGGCCATCATGGTGCGTCCATGCCCCGCACCCGAATCATTGCGAATCTCCACGACGTCCCCGCCAGGCAATGGGACGCGCTGCATGACGGCTGCAACCCGTTCATCCGCCACGCGTTTCTGGCCGGGCTTGAGCAGCACGGTTGCCTGCGTCCGGAATGGGGCTGGACACCGCGACACCTGACCCTCTGGGACGGCGACACGCTGGTGGCCGCCGCCCCGGGCTATCGCAAGGACAATTCCCACGGCGAATTCGTGTTCGACCACGCGTGGGCCAACGCCTACGCGCGGCACGGCCTGGAGTATTTTCCCAAGTCACTGTGCGCGGTGCCCTACTCGCCCGTCACCGGGCCACGGCTGCTGGCGCATGAGCCGGCACATCGGCGCGCGCTGCTCGCCGCCATGGTGGCCGATGCGGAGCGCGAAGGATGGTCGTCGGTCCACGTCAACTTCCATCCGGGCGACGAAGAGCCGATATTCCAGAACCCGGCCTCCGACGACGACTGGCTGGCCCGCATCGACGTCCAGTACCACTGGCGCAACGACGCGGGCTGGCGGGATTTTGCCGACTACCTGTCCGCGTTCGACCACAAGCACCGCAAGAACATCCGCCAGGAACGCGCCAGGGTCGCCCGCGCCGGGGTGACTTTCCGGGTCGTCGAAGGCGGCCAGGCCAGCGATGCGGACCTGGCCGACATGCACCGTTTCTATCTGCAGACGTTCGCCGAATACGGCAACCACCCGACGCTGAGCCTGGCCTTCCTGCATCACCTGGCGGAAACCATGCCCGGATCGCTGGTGCTGTTTTTTGCCGAACGCGCCGGCCGGCCGATCGCGGGCGCACTGTGCCTTCGCGGCGGCGACACCCTGTATGGACGTTACTGGGGCGCGCTCGAAGCCATCGCCGGGCTCCATTTCGAGACCTGCTATTACCAGGGCATCGACTACTGCCTGCGCGAAGGGCTGACCCGTTTCGAGCCCGGAGCGCAGGGCGAGCACAAGCTGGCGCGCGGTTTCCTGCCGGCCTTCGTGCACAGCCGTCACTGGATCGCCGACCCGTCATTCCGCGCCGCCCTGCGTGACTGGTGCCAGCAGGAAGCCGCCTCCGTGCGCCGTTACGCGGCCACCCTCGGCAGCCACTCGCCGTTCAAGCGCGGCGACGGCGACAATGGCCGGCATGCCGATCCACCTGCCCGAACTCCCGACTGATCCCCACGCAGCGTTCCCGGACCCGCGCCAGGCCTTGCGCGAACCCGACGGCCTGTTGGCGATGGGCGGCGACCTGTCCCCGCCCCGCCTGCTGAACGCCTACGCCAGCGGGGTCTTTCCCTGGTACTCCGACGGCCAGCCGCTGCTGTGGTGGTCGCCCGACCCGCGCACCGTGTTTGAAACCGCCAGCGTGCGCCTGTCGTCGCGCTTCCGGCGCACGCTGCGTCAATCGGACTGGATCGTCACCGCCGACACGGATTTCGACCAGGTCATCGCCGCCTGCGCCCACGCGCCCCGGGCGGGCCAGCCCGGCACCTGGATCACCAGCGGGATGCTCGACGCATACGCCCAGCTGCACCGTCTCGGGCATGCCCACTCGATCGAGGTACGGGCCGGCCCCCGGCTGGTCGGGGGCTTGTACGGCGTGTCGATCGGGCGGATGTTCTTCGGCGAAAGCATGGTCAGCCTCGCCTCGGGCGGCTCCAAGGTTGCGCTCGCCGCCCTGGCCACGCACCTGAGCGAATGGGGCTGGCCGCTGCTTGATGCGCAGGTCGAAAATCCGCACCTGCTCAGTCTGGGCGCAACGTCCTGGCCTCGCGACCGCTTTCTCGGCCAGGTGCGTGCGCTGGTGGCACAGGCCGAGCCGCCCGGTTCATGGAGCAGGCGGTTCGGCACGTTTCCGGCCCGCCTGCTGGCAAGCGCGGGCAGCAGGCCGTCAGCCTGAAAATCCCCGGTGCCGGCACCGGGGATGTCGCGAAACATGAACACGGGGCGGCCTGGTTTTGCGCCATCGATCCGGTCGTGGCAGAATGCCCGGCTTCGCGGCCGCATTCTTGCGCCGCCATTCGAGTGATACAGGAACCACATGGCAAAAGACGACGTGATCGAATTCGAGGGCACGGTGGCGGAAACCCTTCCGAACACCCTGTTCCGCGTGCGCCTCGAAAACGGGCACGAGATCATCGCCCACATTTCCGGTCGCATGCGCAAGAACTACATCCGCATCCTGACCGGGGATAAGGTCAAGGTGGAGATGACTCCGTACGACCTGACCAAGGGACGGATCACCTACCGCAACAAGTGATTGCGGTGGCGTGCGACAGAAAAGGCGGCCATTGGCCGCCTTTTTCGTTGCTACCGTTTTGTTGCCCGGCTTCGTTGGCCGGAAGTCATACCCGGACCTGGGCGGATTCTTCCGGGCAAAACCGCCGGGCCGTGCCGTCGGCATCGGCCCGGCTTGGAAATTACCTCACGGTCGCCGGCAGCAGCTTCTCCGGCTCGGCCTGCGCATCGATCACCAGCTCGTCGTCCTTGACCTCGATCGTGACCCGGCCGCCGCCGACCAGCTTGCCGAACAGCAGCTCGTCTGCCAGCGGGCGCTTGATCTTGTCCTGGATCACGCGGGCCATCGGCCGTGCGCCCATCAACGGATCGAAACCGTGCTGGGCCAGCCATTCGCGGGCCTCCGGCGTCGCGGTGATGGTGACGCCCTTCTCGTGCAGCTGCGCCTCCAGCTCGATCATGAACTTGTCCACCACGCGCAGGATGTGCTCGAAGCCGAGCGCGTCGAACTGCACCACCGCATCCAGCCGGTTGCGGAACTCCGGCGTGAAGCCCTTGCGGATCGCTTCCATCGCGTCGGTGCTGTGGTCCTGCTTGGTGAACCCGATCGTGCGCCGTGCCGCCTGCGTCGCGCCGGCATTGGTGGTCATCACCAGGATCACGTTGCGGAAATTTGCCTCGCGCCCATTGGTATCCGTCAGCGCACCGCGGTCCATGACCTGCAACAGGATATTGAAGATGTCCGGATGCGCCTTCTCGACCTCGTCCAGCAGCAGCACGCAGTGCGGCGTCTTGACGATCTTCTCGGTCAGCAGCCCGCCCTGGTCGAAGCCGACATAGCCCGGCGGCGCACCGATCAGGCGCGACACCGAATGCGGCTCCATGTACTCGGACATGTCGAAGCGGACCAGTTCGATGCCCAGCTGCAGCGCCAGCTGTTTGGTGACCTCGGTCTTGCCCACGCCGGTCGGGCCGGCGAACAGGAAGTTGCCGATCGGCTTGTCCGGATTGCCCAGGCCGGAACGCGACAGCTTGATCGCCGAGGTCAGCGAGTCGATCGCCGGATCCTGGCCGAAGATCACCATCTTCAGGTTGCGCTCCAGGTTGCGCAGCACGTCCTTGTCGGTCGCCGAAACCTGCCGCGCCGGAATCCGCGCCATCTTGGCAACGATGGTCTCGATCTCCTCCACGTCGATCGACGACTTGCGCGTGCCTTCAGGCAGCAGCCGCTGGCGCGCACCGGCCTCGTCGATCACGTCGATCGCCTTGTCGGGCAGCAGGCGGTCGCCGATGTGCTTGACCGAGAGATCGACCGCCGCCTGCAGCGCGTCGTCCTCGTAGGTGACGCCGTGGTGGGCCTCGTAGCGGGGCTTGAGGCCCTGCAGGATCTCGAAAGTCTCGCCGACCGTCGGCTCGACGATGTCGATCTTCTGGAAGCGCCGCGCCAGTGCCCGGTCCTTCTCGAAAATGCCGCGGTATTCCTGGAACGTGGTCGAGCCGATGCAACGCAGGTCGCCGGACGACAGCGCCGGCTTGATCAGGTTGCTGGCATCCATCGTGCCGCCGCTGGCCGAACCCGCGCCGATGATGGTGTGGATCTCGTCGATGAACAGGATCGCGTCGGGCAGCTTCTTCATCTGCGCCAGCACCGCCTTCAGGCGCTTCTCGAAGTCGCCGCGGTACTTGGTGCCGGCCACCAGCGCGCCCAGGTCGAGCGCGTAGATGGTGGCGTCGGCCAGCACCTCGGGCACGTCGCCGTCGACGATGCGCTTGGCCAGGCCTTCGGCGATGGCGGTCTTGCCCACGCCGGCCTCGCCGACGTACAGGGGGTTGTTCTTGCGGCGCCGGCACAGCACCTGGATGGTGCGCTCCACTTCGTCGGCACGGCCGACCAGCGGATCGATCTTGCCGTCGTGGGCGAGCTGGTTGAGGTTGATCGCGAATTCCGACAGCGCATCGGCCTTGCCGTCGCCCTCGCCTTCCACCGGATGGGCCTCGCCCTCGACATGCTGGTTGTCGCCATCGTCGCCGTGACGGGCGATTCCATGGGACAGGTAATTGACCACATCCAGCCGGGCGATGTCCTGCTGGTTGAGGTAATACACGGCGTGCGAATCCTTCTCGCCGAAGATCGCCACCAGCACGTTGGCACCGGTGACCTCCTTCTTGCCGGAGGACTGCACGTGATAGACCGCGCGCTGCAACACGCGCTGGAAGCCCAGGGTGGGCTGGGTGTCGCGGTCGACATCGTCGGGCAACACCGACACCGAGGTCGCGATGGCCTGCTCCAGATCGCCGCGCAGGCGCGGAGCATCGGCATCGCAGGCCTTGAGGACGGCCTCGGCGGACGGGTTGTCAAGCAGTGCCAACAGCAGGTGTTCGACCGTCATGTACTCGTGGCGTGCCTCACGGGCGCGCTTGTAGCACTGGCCGATGCTGTACTCGAGATCCTTGCTGAACATGGGGCGTGTGCCTCCGAAAGCTACTGCAACCCTAGATGGGGGTGCCGGCACACTTTTCCATGTCGCCGGCAGATCAGGCCCTTTCCATCGTACATAGCAACGGGTGTTGGTTCAGCCTGGAAAACTCGTTGACCTGCGCCACCTTCGATTCGGCCACCTCGCGCGTGAACACCCCGCAAACGCCGCGGCCGCGGGTGTGCACGTGGAGCATGATCTGGGTCGCCTTCTCCGCAGTCATCGGGAAAAACCGCATCAGCACCTCGACCACGAAGTCCATCGGGGTGTAGTCGTCATTGAGCAGCAGCACCGAATACAGCGGTGGGCGGGCGATTTCCGGCTTGCCGGTTTCCACCATGACGCCGTGGCCATGGTCGAGTTCGTGGTCGGTATGTCTGGGCATGGCGGGTAGTGTAAATGTCCCGGCCCCGCGACGGGCCGGCCGGCGGGCCGATGGACGCCCGCGCGGGTGGCCGGCAAAATGGCCGCCACGTTGTTTACTGGATCAATCTTGAGCGATCGCGAAAGGCGTTTCTGGCAACCCGATGTCACTGTCGCAACCGTGGTCGTGCGTGAGGGGCGTTTGCTGATGGTCGAGGAGACCTCGCGCGGGCGGCTCGTGCTGAACCAGCCGGCCGGTCATCTGGAGCCCGACGAGAGCCTGCTGGAGGCCGCGCTGCGCGAAACCCGCGAGGAGACCCGCTGGGACGTGCGCCTGACGGCATTCATCGGTGCCTACCAATGGAAATCTCCGGTCGCCGACGACGGCCGCGGCGGTCGCCATTACATGCGTTTCGCCTTCGCCGCCGAGCCGGTGTCGCACGACCCGGTGCGCGCTCTGGATACGGGAATCGTGCAGGCCCTGTGGCTGACGCCGGGCGAGCTCCAGGATCAGGCCGGCCGTCATCGCAGCCCGCTGGTCTGGCGCACCGTCGCCGACTACCTGGCCGGACGTCGGCACCCCCTCGACCTGGTACAGCAGCTGGCATGAACGCTCCACACCGCCCACCCCCGCGCACGTCACCCCCGCGTACCATCGTCGGCATGTCCGGCGGGGTCGATTCGTCCGTGGCCGCCCTGCTGCTGCGCGATGCGGGTGAACCGATCGCCGGGCTGTTCATGCAGAACTGGGCGGACGACGACGCACAGGGAGGTGCGAGTGGCGCGGGAGGCAGGACGCCGGGAACGGCCGGCAGCGGCGACTGCCGCGCCGAGGACGACCGCCGCGATGCCGTCGCCGTCTGTGGACGGCTCGGCATCCCGATCCATTTCCGCGATTTTTCCGGCGAATACTGGGCTGGTGTGTTCGAGCACTTCCTGGCCGAGTACGCGGCCGGCCGGACGCCCAACCCGGACGTGCTGTGCAACCGGGAAATCAAGTTCAAGCACTTCCTGGATGCCGCCCACGAACTCGGGGCCGACTTCATCGCCACCGGCCATTACGCCCGCATCGATCACGACGGCCATCGCCACCGCCTGTTGCGCGGCATCGACCGGGACAAGGACCAGAGCTACTTCCTGCACCAGCTGGGGCAGGAGCAACTGGCAGCGACCCGCTTCCCGCTCGGGAACCTGCACAAGCCCGCGATACGCCAGATGGCGCGTGATGCCGGCCTGCCGACCGCCGACAAGAAGGATTCCACCGGGATCTGCTTCATCGGCGAGCGCGACTTCCGCGAATTCCTCGGGCGCTATCTGCCCGCCCGCGACGGCGAGATGCGCACGCCCACCGGACAGGTTATCGGCCGCCATCCTGGCGTGTTCTACTTCACCATCGGCCAGCGCGAAGGCCTCAACATCGGCGGCGTGCGCGGGTTCCAGGCCGCGCCGTGGTACGTGGTCGGCAAGGACGTGGCCAGCAACGTGCTGTATGTCGATCAGGGCAGCGATACGCCCTGGCTGAAGTCGCAGACGCTCTGGTCGGAGGCCGCGCACTGGATCGCCGGCGCGCCGCCAGCCGGCGGTTTCACCTGCACGGCGCAGACCCGCTACCGTCAACTCGACGAGGCCTGCGAGGTACTCGTCAACGACGACAGCACGCTGGAAGTCCGCTTCCTGCGCCCCCAACGTGCCGTCACGCCGGGGCAGTCGCTGGTGCTCTACGACGGCCCGATCTGCCTTGGCGGCGCTGTCATCGCGACCACGGATGCTCCACTCGAACAACGCCTGAGGGCCAACACTGCATGACCGACACCCGCAACAACCGCCTTGCCGACCGCGTGCTCGCGCTGGCCGGCCTGGTCCAGGCCCTGGCCCAGGTTCGCCGGATCGCCGACACCGGGCAGGCCAATGCCGCCGTGGTCGACACCCTGCTGGAATCGGTGTTCCGGATCGACGCCGAATCGACCGAGGCGATCTATGGCGGCCGCGCGTCCCTGCGGCCGGGGCTGATGCTGTTGCGCGATTACTTCGGCAGCAAAGGCCACGACGCACAACTGCCTCGTCTGGCGCTGGCGGTGATGCAGCTGGAGCGCCGCTTCGTGCGCGACCACGACATGGGCGAACGCGTTCGACGCGGCATCCAGGCCCAGGCGGAGGCCGCGGAACGGCTGGGGCGCAGTCATCCGGAAGTCCTGGCCGCGCTGGGCAGCCTGTACGCCGACACCCTGAGCCACCTGCGTCCGCGCGTGCTGGTACAGGGAAACCCCCATTACCTGGGCCAGTCCGATGTGGTTGCCGAAGTGCGGGCGGTGCTGCTCACCGCGGTGCGCTCGGCGGTGCTGTGGCGGCAGATGGGCGGCAGCCTGCTGGATTTCCTGTTGCGTCGGCGCGACATGGCCGCGACCGTGGAAGCACTGCTGCGCTGAGCCTTCGGGAGGCGGTATTGCGCCCTGAACGCGGGCAGTTTTTGACGGCTTCCGGCATAATGACGGGGCTCGAACGCAGCTGATGCGCCTTGATCGGGGTTGTCGCGTCCGGATTTCCGGCGCATCCCGGACAAGGTCGCCTGCCCTCCCCCCGCTATTCCAGCCACGGAGCTTCCAAATGGCCGACTCCTTCGCCACACGCGCGCAACTCGACGTCAACGGCAAGTCCTACACCTATTTCAGCCTGCCCACCCTGGGCAAGCGCTTCGACCTGGGCAAGCTGCCCTATTCGATGAAGATCCTGCTTGAGAACCTGCTGCGCCATGAAGATGGCGGCATCACGGTCGGCAAGGACCACATCGAAGCGGTGGCCCAGTGGAACCCGACCGCCGAGGCGTCCACCGAGATCGCCTTCATGCCGGCGCGCGTGGTCCTGCAGGACTTCACCGGCGTGCCCTGCGTGGTCGACCTGGCGGCGATGCGCGATGCGGTGACCCGGCTGGGCGGCAATCCCCGGCAGATCAACCCGCAGATTCCGTCCGAGCTGGTGATCGACCACTCCGTGCAGGTCGACGTGTTCGGCCGCCCCGACGCGCTGGACATCAACGGCCAGATCGAGTTCGAGCGCAACAAGGAGCGCTACGGCTTCCTGCGCTGGGGCCAGAAGGCGCTGGAAAACTTCAAGGTGGTGCCGCCCAACACCGGCATCGTCCACCAGGTCAACCTGGAAAACCTCGCCCGCGTGGTGATGGAGCGTGAGGTGGGCGGCGAGCTGCTGGCGTTCCCGGACACCGTGTTCGGTACCGACAGCCACACCACCATGATCAACGGCATCGGCGTGCTCGGCTGGGGCGTGGGCGGCATCGAGGCCGAGGCCGCGATGCTGGGCCAGCCGTCGTCGATGCTCATCCCGCAGGTGGTCGGCTTCAAGCTGACCGGCAAGCTGCCCGAAGGCGCCACCGCCACCGACCTGGTGCTGACCGTCACCCAGATGCTGCGCAAGCACGGCGTGGTCGGCAAGTTCGTCGAGTTCTACGGTGAAGGCCTGCAGCACCTGCCGCTGGCCGACCGCGCGACGATCGGCAACATGGCGCCGGAATACGGCGCGACCTGCGGCATCTTCCCGGTCGATGCCGAGGCGGTGAAGTACCTGCGCCTGTCGGGTCGCAGCGAGGAGCAGATCGCCCTGGTCGAGGCCTACGCCAAGGCGCAGGGCCTGTGGCACGAGCCGGGCCAGCCGGAGGCCACGTACTCCTCGACCATTGGCCTGGACATGTCCGAGGTCAAGCCGTCGCTGGCGGGCCCGAAGCGTCCACAGGACCGCGTCCTGCTGAGCGACATGAAGGACAACTTCCGCACCAACGTGACCGGCTTCACCGCCCACCGCAGCGTGGGTTGCGCGGACCAGGCACTGAAGGCGGAAGGCGGCGGGCAGCCGCAGGCCGAACACCTGGCCGCCAAGCCGGTCTCGACCATCCGCCTGCAGGACAAGGACCACGCGCTCAGCGACGGTTCCGTGGTCATCGCGGCAATCACCTCCTGCACCAACACCTCCAACCCGGCGGTGATGCTGGGTGCCGGCCTGCTCGCCCGCAAGGCGGTGGCGCGTGGCCTGACCGCCGCGCCGTGGGTCAAGACCTCGCTCGGGCCGGGTTCGCGCGTGGTCACCGACTACCTGCAGAAGGCCGGCGTGCTGGCCGATCTGGAAAAGCTCGGCTTCTACGTCGTCGGCTACGGTTGCACCACCTGCATCGGCAACTCCGGCCCGCTGCCGGATGCCGTGTCCAAGGGCATCGCCGAGAACGACCTCGCCGTCGCCGCGGTGCTGTCGGGCAACCGCAACTTCGAAGGCCGCATCCATGCCGAGGTGAAGATGAACTACCTCGCCTCGCCGCCGCTGGTGGTCGCCTATGCGATTGCCGGTACCGTGGACATGGACCTGGCCACCGACTCGCTGGGCAAAGACCGCGACGGCAACGACGTCTACCTGCGTGACATCTGGCCGACCAACAAGGAGATCGGCGACATGATCGCCGCGACCGTCGGTCCGGAGCTGTTCGCGCAGAACTACGCCGACGTGTTCAAGGGCGACGCCCGCTGGAACGGGATCGAGTCGCCCGATGGCGAGTCCTTCGCGTGGGACGAGACCTCGACCTACATCAAGAACCCGCCCTACTTCGACGGCATGACGATGGAGGTCGGCTCGATCGACGACGTCCACGGTGCGCGCGTGATGGGCCTGTTTGGCGATTCGATCACCACCGACCACATCTCCCCGGCCGGCGCGATCAGGAAGGACTCCCCGGCGGGCCGTTTCCTGCAGTCGCGCGGCGTGCAGCCGGCCGACTTCAACAGCTACGGTTCGCGTCGCGGCAACGACGACGTGATGGTGCGCGGCACCTTCGCCAACATCCGCATCAGGAACTTGATGCTGGACGACGTGGAAGGCGGCTATACCAAGCACTTCAGCAAGGACGGCGCCAGCGAGCAGATGGCGATCTACGACGCGGCGATGAAGTACAAGGCCGAGGGCGTGCCGCTGGTGGTGTTCGCCGGCAAGGAATACGGCACCGGCTCCTCGCGCGACTGGGCGGCCAAGGGCACCATCCTGCTGGGTGTCAAGGCGGTCATCGCCGAGAGCTTCGAGCGCATCCACCGCTCCAACCTGGTCGGCATGGGCGTGCTCCCGCTGCAGTTCAAGGACGGCGAAAGCGCACTGACGCACGGTCTGGATGGCTCGGAGGTGATCGACGTGACCGGTCTGGACGACGGCGCTTCCAGGACCGCCACCGTGATCGCGAAGAAGGCCGACGGCAGCGAGAAGCGCTTCGAGGTCGACGTGCTGCTGCTGACGCCGAAGGAAGTCGAGTACTACCGCCACGGCGGCATCCTGCATTACGTACTGCGGGATCTGGCGAAGAAGGCGGCGTAAGCGCTTTCACGCAAACAGAAAAAGCGGCTTCGGCCGCTTTTTCTGTGGGTGGTTGTCCAAATACGCCAGCGCCCCACTGTTGCCCGGACCCGCGTCCGACGGCGTCTACCGCTTGAATCGGGCAGCAATCTCCAATGCGGTCGAATATGGCTCCGGATCATTGCGGTTGCTGAGCAGCACCACCGTCAGGCGCTGCTGCGGATAGCGCACGATCACGTTGCGGAAGCCGATCGTCTCGCCCGAATGCCACACGCTGTCGCCGGTGATGCGCCAGCCGAAACCGTAATCGACCTGCGGATCGTCGGTGGGCGTTGCCGGGGCGAACGCCATCCGTCGTGACTCGTCCGCGAGCAGGCGGTCGTCGTAGAGGGCCGCGTCCCACTTCGCCAGATCGTCGATCGAGGAATAGATCCCGCCATCGCCGAGCACCGCGCTGGTCGGACTCTGGTCGGTGCGCGTCCAGCCACCGTCGACTGCCGTATAGCCATAGGCGCGGTGGCTGATTTCCGCGCCGCCCCGCACATAGGCCAGGGTGCTCTCCATGCCGAGCGGCTGGAAGATCCGTTCGCGCAGGAATGCCGGATAGTCGTGACCCGAAGCCCGCTCGACGGTCAATGCCAACAAGGCGTAGCCGCTGTTGCTGTACCGGTAGGCGGAGCCGGGAGCGAAATAGGTCCGCTCCTGGGTCT
>DASTUE010000169.1:0-4840 GCA_035759805.1 Lysobacter sp. | reverse complement strand
GGCCCGCCCGGCCGGGCGGGTATGAGTTCCCGCCAGAGATCCTGTTCCGAGCGCGGTAACTTGCGCACATATACATAAGGCGGGACGCCGGAGACATGGCCCACGCCGAGTGCATCGGCGGCGGCGAACAGTCCCAGACATGCCTGGTGACGCGAGACAGCCTTGTATAGTTGAGCCTGGCTTGCGCCAGGGTTCAAAAAGCACATGCGCATTTCGGGTGAGGAGCGCAGCGCGGCGGATTGCCAGCGGCGGAACAGCTCCGTGCGTCGCACCAGTTGCAGGGGCGCAGCGACGTCGTCGAGAAAGCCTTCCTCGCGCATGCGATTGACGAAGCGGGATGCGGTCATCACAGACACTCCGGCCGCTACTGCCAATTGGGAGGCGTGTTCGTAGCGCGCACGCGGTGCGGCCAGCAGGTGTTCTGGAATCTCCGGTGCCAGCAACACCTTCAACATCCACTGGTTGAGGTCGGAGAACAGGTCGGAGGCTTTGTGCGGTACCGCGATCGCCTGCTTGCGCGTGCGTGCGGGCGCCACATTGAGGGATGCGAGGCCCGGGCCGATGAAGTGCCGGGTGCCGTCGTTGGCGATCACGCCAATGGCCACGTCAGGCGCAAAGCGGCTTGAGAACGCCTGCACCTTGTCCAGCAGGGGCCGTTCTGCGTTGCCGACGTGAACGATAGCCAAGGGCCGGACGCCGCGGCTGTCCCGGGCATGGGCCTGTGCCTGCAGGATGGCTTGGGCAAGGAGTGGAATGACCCGGTCCGCACGCCCTTCGGAGATCGTCTTGATCTCCACGGCGTACATAAGAGATCCCTTGGAGACCACCAGATCAGGTGGCATGGTGACCCGGTCCGGCTGATGGACGACATCCCAGCTATCCGAGCTGAACAGAGCGGCGATCACATCCGGGGCGACGGCTTCGGCGGAATCGGACTTCATTGGAGGCTCCAACTTGGCTGCGACAAGTAACGTGGCCGTGATAACTAACATGGCCAAGATATGTCGTCGCGACCGAAGGTGCAAGCCAGCCCCCGGATCTGCGCATATATCCGAGATAAGGTCCGGGATTTCCCGGCGTGAAGGGAGTTATGGGAGGCGGCTTCTGTCTTCGCCTGAGCGGCGAGATGTTGGACAGGCGGCGGAATTCTGGACAAACAAAAAGGCCGCGATTGTTCGCGGCCCTTGAAATGTTTTTGCGCCCGAAGCTGGACTCGAACCAGCGACCCCCTGATTAACAGTCAAGTGCTCTAACCAGCTGAGCTATTCGGGCGGGGACGGGCATTGTAAGCGGTGGGGCCGTGGGGTCAAGCCTTTCGATGCGCTCAAGGTGCGAATGGGCACGGTGTGCCGTCGTGGCGCTCGCTGCGGGGGCGGCCGGCGTTGTTGACGATCACGCTGCCCAGATGGGTGCTGTCCTTCGTCGAGCAGAGCCGGACGCTGAGGTTGCTGCCCTGGGCCATCCCGCTGGGGTGGAAGCGCACAAGGGTGCGGCCGGCGGTGCTGCGCAACGCGATGCCGGGGCCGACACGGTCGAACCGTTGCAGGACGGCTTCGGCCGATGCCGGTTGTTTGGCGCGGCTGGGGTCGGCGAACACGATCCAGCCGTCATCCCAGACCGTGTCGCCGCGGCAATACCGGCCGTCGCTGCTGGGGCAGACGCTGACCGGCACGTTGTTCTTGACCGCGGACAGGCGAGCAAGGGCCAGCGAGGTGGTCAGCAGGTGGAAGGCGGTGGCCGTCCGGGCACTTTGCTGGAGGTGCTGGAACGACGGTACGCCGACACCCATCAACACCGCCATCACGGCCAACGTCACCATCAGCTCGATCAGGGTAAAACCACGGGCTTCCTGCCTCATGACATCGACTCCGTTCGTGGATTGGGGTTCACGCCGCAGCATCGCGCCGGCTGCGCTGAACGGTCATCCGCGTTTAGGCCAGGCACGGGGTAGGGTTTTACCGCGTCGGCCCTCATCACGGGGAGGCCTACACTTGCGGGTTCAGCGCGCTATGCCTCTACAAGGCACCTCTACACGATGAATGACGAAAGCCGGATTCCTGCATCAACGACGGATGCGCTCCCAAGCGACCGGTTCCCCGGTGCGCGCCAGCGGGAGGGCGTGTTCGAACTGGTCTCGCCGTACTCGCCGGCGGGCGATCAGCCGCAGGCGATCGAGAAGCTGGTGGAGGGCTTCGAGGCCGGCCTGGCGCACCAGACGTTGCTGGGCGTGACCGGCTCGGGCAAGACCTACACGATCGCCAACGTGATCCAGCAGGTGCAGAAGCCGACCCTGGTGATGGCGCCCAACAAGACCCTGGCGGCGCAGCTGTACGGCGAGTTCAAGGCGTTCTTCCCGCACAACGCGGTCGAGTATTTCGTCAGCTACTACGACTACTACCAGCCCGAGGCCTACGTGGCGTCGTCGGACACCTTCATCGAGAAGGACAGCTCGGTGAACGAACACATCGAGCAGATGCGGCTGTCGGCGACAAAGGCGCTGCTGGAGCGGCGCGACACGATCATCGTGTGCACGGTGTCGGCGATCTACGGGTTGGGCGATCCGAACGAGTACTTCCGGATGGTGCTGCACATGGTGCGCGGCGAGCGCATCAACCAGCGCGAGCTGATCCGCCGCCTGACCGAGATGCAGTACGTCCGCAACGACACCGAGCTGCGGCGCGGCACCTATCGGGTGCGCGGCGAGGTGATCGACGTGCACCCGGCCGAGTCGGAAATGGAGGCGGTGCGGATCGAGCTGTTCGACGGCGAGATCGAGAACGTCACCGCGTTCGACCCGCTCACCGGCGAGACCCTGCGCAAGCTGCAGCGCTACACGATCTACCCCAAGTCGCACTACGTCACCACGCGGCGCACGGTGCTGGACGCGGTGGATGCGATCAAGGACGAGCTCAAGATCCGGCTGGAGCAGTTGTACGCGCAGAACAAGCTGGTCGAGGCGCAGCGGCTCGCCCAGCGCACCCAGTTCGACCTGGAGATGCTGGCCGAGGTTGGCTACTGCAACGGCGTGGAGAACTATTCGCGCCACTTGACCGGCCACATGCCCGGCGAGCCGCCGCCGTGCCTGTTCGACTACCTGCCGCCGGACGCTTTGTTGGTGCTTGACGAATCGCATGTGACGGTTCCGCAGATCGGCGCGATGTACAAGGGCGACCGCTCGCGCAAGGAGACGCTGGTCGAATTCGGCTTCCGCCTGCCGTCGGCGCTGGACAACCGACCGTTGCGGTTCGAGGAGTGGGAAGGGCGCTCGCCGCGGTCGATCTTCGTCTCGGCCACGCCGCGCGATTACGAGCTGGAGAAATCGGAAGGCCAGGTGGTCGAGTTGGTGGTGCGGCCGACCGGCCTGATCGACCCGGAGGTCGAGATCCGCCCGGTTGCGACCCAGGTCGATGACGTGATGGGCGAGATCACCAAGCGCGTGGCGATGGGCGACCGGGTGCTGATCACCACCCTGACCAAGCGCATGTCCGAGAACCTCACCGAATACCTTGCCGAGCACGGCGTGCGGGTGCGTTACCTGCACTCGGACATCGACACGGTCGAGCGGGTGGAGATCATCCGCGACCTGCGGCTGGGCAAGTTCGACGTGCTGGTCGGCATCAACCTGCTGCGCGAGGGCCTGGACATGCCGGAGGTGTCGCTGGTGGCGATCCTGGATGCGGACAAGGAAGGCTTCCTGCGCTCGACCGGCTCGCTGATCCAGACCATCGGCCGTGCCGCCCGCAACGTGCGCGGCAAGGCGATCCTGTACGCCGACAAGGTCACCAACTCGATGCAGCGCGCGATCGAGGAAACCGACCGCCGCCGCGCCAAGCAGGTCGAGTACAACACCGAGCACGGCATCACCCCGGTGTCCGTGGTGCGCGACGTGGTCGACATCATGGAAGGCGCGCGGGTCGACCCGGACGCGCTCAAGGGCCGCAACCGCGCGCGTCAGGTGGCCGAGGAGATGGCCGAATACGCGGCGCTCAGTCCCTCGCAGCTGTCGGCACGGATCAAGAAGCTGGAGCAGAAGATGTACCAGCACGCCCGTGACCTGGAGTTCGAGCAGGCCGCGGCCGTGCGCGACCAGCTGCATCGCCTGAAAGAACAGGGGTTTGGCGCGTAGCCGACGAAACCTGTTGCCCGCTTCCGCGAGCCGGGCTAAACTGCGCGGCCTCGCCGGCTTCACACGAGTCGGCGAATGGGCGGTTAGCTCAGTGGTAGAGCACTACCTTGACATGGTAGGGGTCGGGGGTTCGAAACCCTCACCGCCCACCAATTGAAACAAAGACTTGGGCCATTCTCATGAGTGGCCCTTTTCTTTTCCGGCACGCAACCGGCACGCATCCATGTGTGCGCGCAGCAGGACTGCAGAACGCTGGGGCAGGAGTTTTCCTACCCACGGGTGAGCAATCCCCGACTGCCGTCATTGAGGATTTCTGCCACGGTATGACCCGGGCCGCGGCGCTCGTAGGGCCGGCAGGCAAAGTTTGTATATGATCGGCGCGCATCATCTGCATGAAGCGTGATGCGGTGTGATCGGAGGAAGTGTGTTCACGACAAGGAAAGTTGAAGGCTGCTCGCTGCAGCCGGGTCGGCCTGTGGGCCATCGATGCGGTCGGGTGGCGCGGACGCTGGTGTTTGGTACGGCGCTATGCGTCGCCTTGGCGACACCGGCCTGGGCCCAGAACAATCCGGATGCCCAGGAGCTGAGGCGACAGCAGGAGCGTGAGCGGAACCTGCGTGAGCAGCAGGAAGCCGCGCCCGATGTGCGTCTGCAGGCCGAAGAAGCGGTGCTGCCCGACCGTTTGCCGTCCGATGAGTCGCCGTGCTTTGTCAT
>DASTUE010000168.1:0-10357 GCA_035759805.1 Lysobacter sp. | reverse complement strand
CATGCCGACCTATTTCAGCCCTGCCACGTTCAAGTTCTTTCGCGGCCTGACGCGCAACAACTCGCGCGACTGGTTCCATGCGCACAAGGCCGAGTACGAGGCGCACGTCCGCGAACCGTTCCAGCGGCTGCTGACCGACCTGCAGCCGATCCTGGCCGAAATCAGCCTGCACTACCGGGCCGAGCCGGCGAAGGTCGGTGGCTCGCTGTTCCGGATCCATCGCGACACCCGCTTCGCCAACGACAAGTCGCCCTACAAGACCTGGCAGGGCGCCAAGCTGTTCCATGAGCGCTTCCGCCAGGTCGAAGCGCCCTCATTCCACATCCACATCCGTCCCGGCCGCTGTTTCGTCGGCAGCGGCCTGTGGCATCCGGAATCGGACACCCTGCGTCGCGTGCGCAATTTCATCCTCGACAACCCGGCCGGCTGGAAAGCCGCCGCGCACGCGCCGGAATTCCGCAAGCGCTTTGCGCTGGACGACAGCGAGATGCTGATCCGGATGCCCCGCGGCTTCCCCGCCGAGTTCGAATTCGCCCAGGATCTGCGGCGCAAGAACTTCGTCGGCATGCGCGCCCTGGAGGACGATGTGGTCACCGGCCCGGACCTGCTGGACACGCTCCAGGCCGACCTCGCCGGCCTGGCCGGCTTCACCGACTACCTGTGCGCCGCCGTCGACCTGGAATTCTGATCGCGGGCATCGGTACGCCCCCGCGCAACAAGGAGATCCGCCCATGAAGAAGTTGCTGACACTGTGCGTCCTGCTCGCCGCACTGCTGGCGGGCTACATCATCGCCGGCCCCTACCTCGCCTACAGCGCGATGCGCGATGCGGTGGAAACCGGGAACATCGCGAAGCTGGAGAAGCACGTCGACTTTCCCACCCTGCGCGGGAACCTCAAGCTGCAGATCGACGATTACATGCTGCGCCGCGCCGGGCCCGACGTGCAGTCAAGCCTGTTTGGTGCGTTTGCCGTCCGCGTTGCCAGCGGCATGGCCGGCGGCGTGGTGGACGCCATGGTCACGCCGGCGGGATTGGCGGCCCTGCTCGAAGGCCGCACCACCTGGCACCGGATCGGCGGCGACACCGGCGACGATCCCTACGCGCCCACGCCACCCGCCAATCCGTTGCGCGAGCCCAGCTACCGCTTCCAGTCGCCGTCGCGCTTTACCGCCACCGTCCATGGCGAGGATGGCGAGACCGTCCAGTTCGTCCTGACCCGCGACGGCCTGCGCTGGAGGCTGACCGATATCCGGTTGCCCCCGGCACCTGCGGCAACGCGCTGATCGCGGCCGCAGGCTTCATGCGCAAGGCACATCACGCGCTCTTGCGCAGCACCGGCTCCTGCACTTCGCCGGGGTCGGCCAGGAAGGCTTCCAGCGAATCGTCCATGGCCTGCATCCACGGCGTGTGGTGCGGCGGTGCGAGCGTTCCGGTCATGGTCGATCGGTAGCTCTTGTTGCGATAGCCCAGGATGTCGGCCTGCTTGTCGCGGGTCCATTGCTTGAACAGCTCGCCCATGCCCTCGATGTCGAACTCGGGGTAGTCGGTCGGCCCGACCAGGTCGCGGATGTAGGCCGCCTGGAAATCGATATGCGCCGAGGGATCGCCGGCTGCCTCCTCGCGCGCAACCCAGTGCGCGGCATCGGCCGCCATCGCGGCGGCATCGGGCAGCGCGATACGGCCGAGGATCACATCGCGGGCGTACCAGGCCTGCGCGTCGAACATGTTGAAGGTGTAGTACTGGTCCTGCATGCCCAGATAGACCAGCTTCGGGTTGTCGAGCCAGAACACGCCCTTGTAGAGGTTTTCCGGATACAGGCGGTTGTGGGTCCGCAGGGTCAGCTCGTCGGCCAGGAACGGGAAGTGGTGCTGATAGCCGGTGCACAGCACGATCGCATCGACCTCGCGCTGGCTGCCGTCGGCAAAATGCGCGGTCCTGTCCTCGACCCGCAGCAGCAGCGGCACCTCGCGGAACGCGTCGGGCCAGTCGTACCCCATCGGCGCGCTGCGGTAGCTGAAGGTCACCGATCTGGCGCCGTACTTGTGGCATTGCGTGCCGATGTCCTCGGCCGAATAACTGCTGCCGATCAGGAGCAGGTCCTTGCCGGTGAACTCGCAGGCGTCGCGGAAGTCATGCGCATGCAGGACACGGCCGGGAAACTGTTCCAGCCCCTCGAAATACGGCGTGTTGGGGGTGGAGAAATGCCCGGTCGCGACGATCACGTAGTCGAACTCCTCGGTGGACAATTCGTCGGCCTTCATGTCGCGGACCGTCACCGAGAACCTGCCGGTCTCCCCGGAATATTCCACCCATTGCACGGCCGTATTGAAGCGGATGCAGCGACGCAGGTCGCTCTTTTCGACCCGGCCCATGATGTAGTCGCGCAACACCGCGCGCGGCGGATACGAGGCGATCGACTTGCCGAAGTGCTCCTCGAAGCTGTAGTCGGCAAACTCCAGGCATTCCTTCGGGCCGTTCGACCACAGGTAGCGGTACATGCTGCCGTGCACCGGCTCGCCATGCGCGCACAGTCCGGTGCGCCAGGTGTAGTTCCACATGCCGCCCAGGTCGCTCTGCTTCTCGTAGCAGACGATTTCCGGCAGTTCGGCCCCGGCCTTGCCGGCGGCTTCAAAAGCGCGCAATTGCGCCAGACCGCTGGGGCCGGCGCCGAGGATGGCGATACGAATGGTCACGGATTACATCTCCTGTTGTCTGGGCGGCAATCTGCAATCTGCAAAGACAGCCGCTGTCCACGTCGCAAGGCATCAGCCGGACGAAGGACTGGATTGGCTGTAGATCGTCACGAAGACGACATCGTGCAGCCCACGGATTTGCCCGGCCCGAAGGGGCCTGGCGCGGTGGCAGCAGCAGGGTGGGACGACGGGCGCCAGACCGCCCGAGGCAAGGTCGCGGCCGAGGTTCGCCTGCTTGGCGCTGCGAGGGCGCGCGTGCGAGGGCGTGCCCGGAGGAAAGGCGACCGGAGCCGCCAGGATCGTTCTGAAACCGTCACTGGAACCGCCACAAAACAAGCGGTCAGAGGACAAAAAACGAAGCGGCGACTATATCACAGCTGGCCCGACCCAACGACGCTGCAGGTG
This sequence comes from Lysobacter sp., assembly GCA_035759805.1. Taxonomy (GTDB): domain Bacteria; phylum Pseudomonadota; class Gammaproteobacteria; order Xanthomonadales; family Xanthomonadaceae; genus Novilysobacter. The sequence goes on along the minus strand of DASTUE010000168.1, from coordinate 7,258 downwards.
GCCGAAGCCCGACGGGTCACGCCGCCACCCCCCGTCACGCCATCACCCCGGGCTGCCCTGCCCTTGTCGCCGCCGTCAATCCGGGTTGGCGACACCGTGCGGCACGTGGCCGGCGGTCACCAGTCCGCGCGCGGATTCGATGTTGTGCTGGGAGTCATCGAAAAAGATATCGGCGCCGAACGCTTCCAGGAACGGGCCTTTCGGCCGCCCGCCCAGGAACAACGCCTCGTCCAGGCGGATGTCCCACTCGCGCAGGGTGCGGATCACGCGTTCGTGTGCGGGCACCGAACGGGCGGTCACCAGTGCGGTGCGGATCGGTGCGTCCTCGCCCATCGGAAAGGCCTCCTGCAGGCGGTGCAGGGCATCCAGGAATCCACGGAACGGCCCGCCCGACAACGGCTCATCGGCGTGGCTGCGCTCGTGCTCGGCGAACGCCGCCAGGCCGCCCTCGCGCGAGACGCGTTCGCCTTCGTCGCCGAAGATCACCGCGTCCCCGTCGAAGGCGATGCGCAGCTGGTGCTGGCGTTGCAACAGCGCCTTGGCCGGCAGCAGTGTCGCCGCTGCCACCCCGGCCGCCAGCGCGTTGCGGACATCCTCGGCGTGGGTCGACAGGAACAGGTCGGCGCCGAACGGGCGGATATACGGAAACGGGGGCGCGCCGTTGCTGAAAGCCGCACGCTTGATCGACAAGCCGTGATGGGCGATCGAGTTGAAAATGCGCAGGCCGGTGTCGGCCGAATTGCGCGAGATCAGGATCACCTCCACCCGCGGCGCCTCGGGCGGCGCGCCATCATTGAGCCCCAGCAGCTTGCGCACCAGGGGGAAGGCGACGCCCGGTTCGAGCAGGTCGTCCTCGTGGCTGCGCTGGAAATCGGCATACGCGTCCAGCCCTTCGCATTCGAACAGGCGGTGGCTGTCCTCCAGGTCGAACAGGGTGCGCGAGGAGATCGCGACGATCAGGGGGTCGGCTTGTTGGTCTGGCATGGGAACATTGTGCGCGATCAGGGTCGCAAAGGATGAGACCGCGCAGTGATGGACCCGGCAATTGCCTGTCGGGCCGGAGCGAAATGGCGCCAGCCCTGTCCGGTTTGCGATCCCGCCAACGTGTATCAGGCATCGACGCGGTGGAAGCAGGCTCGGGAAGCTTGCCCATTGGACGGTGTCGGGAGGCTCCACATCAACTGTTCAGTGGCGCAACCGGCGCCTTCTGGGGCGGCCTGGCCGGTTTCGGCCTGACCAGCGCTGTGCTGTACTGGGCGCGCGAGTATCTGTTGTACCTGGTCAAGGCCGGGCATATCGCGGTGCTCGCGCACCTGCTGGACGGCAAGCAGATTCCCGGCGGCCGTGGGCAGATCGATTACGCCAGCCGGATCGTGAAGGAGCGTTTCGCGGAAAGCTCGGTCCTGTTCGGGGTCGACCAGCTGGTCAAGGCATCCTGCGCGTGTTCAACCGCCTTACCATGCGGGTTGCCAACTTCCCGCCGATCCCCGGCCTAGAACCGTTGATGAAGCTGGCCAATGCCGTCATCAATACCTCGCTGACCTATGTCGACGAGGTCATCCTCGCCCACAACGTGCGCACCGGATCGACCAACCCCTGGGCGTCCAGCCGCGACGCCGTGGTGCTGTATGCGCAGAACTACAGGACGATGCTGAAGAACGCGATCTTCGTGACGGTCATCGTGTGGCTGCTGACGCTGGTGATCTTCATCCTCGTGTTCGCCCCGGTGGCCGCGCTGGCCAGCCTGTTCCCCGGCATCGCCGGGTTCTGGACGTTCGCGCTTGCCGCCGTCACCGTCTGGGGCCTGAAGGCCGCGCTGGTCGACCCGTTCGCAATGGCCGCGTTGATGCAGGTGTACTTCAACGTCACCCGTGAACAGGTACCGGACCCGGAATGGAGCGCCAAGCTGGAGAAGATGTCGGACAAGTTCCGCAAGCTGAAGGAAAAAGCGCTGTCTGCAGCACCCGGTCCTGCCGCATCCGCCGAGACTGCGATGCCGGCTGTCGCGTCGCTCCCGGCAGCGCGGGAAGCGGTCGAGGACACGCCCGGCCGAGGCTGCCCGGACCGCGATCCGGGACCGCAACGGCCGATCGGTTTTTGCGGTTCAGCCGCTGATGAACTGCTCCGCGAGCATCCGTTCCTCGAGGTTGTGCTCGGGGTCGAACAGCAACGTCACCGTGCGATCCCGCGATTCGCGGATCGTCACTTCCACCACGTCACGGACTTCGTGCGAGTCGGCGGTGGCGCTGACGGGACGCTTGTACGGATCCAGCACGCGGAAGCGGACTTCGGTGTCGGCCTTGAGCACCGCACCGCGCCAGCGACGGGGTCGGAATGCGGCGATCGGCGTCAGCGCCATCACGTTCGCACCCAGCGGCAGGATCGGGCCGGAGGCGGAGAAGTTGTAGGCGGTGCTGCCGGCAGGCGTGGCCACCAGCACGCCATCGCAGATCAGCTCTTCCAGCCGGCTCTGGCCATTGAGCTCGATCGCCAGGTGCGCCGCCTGGCGCGTCTGGCGCAGCAACGAAACCTCGTTGTAGGCCAGCGAGCCCATGCTGACGCCCGACTCGGTTTCCACCACCATTTCCAGCGGTCGCAGCACCGCCGGCTCGGCGGCGTGAATGCGCTCGCACAAGCCTTCGATGCGGAAATGATTCATCAGGAAGCCGACCGTGCCGAGCTTCATCCCGTAGACCGGTTTGCCCAGTCCGCCATGCCGGTGCAGCGTCTGCAGCATGAAACCGTCGCCGCCCAGCGGCACCAGCACATCCGCCCGATCCGGCGGGTGATCGCCATGCAATGCCGCCAATTCCCGGCAGGCGTCCTGCGCCTCCTCGGAGGGGCTGGCAAGAAAGGCAATACGGGGGGTCGCAATCATCGGCGGCTCCGGAATCGTTGGAGTCAGGATAACGCGTGCGCTGCAACGTCCGGGCACCGTCCGGGACGATCGAGCCGTCGCGTGGATGGACCATGACCTGACCGCCTGAAAAACAACAGGCGGCGACCCCATGGCCGCCGCCTGTCTGCAACAACCGCCGGCGGGTTACGCGCCTGCCGCGGCAATCTGCGCCAGGCGACGCACCGCGACCGAGACGGTCGGGTAATCCAGCGTCTTCTGGGTGACCAGTTCCGCCAGCATCGACTGGGTGAAACGCAGGCTCTGATCGTCGCGCTGCAGCCACGCCTGGACCTTCTCGCCGGCCGGCTTCTTGCCGCCGCCCGCGAGGATCTGGCCCACCAGCACCCGCTGCTGGGTACCGAGCTCGTCACGCAACGCGCCACGGGCCAGTGCCTGCCAGCGGCCATCCACCGGCAGGGCATCGATCTGCTCATGCAGCCACGGCAGGTTCAACGCCGCACCGAGGTCGAAGTAGGCACGTGACACCTCGACCGGCGACAGCTTGCGGGCATGCGCGATCTCGATGATGTCGCAACCGAACTCGAGCACCGGCAGCGCGGCCAGCTGGGTAGCCAATGCCGCCGGCACGCCCTTCGCCTTCCACTCCGCCAACTGGGTGTTGAAGGCATCCCGTCGTACCTGCGACATCGTCTCCTGGAGCGCGGCGTGGACGGCCTTGAAGCCGCTGCCGAAACGCGCCATGGCAGCGGTGATCTCCGGCATCGGGCCCGGCCGCGACAGCAGCCAGCGGGTGACCGAACGCAGCAGTTCCCAGATCGTCTGCAACGCATCGATCTGCACCGACTCCAGCACCTTGCCGTCGAGCGCATCGATCTGCGCCCACAGCTCGCGTGCATCGAGAGCCTCGCGGGCGATGGTGTAGGCCTCGGCCACTTCGCCCGGGCTGCGGCCGGTGTCTTCCTGCATGCGCAGCGGGAACGTCGCGCCCATCCGGTTGACCATCGAATTGGTCACCGCCGTGGCGATGATCTCGCGCTTCAGGCGATGGCCTTCCATCGCCTTGGCGTACTTGGCCTGCAGCGGCTGCGGGAAGTAGCGCACCAGCTCCCTGGACAGGTACGGATCTTCCGGCACGTCCGAATCCACCAGCTGCTGGAACAGCACCAGCTTGCTGTAGGACAGCAGCACGGCCAGCTCCGGCCGGGTCAGGCCCAGGCCACGTGCCTTGCGCTCGGCGAACTCGGCATCCGACGGCAGGTACTCGATCTGGCGATCCAGCAGGCCCTGCGACTCCAGGGTCTGGATGAAGTGCTGCTTGGAGCCCAGCCGCGGCGCGCTCATGCGCTCCATGAGGCTGATCGCCTGGTTCTGGCGGTAGTTGTCCACCAGCACCAGCCCGGCCAGCTCGTCGGTCATCGAGGCCAGCAGCTTGTTGCGCGCCGGCAACGTCAACTTCTTCGCCTTCACCTGCTCGTTGAGCAGGATCTTGATGTTGACCTCGCGGTCCGAGGTGCCCACGCCGGCCGAGTTGTCGATGAAGTCGGCGTTGAGCAACGCGCCCGCCTGGGCGGCCTCGATGCGGCCGAGCTGGGTCATGCCCAGGTTGCCGCCCTCGCCGATCACCTTGCAGCGCACGTCACGGCCGTCGATCCGCAGGCCGTTGTTGCCGCGGTCGCCGACATCGGCATGGCTCTCGGTGCTGGCCTTGATGTAGGTGCCGATGCCGCCGTTCCAGAGCAGGTCGACCGGCGCCTTCAGGATCGCGCTCATGAGCTCGTTGGGGCTCATCGCATTGATCGACGGATCGATGCCGAGCACGGCCTTGACCGGGGCGGTCAGTGCGATCGACTTGGCGCTGCGCGGGAACACGCCGCCGCCCTTGCTGATGAGGTCGCGGCTGTAGTCGTCCCAGCTCGAACCGGGCAGCTTGAACAGGCGCTGGCGCTCCTTGAAGGAGCTGGCGGCAACCGGATCCGGATCCAGGAAGATGTGGCGATGATCGAATGCGGCTACCAGACGGATGTGTTTGGACAGCTGCATCCCGTTGCCGAACACGTCACCGGACATGTCGCCGATACCGGCCACGGTGAACTCTTCCTTCTGGGTGTTCACGCCCAGTGCGCGGAAGTGGCGCTTGACCGACTCCCACGCGCCACGCGCGGTGATGCCCATGCCCTTGTGGTCGTAGCCCACCGAGCCACCGGACGCGAACGCATCGCCCATCCAGAAGTTGTGGTCGGCGGAAATCGCGTTGGCGATATCCGAGAAACGCGCCGTGCCCTTGTCGGCGGCCACCACCATGTACGCATCGTCGCCGTCATGGCGCACGACGTTGTCGGGATGCACGACCTTGCCATCGACCAGGTTGTCGGTGATGTCGAGCAGTCCGTTGATGAACATCTGGTAGCAGGCCACGCCTTCGGCCTGCAGCGCGGCGCGGTCGGACGGCGGACGCTTGACGATGAAGCCGCCCTTGGCGCCGACCGGCACGATGATGGTGTTCTTGACCATCTGCGCCTTGACCAGCCCCAGCACCTCGGTGCGGAAGTCCTCACGGCGGTCCGACCAGCGCAGGCCGCCGCGGGCCACCGGACCGAAGCGCAGGTGGATGCCTTCCACGCGCGGGCCGTAGACGAAGATCTCGCGGTACGGAACCGGCTTGGGCGCGTCAGGCACCAGGGTCGAGTCGAACTTGTAGGCGACGTAGCCGCAGTTGGCTCCGCCGACGCCGTCCTGGTAGTAGCTGGTACGCAGGGTCGCTTCGATCACGTCCACGAAGCTGCGCAGGATGCGGTCTTCATCCAGGCTGGAGACGCGGTCCAGCAGGGTCTTCAACGCCGTGTCGATCGCCGCCAGCTGGGCCTCGCGGTTGCCGCTGCGTGCAGCGACCACCGGCTTCAGCGCCGCCAGCACGTTCTCGTCGCCGCCACACAGGCGCTCGATCTGCTGCTTGAACTGCTCCATGCCGGCCTTGACCTCGGCCTTGCTCTCGCGGCCGGTGGCCGGATCGAAGCGGGCCTCGAACAGCTCCACCAGCAGGCGCACCAGCACCGGATAACGCGAGAACGTCTCCTCGACATAGCTCTGCGAGAACGGCACGCCGACCTGCAGCAGGTACTTGGTGTAGCCGCGCAGCATTGACACCTGGCGCCAGGTCAGCCCGGCGGCGAGGATCAGGCGGTTGAAGCCGTCGTTCTCGGTATCGCCGCGCCAGGTGCGCGAAAACGCGTCCTCGAAGTTGTCGCCGATGCCCTCGATATCGGCGTCGGGCGTGCTGGTTTCCACCTCGAAGTCCTGGATGTACACCACGTTCCCGCCCGCGCTCAGACGGTAGGGATGCTCGGAGATGACCCGCAGGCCCATGTTCTCCATCATCGGCAGGGCATCCGACAGCGAGATGTCATCGTGCTGGCGGTAGAACTTGAAGCGCAGGCCACCGGCGCCGGGCGCGCTGCGGTACAGGCTCAGGCGAAGATCGTCAGGGCCTTCCAGCGCCGCCAGGTGCTCGACATCGTCAGCCGCGACCGCGACCGAGACATCCTCGATGTAACCCACCGGCAGCGCCTTGCCGAAGGTGCCGGCCATGGCCAGGCCGCGCTCCTCGCCATGACGGCCGACCAGTACTTCCGCCAGGTCGTCACGCCAGTTGCGTACGATCTCGGCCAGCTCGGCCTCGATGGCGGCGTTGTCCACCGGCGGCATGCCACCGGCGCCGAACTTGCCGGGCTTGGGCCGCACCAGCAGGTGCAACTGCGCCAGCGGCGACTCGCCCAGCGCCACGGTGGTGTCGATATGCTCGCCATGCAGCTCGCGCTTGAGCATCGCCTCGATGCGCAGGCGCACGTCGGTGTTGAAGCGCTCGCGCGGAATGTAGACCAGTCCGGAGAAGAAGCGGCCGAAGCGGTCGCGGCGCAGGAACAGCTTGCTGCGCACACGCTCCTGCAGGCCGAGGATGCCGGTGGCGGTCTTCAACAGTTCCTCGCCGGTGGACTGGAACAGCTCGTCGCGCGGCAGGGTTTCCAGGATATGGCGCAGCGCCTTGCCGCTGTGGCTGTCGGGGGCCAGGCCGGACTGCGCCATCACGTACTCGTGGCGCTGGCGCACCAACGGGATGTCCCACGGACGGCGGGTGTAGGCGCTGGAGGTGTACAGGCCGAGGAAACGCTCTTCGCGCACCGGCTTGCCGTTGTCGTCGAAGCTCAGCACGCCGATGTAGTCCATGTAACCGGGGCGATGCACGGTGGCGCGCGCGTTGGTCTTGGTCAGGATCAGCGCATCCACCGAACCGGAATTCGGCATGTGGGTCGCGGCCAGCGATGCCAGTGCACGCGGCTTGTGGGTGTCATTGCCGCGCAGCAGGCCCAGGCCGCTGCCCTTCACTGCCCGCAGCACGTCCTC
>DASTUE010000167.1:0-2098 GCA_035759805.1 Lysobacter sp. | reverse complement strand
TGTTCGCGGCAGCGGCGTCATCGCCGTGCAGGGCCGGCTTGGCCAGCTCGACGAACCAGTCGCAGAAGTCGTTCCAGGCGAACTCGTACAGCGACTGCGCCAGCAGGTCGAAACGGTAGCCGGCGAAGTGCTGCGCGGCCTGCGCGGCGGTCTTCTCGAGCTGGGCGAGGATCCAGCGCTCGGCGTCGGTCTTCGGCTCGGGCACGCCCGAGAAACCCGTGTTCCGGCCCGCCGGCGCAGCCGTCGGGCGTTCGTCGGGGCGCGAGCCAGCGGCTCGCGAGCGCCCCGCCTCACCCTCGGTGTTCATCAACACGAAGCGGCTGGCGTTCCACAGCTTGTTGCAGAAATTCTTGTAGCCCTCGGCGCGGCCCATGTCGAAGCGGATGTCGCGGCCGTGGGTGGCCAGCGCGGCGATGGTGAAGCGCAGCGCGTCGGCGCCGAACGCCGGGATGCCGTCGGGGAACTCGCGCCGGGTCGCCTTCTCGATCTTCGGCGCGTCCGTGGGCTTCATCAGGCCGGTGGTGCGCTTGGCGACCAGATCCTCCAGCGAGATGCCGTCGATCAGGTCGATCGGGTCGATGATGTTGCCCTTCGACTTGGACATCTTCTGGCCGTGCGCATCGCGGATCAGGCCGGTGATGTAGACGTCCTTGAACGGCACCTGGCCGGTGAAGTGGTCGGTCATCATGATCATCCGGGCGACCCAGAAGAAGATGATGTCGAAGCCGGTGACCAGCACGGAGGACGGCACGAACCGGTCGAAGCCGCGCTCGGCCATCAGGGCCTGGTTGGGCCAGCCCATGGTGCTGAACGGCCACAGCGCCGAAGAGAACCAGGTCTCGAGCACGTCGTTGTCCTGCCGTAGGGTGGGTCGCGACCCACCGCTTTTCGCCGCGGCCTGAGTGAACGCTTCCTCCTCGCTGCGCGCGACGTAGATGTTGCCGGCCTCGTCGTACCACGCCGGAATCCGGTGGCCCCACCACAGCTGGCGGCTGATGCACCAGTCCTGGATGTTCTCCATCCAGTGGCGGTAGGTGTTGATCCAGTTGCCCGGGACGAACCTGACGTCGCCCTTCTCCGCGAGTTCGAGGCCGCGCGCGCCGAGGGTGTCCATCTTCACGAACCACTGGTCGGTCAGGTACGGCTCGATCGCCACCCCGCTGCGGTCGCCGCGCGGCACCTGCAGCTTGTGCGGCGTGGTCTCGACCAGCAGGCCGGCGGCTTCGAGGTCGGCGAGCACGGCCTTGCGCGCGTCGTAACGGTCGAGGCCGCGGTAGGGCGCCGGCACGATGTCGTTGGTCACCGCCTCATCGGTGAAGATGTTGATCAGCGGCAGCGAGTGCCGCTGCCCCACCGCGTAATCGTTGAAGTCGTGCGCCGGGGTGACCTTGACCACGCCGGTGCCGAACTCGCGGTCGACGTAGGCGTCGGCGATCACCGGGATCTCGCGGCCGGTCAACGGCAGGGTGACTTTTTTCCCTATCAGACCCGCGTACCGTTCGTCGTCCGGATGCACCATCACCGCGGTGTCGCCGAGCATGGTCTCGGGGCGCGTGGTGGCGACCACCAGCGAGCCGCTGCCGTCGCTGAGCGGGTAGCGGATCGACCACAGGAAGCCGTCTTCCTCCTCGTTGACGACTTCCAGGTCGGAGATCGCGGTCTTCAGCACCGGATCCCAGTTGACCAGTCTTTGACCCCGGTAGATCAGGCCTTCCCCGTGCAGCTTCACGAACGCCTCGATCACCGCCTCGGCGGCCATCGGGTCCATCGTGAACACGCTGCGCGACCAGTCGCCGGAGGTGCCGATGCGGCGCATCTGGCGCTCGATGGTGTCGCCGGAATGCTGCTTCCAGTCCCAGACCTTGTTGATGAAGCCTTCGCGGCCGAGCGAATCGCGGGTCTCGCCGTTGCCTTCCAGCACCAGATTGCGGGCGACCACCATCTCGGTGGCGATGCCGGCGTGGTCGCTGCCCATCTGCCACAGGGTGTCGTAGCCGCGCATGCGGTGGTAGCGCACCAGTGCGTCCTGCAGGGTGTGCTGGAACGCGTGGCCCATGTGCAGGGTGCCGGTGACGTTCGGCGGCGGCAGCAGGATCGA
>DASTUE010000166.1:0-9841 GCA_035759805.1 Lysobacter sp. | reverse complement strand
GCGATGGCGCAGGCCGGCGTGGTCGCGGTGCTGCTGCCGGGCGCATTCCATGTCCTGCGCGAGACCAGGCTGCCGCCGCTGGATGCATTCCGCGAGCACCAGGTGGCCATGGCCGTCGCCACCGACTGCAACCCCGGCACCTCGCCGCTGATGTCGCTGCGGCAGGCGATGCAACTGGCCTGCATCCATTTCCGCATGACGCCCGAAGAAGCCCTGCGCGGCGCGACCGTCCATGCCGCGCGTGCACTCGGACTGGCCGACCGTGGCATGTTGAAAGTCGGCATGCGCGCCGACTTCGTGCAATGGCGCGTCCGCCACCCCGCCGAGTTGGGCTACTGGCTGGGCGGCGCGCTGGCCGGTGCGGTCTGGGTCGGCGGCGAGCGCCGCGCAACGGCATCCTGAGCCGGCCGGCGATTCGGCCAATCCCGCAACACCCCTGTCAACACTGGAGACACCATGCATCGCACCCTGCCCTTCCTGCTGCTCGCACTCGTCCCGGCACTCGGTTTTGCACAGTCTCCCTCGCCGCCCGCAGCGAGCGACGCCGCCCGCGCCCTCGCCCAGGACGCGGTGATTGTCGATACCCACATCGACGCGCCCGGCATGCTGACCGACCGCTGGATGGACCTGGGCGTGGACGCGCCGGGACGTGAGTTCGACTACCCGAAATCACGCGCCGGCGGCCTGGACGTGGCGTTCATGTCGATCTACACCTCGGCCAAACAGGACGATGACGGCACCGCCTGGCAGGCGGCCAACGCAATGATCGATTCGGTCGAGGCGCTGGCGCAACGCCATCCCGACCGCTTCGCGCTGCTGCGCTCGCCCGGCGATGTCGACCGCCTGCGCGCCGGCAACCGCGTCCTGCTGCCGCTGGGCATGGAAAACGGCGCGCCGCTGGGCGATGACCTGGCCAACCTGCAGTTCTTCTTCGACCGCGGCGTGCGCTACATCACCCTGGCCCACAGCGCGGCCAACCGGATCGCCGACTCGTCCTACGCCGCCGAGCGCCGCTGGAACGGGCTGAGCCCCTTCGGCCGCGAGGTCGTGGCCGAAATGAACCGGCTCGGGATCATGGTCGATGTCTCGCACGTCTCCGACGAAGCCGCGCGCGAAGCGATCGCGCTCAGCACCGTGCCGGTGATCGCCAGCCACTCCGCCTTCCGCCACTTCACTCCCGGCTTCGAGCGCAACATCAGCGACGAGCTGGCGAAGTCGATCGCCGACCGGGGCGGCGTCGTCCAGATTCCGTTCGGCACCGCTTTCGTGGATCCGCAGGGCGCCGCCGATACCCAGGCGCACTTCCGCGCAATCAACGAATTCCACCGCAAGAACGCGGAACTGCGCGCTGCCGGCAAGCCCGGGCAGGACCGGGCCGCGTTCGACGCCGCCTGGGCGGAAGCCCATCCGGCATCGTCCACGCCGATTGATGCGGTCCTCGACCAGATCGACTACGCCGTCCAACTGATCGGCATCGACCATGTCGGGATCGGCTCGGATTTCGACGGCGTCGGCGGCGAACTGGTCGACGGCCTGCGCACGGTGGCCGACTTCCCGAACCTGATCGGCGGCCTGCAGGCCCGTGGCTACCAGGAGGCGGACATCCGCAAGATCCTCGGCGGCAACCTGCTGCGGGCCTGGGCCGCCATCGAAGCCGGCGCCCGGTAACGCGCGTTGCGGGCGGCAGCCTTGTCCGACGTCGCCGATCTGACACGGCGCCCGGGCCTGCACGACCCGGTCCCCGTAAAAAAGGAAAGCCCCGCATTGCGGGGCTTTTCTCACACCGGCTTGAACCCAGTGCTTATTCCTTGGTGACGGTCTTCTTGGCCACGACCTTCTTGGCCGGTGCCTTGCTGACGGTCTTGCCGGCTGCGGACTTCTTCACCACCGGCGCGGCGGCGGTACCGGCGGCCTTGGTCACGGCCGAACGGGAGTTGCCGTAGCTGGAGTTGAAGCGCTTGCCCTTGGCGGTCTTGCGGTCGCCTTTGCCCATGATCTTGCTCCCGGATAGGTACTTGAACTGTTGAAAAACCCGCACACGAGGCGCGGGCGCCGGCGTGGTGCGCCGGGGCCGCACGTGGCGCGGGAAGCTGCGGATCTTAACATGGCCGCCTGTGACGCCGTGCGCTCAATGCGCGCAGCTGGCGTCATGGACGTGGCCGTGGTTCAAGCGCAGGTTGGCGACATGCGCCACTCCCACCAGGACGCCGCCCAGGGTCATCGCAATCGCATGCGGCACCAGCGATTGATGCAGCGGCGGGTACAACACAGCCAGCCACAACACCGCCAGGCCGGGGATCAGCAGCCACAGCGCGCGCACGACACCATGCCGGCGGTAGCCCTGGATCAGGCTGAACAGGCCCAGCAGGGTCGCGAACGCGACGAAGGCCTGCTCGAACCGGTCACTTCCCATGCTCATCAGCCCGAGCGCAGGCAGCAGCGCGATCACCACCGGCAGCAACGCACAATGGATGGCGCACAGCAGCGAGCCGTAGGCGCCAAGTCGGTCAAGCAGGCGATGGGTACGTGAGGACATGGGAATGAATGACTTTTGGGAGGGGTAGCACCGAATTGGTATAATATAACATTCCGATCCACCCAAGTCGCCACTTTAACCGAACTCATGCCCAGACACCCGATTTCCCGTCATGTTCTCCGCCCCCTCCCGCTGGTCATCGCCCTTGCCGCTGCCCTGCCCGCCTTTGCGGAGTCATCGCCCCAAAGCCACGACCACCAGCCGATCGACCTGACCGCGGTGCAGGTGCGCGCCACGCCGTTGCCGGGCACCACCGAGGATCTGGTGCGTCCGGTGGAAGTACTGGCCGGCGAGCGCCTCGATGCCGCCAAGGCCAATTCGCTGGGCGAGACGGTCAACAAGCTGCCGGGCGTGCAGTCCTCGTATTTCGGTCCCGGCGTGGGCCGGCCGATCATCCGCGGTTTCGACGGTGCCCGCGTGCAGGTGCTCAGCGACGGGCTCGGCGCGGGTGATGTGTCGACCGTCAGCGCCGACCACGCGGTCAGCATCGAGCCGTTCCTGGCCGAGCAGATCGAAGTCCTGAAAGGCCCGTCCACCCTGCTCTATGGCAGCGGCGCGATCGGCGGCGCGGTCAACGTGATCGACGGCCGCATCCCCGAGGCCGCGACAGCCGAGCCGCTGCAGGGCCGCGCCGAGTTGCGCGGCGGCAGCGTCAACGACGAGAAGACCGGGATGTTGCGACTCGATGGCACGTCCGCCTCGGGCAACGTCGTGTTCCATTTCGACGCGCTGCACCGCGAGACCGGCGACTACGCCATTCCCGGTTTCGCCGAAAGCGACCGCCTGCTGGCCGAGGAAGGCGAGACGCCCGACCCGGACAGCGCCGGCCGCCTGCCCAACAGCACGGTGCGTACCGACAGCGGCGCGCTGGGCGTGTCGTGGATCGGCGAGCGCGGCTTTCTCGGCGTCGGCTACTCGCTGTTCAACACCCGCTACGGGGTGCCGGGCCATGCCCATGAGGAAGCCGGGCACGACGAGCACGAGGAAGAGATCGGGCACGAAGGTGCCGAGGCCGATGGCGAAGGTGGCGTCCACATCGTCATGGACCAGCGCCGCTCGGAACTCCGCGGCGGTCTGGACGACCTGGGTGTGTTCGAAACGCTGCGGGTGAAGTTCGCCCAGACCGACTACACCCACACCGAGTTCGAAGGCGACCAGGTCGGCACGGTGTTCGACAACACCAGCAAGGAGGCGCGCGTGGAACTGGTGCACCGCCCCTGGAACGGCTGGCGCGGCGCGTTCGGCGCGCAGTGGTCCAGGCGCGATTTCGATGCGGTCGGTGCCGAGGCGTTCGTGCCGGCCACCCAGGGCAGCGCCACCGGTCTGTTCTGGATCGGCGAACGCGAATTCGGGCCGATCAAGGTGGAGCTCGGTGCCCGCCATGACCGCAACGAGATCGATTCGGCCGCGCAGGCACTGGCGCCGCAGCGCCGCACCGCGCGCAAGTTCGAGGCCAAGAGCGCGTCGGCGGCGGTCAAGTGGGAACTCGACGACTCGTTCCACGTCTCGCTGGGGCTGGACCGCGCCCAGCGCGTGCCGACCGCCGAGGAGCTGTTCTCCAACGGCTTGCACGTGGCCACCGGCACGATCGAGGTCGGCGACGACTCGCTCGGCGTGGAAACCGCCAACCGGCTCGAACTGGGCATGCGCTGGCACAGCGAGCGGGTGCAGCTCGGCATGGCGGCGTACGCGATCAAGTACGACGACTTCATCTACCAGAGCACGCTGGAGCCGCTGGGCGAGCCGGGCTCGGTACTGACCGATGGCGGCACCACGGTTCATCTGTGGAACCAGGCCAACGCGCGCTTCCACGGCATGGAGGCCGACGCGACGATCACGCTGGCCGACAACGCCAGCGGTGGCTGGGACCTGCGCCTGTTCGGCGACATCGTGCGCGGCAGGCTGGATGAAGGCGGCACCCGCGACGTCGACCTGGAGGTCTTCCATGGCGAACACGCCCATCGGCACGCGGCCCGGATCGCCCTGGACGGCAACCTGCCGCGCATCGCCCCGGCCCGCTTCGGCAGCGAACTGGGCTGGAAGCAGGGACCGTGGCGCGCCTCGGTGGGCGCGGTGCGTTACCTGAAGCAGGACAACGTGGCCGCGAACGAAACCGCCACCCCGGGTTACACGCTGGTCGATGCGCACCTGGCGTGGCACAAGGACACCGCGCGGGGCAACGCCTGGGAGATATTCCTGGACGGCAGCAACCTGCTCGACCAGGAAGCCCGTCCGCACACCTCGTTCCTGAAGGACCTGGCGCCATTGCCCGGCCGCGGCGTCGCTTTCGGCGTGCGCGCGTTCTTCTAGGCCAGCAACGCGGCCGGCATTGCCGTGGCAGCATGCGATCCGTACGTCGTTCCGGCGTTACGGATCGCGACTTGCGCGTTTTTGCAGGAGCGACACAAGTCGCGACAGCACGGCGAAACCGGCCGTCAGTGCATTCGCGACTCACGTCGCTCCTGCAGGAACAACCGCCGCGTAATCGGGCAGCCGATCAATCCGGCTTTGCTGCGCATTGCGCGCAGACGCCATGGACTTCCAGCGTCTGCGCGCGCGGCACGAAGCCCTGGGCGCGGGCGCGGGCCTCCAATGCCTCGACGATGGAATCGTCCTCCAGCTCGGTCGCCGACTGGCAGGTGTCGCAGATCAGGAACGGCACCGCGTGCTGCTCGCCGCCGGGATGGTGGCAGCCCACGAACGCATTGATCGACGCCAGCTTGTGGATGAAGCCGTGCTCGAACAGGAAGTCCAGCGCGCGGTACACCGTCGGCGGCGCGGCGGCGTCGTGGGTTTCCTTCATCTGGTCGAGCAGTTCGTAGGCCTTCATCGGCCGGCCGGCGTCGGCGATCAACTGCAGCGCGTTCGCGCGGATCGGGGTCAGCCGCAACCCGCGCTGCTCGCAGATCCGCACCACTTCACGCACGAAGGCGGCGCCATCGTGGACGTGGTGTTTCGGGTCGGTGCAGGCGGGCATGCGTTCCATCTCCTCTCTGATCTAGGCCTCGGCGGGCACTTTTTCAAGCGCGGCGTCGATCCGCTTCACCGCTTCGGCCTGCCCGGCCAGGTACACCGTGTGGGCGATGTCCGGGCTGACCTGGGTGCCGGTGATGGCCACCCGCAGCGGCTGGGCGACCTTGCCCATGCCCAGTTCCAGTGCCGCGGCGGTCTCGTGCAAGGCCGCGCTGACACTGTCGGCGGTCCATTCGGCGAGTTTGCCCAGGCGGTCGCGCGCATCGGCCAGCGGCACGCGCGCGGCCGGCTTGAGGTGCTTGGCGATCGCCGCCTCATCGTACTCGACCAGCGGGCCGAACCAGACCGCCGAACGCTCGGCCATGTCCTTCAGCGTCTGCACCCGGTCGCGCAGGGCGATCACGATGTCCGCCGGCGCGGGGCCCGCGGCAAGGTCGTAGCCCTGCTGCCGCAGGTGCCATTCCAGGTGCTTGCCGACCTCGGCCGGGTCGTCGTTCTTCAGGTACTGCTGGTTCAGCCAGCCGAGCTTTGCCGGGTCCATCCGCGCCGCCTTGGCGTTGACGTCCTTGAGGTCGAACAAGGACTTCATCTCCTCGATCGAGAAGATCTCCTGGTCGCCGTGCGACCAGCCCAGCCGCACCAGATAGTTGAGCAACGCATGCGGCAGGTAGCCCATGTCGCGGTACTGCATGACATCGGCCGCGCCGGTGCGCTTGGACAGCTTGGCGCCTTCCGGGTCGAGGATCATCGGCAGGTGGGCGAAGTGCGGCACCTCGGCCCCCAGAGCCTTGTAGATGTTGATCTGGCGCGGGGTGTTGTTGACGTGGTCGTCGCCACGCACGACATCGGTGATGCGCATGTCCAGGTCGTCGACCACGACCGCGAAGTTGTAGGTCGCGTAACCGTCGGAGCGGAAGATCACCAGATCATCCAGCTCGCTGTTGGCGATCTCGATCCGGCCCTTGACCTTGTCGTCCCACGCGACGACGCCGTCGAGCGGATTCTTGAAGCGGATGACACGGTTGGGATCGTCGCGGTAGCCGGCGTCCTGCTCGCGATAGGCACCGTTGTAACGCGGCTTCTCGTTGGCAGCCATCGCCGCCTCGCGCATCGCTTCCAGCTCGGCCTTGGTCTCGTAGGCGTAGTAGGCGTGGCCGGACGCGACCAGCTGCTCGGCCACCTCGCGGTAACGTTCCAGCCGATGGGTCTGGTAGATCGGGCCTTCGTCGTAGTCCAGCCCGAGCCATTCCATCGCCTGCAGGATCGCGTCGATCGCGGCCTGGGTGCTGCGCTCGCGGTCGGTGTCCTCGATGCGCAGGATGAACTCGCCGCCGCGGTGGCGCGCCTCCAGCCAACAATACAACGCGGTGCGCGCGCCACCGATGTGCAGGTAACCGGTGGGACTGGGAGCGAAACGGGTACGGCAGGTCATGCGGAAGGCTCGTAGCAGAAAGGGCGGATTCTACCGGAGCCGCCCTGGCAGGGCCTGGAGTGGGGCTGGGCGTCCCGTTGAGAGGCTGGGACTGCTGTGGCAATTTCCCGTCGACACACTCGTGGGACCGCCGCGGGCGTGGGGTACTCCGCCGGCTGGACCGCTGCGCGGCCCTTTATGCCGGCTGCGTACCCCACGCCCACGGCTCCGACTGGCCTACGTTGGCGTGCCAGTGGTTGCATGGACACCGAATGTCGCCAAGACCATCGCGATGACTGGATGTGACCTCTCAGTAGGTTGTTCATCCGCGGCATCTCTGGAAGATGGGGGTTAGGAAGCCAACCCACCTGCCCTGTCGCTGCCGCTGTTGCGGTTGCGGTTGCGGTTGCGGTTGCTGTCGCTTGTCGCGGTTGCGGTTGCAGTAAGGTCGCATCGCCGGGTGCGCGGGGTGCGTAGCCGGCATAAAGGGCCGCAGCGCGGCCCAGTCGGCGGAGCACCCCGCGCACCCGGTGCCGCGAACACCCGGGCACCCCGCGCACCCGGCGCCTCGTACACCCGGTACACCCGGGGCACCTCGTACACCCGACAGCAGCACCGCACCGCCCCCTACAATGACCCGATGACCACGCTCTTCATCTCCGACCTCCACCTGGACGCCGAACGGCCGCAGATCACCGAACTGTTCGGCCGTTTCCTGCGTGAGGAAGCACGCGGCGCGGACGCGCTGTACATCCTGGGTGACCTGTTCGAAGCCTGGGTCGGCGACGACGACCCGTCCGCGACCGGCGCGTTCGTGGCCGATGAACTGCGTGCCGTGGCGGACGCCGGGACGCCTGTGTCGTTCATCCATGGCAACCGCGATTTCCTGCTGGGCGACCGCTATGCGCGCCGGGCCGGCATGTCGATCCTGCCCGACCCCAGCGTGGTCCTGCTGTACGGCCGGCCCACACTGCTGATGCACGGCGACACCCTGTGCACCGATGACCTCGCCTACCAACAGTTCCGCAGCCAGACCCGCAACCCGGTCTGGCAGGCGCAGTTCCTGGCCCAGCCACTGGCCGCCCGCCTCGCATTCGCCCAGCAGGCGCGCGCGGCGAGCAAGGCGCACCAGTCGGGCCTGCAATCGCAGGGGGCGATGGAGACGATCACCGACGTCGCCGCTGCGACAGTGGCGGACACCTTCACCCGCTTCGGCATCGACACCCTGATCCACGGCCACACCCACCGCCCGGCCGTGCACACCATCGACGTCGGCGGTACGCCGCGCGAACGCATCGTGCTGGGCGACTGGTACGAGCAGGGCTCGGTATTGCGGGTGAACCGCGACGGCCACACGCTGGAATCGCTGAGCTAAAGGGATCTGAACAACCCGGATTCTGCTCGGCATTCCCGCGACCGCGGGACAAGCGCGGAGCGCGCAGATCGTCTTGTAAAGACGACCCGAAGGGCGAGTACAGCGAGCGCCCCAGAACCTCGGCTTTCAATGACTTGAAGTCACTGCCCCCCCCAGGAGCGTCGCCAGACTCCCGAGGGCAGGGTGACGAAACATCTCGCCGCCCTTCGCATCAACGACTCACAAGCCGGAACCGGCGCAGCCGGTCATTGCCTCGCCGTCGTAGGTGAACGTCGCGGTGAACTCGAACTCCTGACCCGACATCGAGTCCTGGCACGGCGTGCGCTGGATATCGAGCGTGAACGCCTTGCCGTCATCGCTGCCGGTCAACTGGATGCCATCGTCGGCATCGGCGCTGCGCTCGGCCACCAGCAGTTTGCCCGGCTGTATCTCCGGCGTGGTCCAGGTCAGCGCGGTGCCATCGACCTTCACCGACCAGAACGGCTCGTTGCCGCGCGCGTGGAACTGCGTGATCGACGCGTCCTGCGCATCCATCTGCACCGCGCCCTCAGCCACGTCGGTCGCGGCATCGGCCGCTGCCGGCGCGTTTGCGGCGGGCGCGGACGGCTGCGGCGGCTGGCAGGCTGTCAGCACGACCATCGCGCAGGCAGAAACCAGCAGCACAAAAAAGGAACGGAATTTCGACATGGGTATCTCCCTAAGGCTATCGATCAAGTGGAGCAAAGGCCGTCAACGCGCCGCCGCGGTGACCGCCCGGTTCTCGATCGCATCCTGCAGCATCGCCAGCTCCTCGTCATCGAAGCCCGCTTCGCTGCGGGGTGGAGAGCAGCCGTTACCAATCGATCTCTCACATCAGAACACGACCTCGAGGCTCGCGCGGATACTGATGTGTGATGCCCGCTGCCGTTCGATCCGCTGCCTGCCGCTGGCATCGAAGTATTCCGTACCGCTGGCGATGTCCTGATGCAGCACGTTGCCCGCACTCAGCCTCAGTCGGGCTTGCCCCGACAGGCTGGCCAGCACGTATGCATCGAGTTCGCGACGTGCAGATTCTCTATCGATCTGGTGGATGCCGGTGCGTACCTGGCCGCCGCTGCGGTAGCTATGACTGGCACCCACCGACCAGGCAGGGCTGATCCGGTAATCCGTGGCCAGGGTGGAACTCAGGCGCGGTTGTTTGTCGATGCGGTTGTCCGGCCCGGGCAGGTCGCCAACCCGCGACCAGTTCCGGGTCAGGTTGAAGCGGAGTTCGAGGCCCGCCACGCCCAGAATCCGCACAAGCGGGAACTTGGTGTCCAGCTCGATGCCCCAGGCGGTCGCGCTGCCGCCGTTGACCGGCATGGCAACCCAGCGATCACCGACCAAACGCGTTTCCGTACGGATGACGTCATCGATGGTGCGCGCGTAGCCGCCCAGACTGAGCATGGCGCCGTCCTCCCAGTACGTCTCGTAGGCCAGGTCCACACCGGTCGCGAGCTCGGGCTTCAACGCCGGATTACCCATGATGTCGGGGTTGAGTTCCCGAGTGTTGGTGGAGGTGTACGGT
>DASTUE010000165.1:0-3774 GCA_035759805.1 Lysobacter sp. | reverse complement strand
TCCAGCAGCGAAGTACGTTTAACTGCACGGGCAGCGCCTGCCGGGTATCCCGCTCAGTCGCTCCACGAAATTCGCTTGGTGATCGGGACACCCGGCAGGTGCCACGGATTGTCTCGGTAGCCGATGGAAAAGCAGGCCCGCCCGAACCGGGCAGCAAGCACCCCGGCAGGGCGACGCTCCTGCCGAAGCCTTTGAGCTGCTGTTGCTGTTGTTTTTCAATTCCTGGCTGGGCGGCATTGCCCCACCACGCGAATCCACCCGTTCCACAGCCGACCCCAAGGCCGTCAGCCGTGCCACAGCGTTCCACGAGCCGGAATGGTGGCGGCTTTTGCGGCTGCTAGAATCGCCGGGCTGCCGGAAATCGGTGGCACACGTAACGTCTTCAGGGCGGGGTGCAACTCCCCACCGGCGGTAGGTTTCGGTGGCGACCAGCCAGCGCGACAAGCCCGCGAGCGCCTCCGGCGGCATGCTTCGGCATGGCCGTGGAGGGTCAGCAGATCCGGTCCGATGCCGGAGCCGACGGTCATAGTCCGGATGAAAGAAGACGGCGGCAGCTGGCATTTTGCCGGCTGCCCGCCATTGCCTTGTGGCGTTTTTCGCTGACCATCCATGCGGGAAACGATCCATGTCCAATGCCATGAAAACCCCTGTCAATTCCCTTCCCCGGGAGCCGCGCTGATGTTCACCGGCATCATCGAGGGCGTCGGCCGGCTGGCCGCGCGCGAGTCGCTGGGCGGGGACGCCCGGCTCACCATCGAGGTCGGCTCGCTGCCGTTCGAGCAGGTCGCGCTGGGCGAGAGCATCGCGGTCAATGGCACCTGCCTGACCGTGGTCGGATTCGATGCGGCCTCGTTCCAGGCCGATGCATCCAACGAGACGCTCGCGCTCACCACGCTCGGCCAATTGCCGGTCGGCGCGGCGGTCAACCTGGAGCGCGCGATGCGCCCGACCGACCGCCTTGGTGGCCACCTGGTCAGCGGGCATGTCGATGGGGTCGGTGCGGTCGCGGCGATCGCGCAGGATGCGCGCGCGCAACGTTGGCGCTTCACCGCGCCGGACGCCGTGCTGCGCTATGTCGCCAAAAAGGGCTCGATCTGCGTCGACGGCGTCAGCCTGACCGTCAACGAGGTCGATGGCGAGGGCTTCGAGGTCGCGCTGGTGCCGCACACGGTCGCCCACACCGCGTTCGCCGCCACCGGCGTCGGCGATGCGGTCAATCTGGAAGTCGATCTGGTCGCCCGCTATGTCGAACGCCTGCTGCAGGGCCGTGCGGAAAGCTGACCTCGCGGGCTTCCCTGCCGCATTGGCCTCAACCACCGGTTTCCGTCCGTGCGGAAACGACGATCACGGGCCCGGGGCGCTTCCCTGCCGCCGGCCCACACCACAGGAACCACCCCGATGAGCTTTGCCACCGTCCCCGAACTGCTGGAAGAGATCCGCGCCGGCCGCATGGTCGTGATCGTCGATGACGAGGACCGCGAGAACGAAGGCGACCTGATCATGGCGGCCGAGCTGGTCAAGCCGTCCGACATCAACTTCATGGTCACCCACGCGCGTGGCCTGGTGTGCCTGTCGCTGACGCGCGAGCGCTGCCACCAGCTCGGCCTGCCGCCGATGGTTCGCGACAACACCTCCCAGCACCACACCAACTTCACCGTCAGCATCGAGGCCGCCGAGGGCGTCACCACCGGCATCTCCGCTTACGACCGCGCCCACACGGTGCGCACCGCGGTGCGGCCGGACGCGGCGCCGGCCGACCTCAACCAGCCCGGCCACATCTTCCCGTTGCAGGCCCAGCCCGGCGGCGTGCTCAACCGCGCCGGCCATACCGAAGCGGCGGCGGATCTGGCGTTGCTGGCCGGGCTGGAGCCGGCCGGCGTGCTGGTCGAGGTGCTCAATGCCGACGGCACCATGGCGCGGCGGCCGGAGCTGGAGCGGTTCGCGGTCGAGCACGGCCTGAAGATCGGCTCGATCGAGCAGCTCATCCGTCACCGGCTGGAGACCGAACACACCGTCGAGCGGGTCGACAGCCGGGAGATCCGGACCGATCACGGGCCGTTCCAGCTGGTCACCTACCGCGACCGCCTCAGCCATGCGCTGCATTTCGCCCTGTTGCTGGGCGAGCCGGATCCGGACGTGCCGACCCTGGTCCGGGTGCAGATGCAGAACCCGCTGGCGGATGGCCTGCATTGGCGGCGGCCGGACTTCGGCCCGGCGGTGGGCGATGTGCTGGCTGCGATCGCCGCGCAGGGCCGTGGTGCGTTGGTGCTGCTGGCCGAGCATGTCGATGCCGCCGCCCTGCTGGCGCGGATCCGCACCGAGCCGCAGGCCGCGGAAACCACGGCGCACGAGATCGGCCCGGGCGCCGGGCAGGACCTGACCGAATGGCGGCGCAACGGCGCGGGCAGCCAGATCCTCGCCGACCTGGGCCTGGGCAAGCTGCGGGTGCTGGGCACGCCGCGCAAGCAGGTGGGCCTGGCCGGGTTCGGGCTGGAAGTCGTCGAGTACGTCTGAACCCATGCACATGGCGCGTGCGGCCGCACGGTAAACTGCGCCGTCGCGTCATTCGCGAATTCCCTTTCCTTTCAAGGCTTTTCCTTACATGGCCCATATCGAAGGCGACCTGCGCAGCCCGGACGGCGCGCGGTTCGCGATCATCGCCAGCCGCTGGAACCCGCGCATCACCGACACCCTGGTCGCCGGTGCGCGCAAGACCTTTGCCGAGCATGGCGTGGCCGAAGCGGCGATCGACGTGATCCGGGTGCCCGGTGCCTGGGAGATCCCGGTCGCCGCCGCGCGTATCGCGACCGCCGGCGAGCACGCGGCGATCGTCGCGCTGGGCTGCGTGGTGCGCGGCGACACGCGCCATTACGAGCAGGTCGCCGATGGCTGCTCGGAAGGGCTGATGCGGGTCGCGCTGGATTCCGGCGTGCCGGTCTGCAATGGCGTGCTCGCGGTCGAACTGCACGAGGATGCCGAAAAGCGCGCCGATGGCAGCCACGGCAACAAGGGCGAGGAGGTCGCGCTGGCCGCACTGGAGATGGCGAACCTGATGGAGAAGCTGGCATGAACCAGCGTCGTCGTCCGGGCGGGATCGATCCGGTCATGCGTTCGCGCGCGCGCCGGCGTGCGTTGCAGGCCGTCTACGCGTGGCAGCTGTCGGGTTCCGGCGTGAGCGACGTGGTGGAGCAGTTCGCCCACGAGCAGGCGCGGGAAGTCGCTGATCTGGCGTACTTCGAGGAGCTTGTCCGCGGCGTCGCCAAGCACCGGGTCGAGCTGGACAAGGCGCTGGCGCCGTTCCTGGACCGCGATATCGAGCAGGTCGATCCGATCGAACTGGCGGTGCTGCGCATCGCCGCCTACGAGCTGCACCACCGACCGGACGTGCCGTACCGGGTGGTGATCAACGAGGCGATCGAGTCGGTCAAGCGTTTCGGTGCGGAGCACGGGCATACGTACGTCAACGGCGTGCTCGACCACGCCGCCGCGGAGTGGCGCGCGGTCGAGGTGAGTGCGTCGCGGAAGCGGTAGGGCGAAAGAGCAGGGGCGGGATCCGTGGGGCACCGGCCGGGAGGCCCGTCCAGTCGCTCCACGATATTCGCTTGGTGGACGGGCCTCCCGACCGGCGCCATGGGACAGTCCGGTGGTTGCGGCAGGGTGAAGCCGGCCAGGCCGGTGTTCCGGATCACATTGCGCGATGCGGGCTTCAGCACGCCGCGCCCAATCTGCAGGTAACCCCATTGGCCGAGTTCGACCTCATCGATCGCATCCGTT